>NZ_JBEPTL010000007.1:0-153955 GCF_040549465.1 Glaciihabitans sp. UYNi722 | reverse complement strand
TTCGCTTCCAACTCGGGGTCGGTGGAGAACTTGAACGTGTCGAGACGGTGCGGCTGAATTCTCCACTTGCGCCAGATCCGGGACACGCTGGAGAACGACACGCCGCTTCGGGTGGCCATCAACCGGGCCGACCAATGCGAGATCCCCAACTCCGCTGGTGGTTTCCCCTGATCGGCAAGGGTTTCCGCGATCAACGCGAGCTCATCGATCACCGGCTCCCGACCCGGCCGGGGAGCGTCCTTCAAGCCCTCGATCCCGGACTCCGAATACCGGCCTCGCCACTTCAGCACGCTCGGACGCGTCAACCCCGTCCGCTTCTCAATCTCGATATTCGGCAACCCGTCAGCGGCCGAAAGCACGACCCGCGCCCGCACCGCCAGAGTTGCCGACACCGCTTTTCCCCGCGTGAGCCGCTCCAGCCTCGACCGGTCACCATCACGCAAAACCAACGCCCGAGCCAGGTAAACCATGACTCAAGTCTGATGCCACTCCACACCTAAATGATTCAACGACACGCAACACTAGCGACGATTTCCGGGCCAGCGACCATCGTGACGACGGGGTGAAGCTCGTCATCTCCGGCGCCCACACCAGGCTGAAGAAAGCGATCAGTACCGTGTGCCAAGGTGCACCCTTACAAGGCTGCCGGGTCCATTTCATGCGCAAGATGCTCTTCGTTGTTCCCAAGGCAGCCAGGACAAGGTTGCCTCGATCATCCACACCGTCTTCGCCCAACCCGACCGTGTGAGCACATCCTCACCCAGTTCACCGAAGTGACGCCGATGCTCGCCCGCTCCTATCCAAAAGTCGCGGTCAGGCTCGACGAGGCGCGCCACTACCTCCTCGCGTTCGCGTCGTTTCCCAAGGGGTATTGGAACCAGATTTGGCCCACGAACCGCTGGAACGGGTCAGAAAAGAGGTCAACGCCGCACCGTGTCGTCGGTGTGTTCCCGAACCCCGCTGCGCTGCTGCGCTGCGCCTGGCAGGATCTGGTCTGATCGAGCGACACGACGAATGGGAAACCGGCGACCGCGGCAACTTTTCCGGATCGTCCATCCTCGAACTAGCCGTCATGAACCTCGGCACGGACCACGTCGAGGAGCTGCCATCATCCCAGAACCTACCGCCACCTAAGCTAAAACAACTGACGCCGACGGACGACGGAAATTACCCCTCCCGGCGGGACGTGACCCAATCAACACGACGCACCTCCTTACTTATACATCCGAATACGTGAAAATTTCGGCCAAGATTGATTCGGCCACCAAACGCACGGCGCGGGCCTGGACCTCGAGAAGAATTTTCTTGGGCACGTGGATCCGTCCTTACAACTCAAAAGGATGCGACATCAAACCTGGGGCGCTCCAGCGTGTACGGTGCCGGACCTTTCTGGAACGATCGTGGACGTCACCTTTACGGACGTGGGTGGGCCCATGATGGGAGGTGACAGTGGGCCGATGTCCGGTGGTGCCATGCGGTTAACCGCCGACCGTGCCACAGTTCGACATGGGACTGTGTCGTTCCTCGTGACGAACGGGGGCAGCGTCACCCACGAACTGCTTGTCCTTCCCCTTCCCGAATCTCAAATCGCGGGAACCCAGCCCTTCGGGGGCGACGGGAAGATCGACGAGGCGGGAAGCCTGGGGGAGGCATCCACTACCTGCGGAGAAGGCGCGGGCCAAGGCATCCTGCCCGGAACCTCAGGCTGGGTGAGCGTCACGCTGGTGCCGGGCCGGTATGAGTTGGTCTGCAATCTTCCCGGCCACTACGCCGCTGGCATGTACACCCAACTCACCGTCACCGGACACAGCGACGAAGCCATTTCGACCAGTGGGCCGCTGACGCACTTCGCGCCCACCATGCGGGTACTTGACTGGTTTCACCAAATGCGATCACCTTTCCCCTTGCGAGCACCCTCCAGGTCGAAAATCACCCTGAAATCGGTTTCGACGAGCACAGTGAAATGCCGCCCGCTAATCGTTCGAGTTTCACCGGTCGTGGGCCTCACGTTGATCAGAAAACTTTACGGCGCGGTGTCGATCAGTGCGTCGAGAGCCTTCAGGTCATCGGACGAGATTGTGAAGTCCATGTCGGCGTTCTGGGTCATGCGGTCGGGTGTTATCGTTTTTGGCAGTGGGAGGATGTTTTTCTCCAGCAGGTAGCGAATGCAAATCTGGGCTACCGACTTCCCGTACTTCGCGGCGATCTCGTGTACGTTCTCGTTGTCGAGGATCGCGCCTGTGGCCAGCGGTGAATAGCCTTCGACCAGGATCTCTCGCTCGCGGCAGTAGTCGACGGTTTCTTTTTGTGTGTGGCCGATGAAATAGCGGATTTGGTTTGCGTGGGGCGTCACGTCGGTCGCAGCGATCAGCGACTGGAGGTCGGCGGGGTCGAAGTTCGAGACGCCGATGGAACGCGAGCGGTCGTCGGCGAGAATCTTCTCGAATACCCGCCACACCTCAATGTTCCCGGCTCGGCAGTCTTTGCCCATCTGCGACCAGGGCCAGGGAGCGTGAATCAGGTAAAGATCGACGTAGTCGAGGCCCAGGGCCGAAATCGTCGTCTCAAAGCTGACCTCCGCCTCACGGCCGCTCTTGACCTCGGCCGGGAGTTTGGTGGTCACAAAGATCTGGTCACGTGGAATCCCGCTGTCGCGAATCGCCCGGCCGACGCTCGCCTCGTTTCCGTAGGCGCGCGCGGTATCGATGTGGCGGTAACCGGCATCAAGTGCGGCGGCGACTGCGTCGTAGGCTATTGGGCCGTCGGGGATCTGCCAGGTGCCGAAGCCGATGCGGGGGATTTTGACGCCGTTTGACAGGGTGAAGGTGTCGGTCACTGCAGGCATGGTTTTCTCCCTCAAAGGTTTGCGCGAGCACGGTTTTGTCCGCTTGGCTGCGCTTTCTTGAAATTGCTTCCCAACAGAGTGTAATTCGAGAGGAACATCGGTCCAATCTCTCAGAAGCAGTCGAACATCAAGGCAGATGACGCCAGTCGCTGAGCATTGTGGAGTCCTCTGGGACTGCTGTCGATTTGATTGGGCCGCAGATTCACGAACACCCGGTCACCCCTCTGGAGCTATCCGTCTGTCGACGCGGGTGAGTGGCCAGTCCGCAATGTCAGATCGGTCGCGTCGCCCGACTTGGTCGTTTTTCGGACACCGAGCTGTGGGGAAACCAGTTCCCGCACCACTTCCCCAAGCTCAGTTGCCAGCGCGAGCACTTCCTCGTATTGACCGGCCCAGAGTGCCTCGATTGGACTGCGATCGCCCAATTCTTCTCGGCGTTCGCGGAGGAGGGCGGCATCGCCCCACGGATCAATACCTGGCGGATCCATCGCGGTAAGAACTTCTCGGAGGCGCTTTGGAGCTTCGCGATATTCGTTGAATTGAAAGCTCGGGAGCAACATCCGATCTGTCGTTTTCAGGCCGATGAGCTGCCGGGCGGCGATCCGATATCGAACTACGCGCGTACTGACCCCGATCCACCGGGCCACATCGGTGACGAGATAGAACGGGCCGAGCAGTACGTCCCATTCATTGGCGGGCAAAGCGGGGGTCGGGTTCATGGGCTGCTTCAATCGATCCGCTGAGTTTCGATACAACCTCGACAATTGCCGGCGAGCATGCAGTTGGAATCAGCAGGGTGTCCACGGTGGGATGCATCACCCGATTCTTGATCTGAGCGCACATTCGGTCTGTCCTTATCCTCGCCCCACGGCGCACTGATTCTGACGATAGGCCCAGATAGGCCCCGACAGGCGCCTACGAGGCGCGGGGATTCCCTGTGCAGGAATGCAATATCTTCGCAATCCAGATCAGGTGGCACTCCTCATTTCATTTCGTTGCCGGATTCCGTCCCCACAGGAACATCGGTCGCCGCATCACGTCTCGCCCAGCCCGATCGCTTTCGAGCATCTCGGCGAGCGATTCCAAGCACTCGGACGACAGAAAGTCTTGACTCAACATCGTGCGGACAAAGGAGGGAGGGTCCGTGACCGTCCAAAGGGCGAACCCAGTGTGGCGTGGCGTGTTGGCTAGGGTCGGCCGCTTCCCCAGGTCCAAATCGAGAGAGTTTGGAGCAGGCGTTGGCGCCTCACGCCGAGGGTTCCGGACCGGTGAGCCATGCGCTGTTTCGCAGCCCACCCGGCGAGGGCCCTGTCCCCCGGATTGTTCCCACTCAACACCGGCGGGTGGCCAAGGCTGGCAAGTGACCGCTCATATGCGAGGAAACGCGCCATCCACCGGTCATCCAACGGCGTCTCTCGATACCCGGGCACGCAGGCGAGTCTCTGGAGTTGAAAATCGCATCTACGCCCAAGATTCGCGGCGGTGCGTTCGGTGCGCACCCAGACTGCGAGTTGACGCTCTTCCACGCTGATCTGCCTGCCGGAGGGACGATTGTTTTCGCGAGGAAAACGCCCTTCCCCCGCCACGAATAGCTCAAGTCGGTTCAGATTTTTGAACCACGCGACGGTACGGACAGCGGGCTGTCCGAACAACACATCCACTGCCTGATCGCGTATATCGTGCCGGAAGTAAGTGAGGGACCGTTGCAGGTCTGCGCTCGGGTGGATCGGAGGATGCGCTGCGATTGCAGCATATTGCGCGAGGAGGCGCTCCAGTCGGGGCGGGGTGAGCATGTGTGCCTTTCCGAGCTGCAGCGGTTGCAGCGTCGGAATGGTTATGCGCGGATCCGGGACTCACCGCGCACGTTTGCGGAATATGCATGCCTGCACGAGGCCAACGCATCGGCGCGCCTCACTAGATTTCAGGACGCGAGGGCCACAAAAACGCCTTCGTATTCACTCGTCGCGGGCAGTCCGTGGCCCGATGGACGGAGCGGCATGACAGAACCAAATAGCCCATGGTTAGTGAGCGATGACAGTCCGATCATCGCTATCGCTGGGGACTGGCACGGCAAGGATCATCTCCTTCGGGAGAAGCTGTTCCGGCTGGCGGAGCTCGGGGTCACCCGGCTGCACCACGTCGGAGACGTCTCCATTTACACCGACCGCGCGGGCGCTCTGTTCCTCGACCGTGTCAACGGTTGGGCGGCCGAAAGTGGCGTGTTTATCGTGGTCACCACAGGCAACCACGAGGACTGGTCATATTTATGGAAACTTTTCGACCAAGCGGGAGCGGGGATGCCGGGTCCAATCCGCTCACACGTTTCAGTTCTGCCGCGCGGCTACCGGTGGACACAACGAAATCAGGTGTTGATGTCGTTCGGTGGGACTGCATCCATTGATCGGTATTGGCGGGTCCCTGGAGTGTCCTGGTGGCCAGAGGAACTTCCTACTGAGGAAGACATTGTTGCTGTAACCAACGGCGGCAGGGTGGACATGTTGATCACCCATGACTCCCCAAACCCCGCGACACCGAAAGTCGCCTCAATCCGCGCCACTCACGGATCATGGGAACCCCCCGCGATCGCGTACGCCGAGACCGGCGCCGCGATCATCACCCGTGTATGGGAGGCCACCCAGCCGAAGCTGTTGGTACACGGCCATTTTCATGTGCGTGACAGCGTCCGCCTGAATACCGGGCAGCAAATCGTGTCCCTCGCCAAAGAAACCCCGGAAACGTCATCCTGGTCGATCTGACCGATCTGTCCGTGATGTGGGCGGAGGATGTCAATGCCTGACCCCAACGAAACGCAGCCCTCAACGCAAGCAGTACGACTATGGCTTGGTGGCGATGCCGTTTCGGACACGAATGGCAGGCGCTCATTTACAGCCGAATCCAAGGTCACGGCTGTCACCGTTGCGCTCCGCGTAAGCCAAGAGCCGACCGACGAGTCGCAGGCGCCGGATGCGGCAAATGCAATCATCGAGTCCTAGCACCCGGCGAAACAGATGTCGCCTCTCGATACCCCGATATCGCAATCGATTGGAACATGGCATCCAACGAAGGCCTTGGTCCACATCAGGTCATGCCAGGAACAACGCTCCGAAATTGGAAATGCGTCTTCGGACACAGCACCCGCCAGAGCGTTCCAAATCGAGTAAAGTCCTGCGGGTGCACCAAATGCGAACCCGAACTCCGCTCCGCCTGGCTTCGCAAAATGTGACTTAAAACACAATCATGGCCCATCTTTAGGATGGGCCATTTCTGCGTCTACACCGATCTCGCTCGAAGGTCTACAATTTAAAAAACAGCCTTTGATCAGGTGTTCCTAGTTGGTTTAGGCGGACCAGTTTCAGAGTCTCATCAATTCTGTCAACTGAACTCCCCTGGACAAAGGCCCCAGCTGCAGTTGACACTTGGTGTCAAATTGACGCTGCAGGATCCACTAAATTGCGAAGGTACACCCATGCTCCACTCGGGTCAATCATCAATCCCCGTGTAAACCCCGTCGCGGTTAGGTGCCACTGCCGATGAGTCGACCTCACGATAGGTTGAGCACATGAGCCTCGACAACGCCCCCTTCCTGCCGAAGCCGAAGCGCAAGATCGGGTGTCTGGGGATAGCGGGGATCGTCATTCTCGCCATCGTGCTAATTTTTGTAATCGCGGGGATCTACAGCTCTGTCCAGCGGCAGCAATGGGCGGCAAACTCTGGTTCACGAACAGTGGCTGTCACTGGAGACCTTTCTGGAGAGGGCTGGTCAATCGCCGATACCGGCGAGCTCAAGTCCAACGCCCAGTACTCCGAAATGAGCTTCCTGGTCCACGTGTCGAGGGTCGGCGACACGTCCCGCAACACACCCACCTTCACAGCGATAGTTGGCGACGACAATGGCGGCGAGAACACCTGCGAGACATTCCGCTCATACATCTGGTCGACAGAAGAGGGCTCAGACATGGAGGTGTCCTGCGATTACTATCTGACGCTGGACGAACTCAAGAAGGTTCTCACCGTCGAGATCACCAGCGCGAACTAGCCAACCGCGACGACGGTCTTAGGTCGCGGTTGGCTAGTCGTCGCTACAAGGTCAGCAGTACTCGAGACCATCGTCTTCCTGCCGAGCCCAGTCCCAGGCGATGTCGGCAGTGAGGTCGCCTATTGCCCGGAAAATCTCGGCGTAGTCGCTCTCGATGAGCTGTTCGTCGAGAAGCAGCTTGACCCGGTACAAGGCCTCAAAGGAGAGGTAAATAGCTGCACTCCTAACGTCCGTGACTTCGTTTGTCGCGGGATCAACAAACTCCCGCAGGATCTTCCTCAGCTCGGTCATTTGGGATTGGGCTTCAATTTCTTGCGTCTTCATAGTTCCTTCTCCTTGGTGGTGGTTGTGCGGTTTTAGGCTTCGGCTACGAACGCCTCGAACATGGCGATCTGCTCGTTGTAGTCGCTCGGGTATAGGTGGGCGTAAATTGAATCCGTGGTGGCGACCGACGCGTGGCTTATCCAGCGGGAGACCTCGGAGGACTTGAATCCGGCGGCGAACATCAGCGACGCGTAGGTGTGCCGGAGGTCGTGGAATCTCATCGGCGGCATCCCTAACTCCTCCACCACTGCGGCCATCGCGTGGCGACGAATGCTCCACACGTCGCAGGGGCGAGTCCAGTCCGCTGCGTGGGTCGAGTAGGCCCGGGCGGGCCAGAACAACGCGTCAGGGTTGCCGGAGTCCGGGTGCGCCAGCAGCAGCATCCGTAGCTCGGCAATCGGCCCCCGGTTCAGTAGCGGCACGTTGCGGGTGGACCGGGCGGACTTGGGCGTGCCGACTGCCCACTCCCCCGACACCCTCCGAACGGTCTGCCGAACCTCGATATGCCCAGCAGCCAGATTCGCGTCTCGCACCCGCAACCCGGCTATCTCCGCAGAGCGCAGTCCGGAGAATGCAGCAAACCGAATCCTGACTGCCCAGCGTCGGTGAGACGGTTTATGCGAAGCCGTCTGCGAAGAGGAGGAGCCGCCCGCGACTAACTCGTCGATTCATCAGTTTTGCTTCTGACGAGCTTCCGAAACTGAGCAATAGCGATCGCGATGACGATGAGGGCACCGGCGCAGACGACACCACACACCCATCGCGTCGAGAAGCGGTCCGTGGTGAAGATAACCACCAACTGGCTGATCACAAGCGAACTCATGGGGATGATCGTTCTGAGGGGCCGATTTTTGTTCTGAGGGAACAGGTCATCACGATGCCCCGTCCGCCGCGTGGTCGGACCTGTGGATAACCACGGCAGCCCTCAGGCGCACCACAAAGGAAACTGTGAGCGCGCGCGCTGGATTTGTCGCTGAATGTACGGCCATCGCCGCTTTATATACGCGCTGGCAGCTTCCGCGCCGACCTACTCCGCTAAAGCGGTGCCGGTTCGAAGTCGAAAAACGCCGCCCTCGGCAGCACCTGCTTGTCGTAAAGGTTCTGCTTGTATGACGCGCTCAGACGCGCGACCTCGGCAGCGTCGGCCCAGTTGTCACGGATGCTCGATACGAGATGGTCGACGATGTCCCGACCTTCTGCGGCGTTGAGCCCATAGGTCTCCGACTCACGCACCAACGCCGCGAAGTTGGACACCTTCTCGCCACCGTCCCCTCGGCCGTATGCCATCGCCTGTGCGAATGTATCACCCGACCTCTGACCCGGCGCGAGGTCGTAGGCCGGAGTCAGCTCAAGGTGCGTCCCGTCCCAAAACGCTGCATGGTTTCGGGCATGGTCGTCGTTGTTGCTGATAGCGATGTTCATTGCGATGCGATTGAAAAGCTCGGGCCCGGGCTTGGTGGCGTCCGTGGCGTACTCGCGGAGCACATCGAGTATCTGCGGGTAAGACACGTAGCGGGCATACATCTTGTCGGTTTGCGCCATCGTCAGGCCGGAGACCACGTGGCGTCGTCCGCCTGCCCCATCTCGGTCGAATCGTCGGACGAGGAGAACCTCCTTGCCGAGAGAGGAGACGACTTTACTGTCGGGTACGCTCATGCCGGCCCGTCGCGCGAGCTCAAGCATCGCCCCCTCGGCGTTCACCGCTGAGAAGACACGGTCATCGGACGACGCGAACTTCGCTAGCCACTCGCTCCCGTCTGCATCCGTGAGTGTCGCCTTCGGGCGTGCACCTCCGAGGCTCGTGCCATGCATCAGTGCCGCGTCCAGACCTGCGGGCAGCTCTCGTCCCTCATCGAGGATGGTGGCCGCCTCGTGCAGGTCATCGAGGGTCGCCGAGTCATCCCGAGGTACGTAGTTCTCACGACCGACCTGAAAGTCCAACGCCCCGAAGCGATTCGAGCTAGAGCTCAGCATGTAGTCGATTTCGGTCAGGGAGTTCGGTGCAGCACCCCGTCGACGTTCGATGACACCGCGGCCCCACCTGTCCGGGCTCCCATCCCTCAGGACGCCCGCGATGGTCAGCCCGTCTGCAGGCTCCTGGATCCCGGATCGCAGCGGAAGCTCCGGGATGAACAGGCTGATGGCGTCCGACCGGGTTCGGTACCTCAGTGCATATATGAAGGTGACGAGCGGTCCGGCCTGGTCTACCCTTCCGGCTAGGACGGGCTCGGTTTGGCCCGGCAGCCACGTCCAGACGTAGAGTTCATCAGAAGTCGTCATCGTCGCTGCCGCCCTTTGGTCGGCGCACGCGGCTTGGGAGCAGAGCGAGCATCTCCTCACCGCGCTGACGGCGAATCGCGAGCTCGGCGCGGTCCTCCACCCCGAAAATGGGGACGCCGACGAGGTCTGCGAGGTCCATCATCGTGCCAACGGCTGTGCCGCGGTTGCCCGCTTCGGCCGAGTAGACCGTCTGCTCCGAAACGTTCGCGCGCGCAGCGAGGTCCTCGGCTGTCCAGGCGCGGTCGAGCCGACCGCGCCGGATGAGTTGCCCCCACACGGCGAGAGCGTCCTGGACATGCGGGCGCAACGACACAGTTCGCTTAGCCATTTCAACCTTCTTAAAACACGTTTTAACGCCCCCTAGACATGTTTTATTGTAGCCATGTTCCAGGAAATAGTGTTCTGCCCACCACGGAGTTCCGTGAAGATGAGCGACCTGCGGGGCCGACTTCATGCTGTGAACTTCACCACCGCAGTCACGCGCTACCAGCTTCGGCGCACAGCGGCTTTCGGCCCGGCCACGAGGCTTCCCGCCGGCACGTCGTCAGCGACGACCGAACCGGCGGCGACAACCGCGTCGCGCCCAATACTGACCCCGGGCAGGATCATCGCCCCAGCACCGATCCACACGTTCTCCGCGACGTCGATCGGGGCGCCGGTGAGAAAGTGGCGTCGCTCCTCCGGATCCACAGGATGGCCGACGGTGATGAACGTAACCTTCGGGCCGATCATCACGCCTTCGGCCAAGCGAATACCGGCGTAGTCGAGGAACGTGCACCCCTGGTTGATGAACACCCGCTCAGCGAGATCCAGATGAAGCCCGTTGTCGGTGTAGAAGGGCGGGTAGATCGTCACTCTCGCCGGAAGAGGGTGGCCCAGGATCTGTTCGAGCAGGGCCGCCTTACCCGTCTCGTCATCGAAGGGCAGGACGTTGAGACGGGAGGTCAACTCGGTGGCCCGCAGCACTCTCTCGCTCATCGCGGTGAACTCGGCGCCGAGAACCCGTTCACCCCTGGCGAGAAGCTCTGGATCGTGGATGAGCATCAGATTGTCGCTGGCCATCCTACGATTCTTGCGCATCGGCGCTCAGCCGTGGGCGAGAAGCCAGTCCATCGCGAGCGGCGAGGTATTCAGGATCGAGATGTGACCGTCATGCGGACGAAGCCACAGCTCGGCGTCCGTGCAGCGACCGAGCAGCCAGTGCGCATGAGAGGCCGGAATCACCCGGTCGTCGCCGCCCTGGGCGAGCAGCACCGGTGCGGCGATGTCCGCCACATCGAAGCCCCATGGCACGACGAAGGCGAGATCATCATCGACCAACCCCTCGGTACCGGCCTTCGAGGCGACTCCGACGTCGTCGCCCAGCGATGACCACGTGTCGTCAAGAGCCGCGTAGTCCCCCGCGTTGAAGCTCTCCGGGTCGAATTCCGCCGTCTCCTCGTACAGTTCGCGCGCTTCTCGCCCGTGAACGGCTGCCCGCAGGGACTCGCCGCCGGCGGCCATGCCGCCGAACCAGTCGATGCCATCGGCGTCGAAAGGAGCGAGGCTCGCCAGGCAGGCAACCGCTGTCACGCGATCGGGGAGCAGCGCGGCGCAGGCCAGCGCATGAGGGCCGCCGCCCGACGCTCCCATCACGGCCACCGTGTCGAGACGAAGCGCGTCCGCGATCTGGCGGACGTCGTCGGCGGCCGATGCCACATCCCTCCCCCGCAACGGCGACGACCCGCCATAGCTTGGCCGACCATAGGAGACGAGACGGATGCCGCGCTCAGCGGCCGCAGACAGCAGCGGGTCGAGCGGCGCACCGGTCTGCGGAGAGCCGTGGTGCCATAGCACGGTGAATGCATCCGAAGGCCCGCCGCTGTCATGAACCCGCAGCACGCGCCCATCCCTCAACAAGACATCCTGAACTGAGATCATTCGCACATCGTAGGGAAATTCAGTGGACTGATGGAACTCGGGTGGTATTTTCTTCCCATGACACCAGAAGCACTTGCGACACTGGCGCATCTGCGCCGTGCACGCGACCTGATCGACAGGGAGTACGCCAGCGCCCTCGACGTGCCGACGATGGCCAGCCGCGCACTGATGTCTCCCGCGCACTTCTCCCGGCAGTTCCGTGCGGCCTATGGCGAGACGCCTTACGGCTACCTGATGACCCGCCGGATCGAGCGCGCAATGGCGCTGCTGCGAAACGGCATGACTGTGACCGACGCTTGCATGGCCGTGGGAGCCACGTCGCTCGGGTCCTTCAGTTCGCGCTTCACCGAGATCGCCGGGGAAACCCCGAGCGCATATCGCAGCAGGAAACACCACGCGATAGCCGCCATGCCACCCTTCGTTGCGAAGGTGACAACCCGGCCACTGCGACGGGCCGCTGCGAAAGGGTCGAGCAGGATTCGAGAAGCGACGCCGACAGCCGCCGCCTAGCGTTATCCGCATGACAATCTCACTCCAATACACCAACATCACCGTCAACGATGTCGACGAGTCGCTCGACTTCTATCGAGACGCGCTCGGCCTCCAGGTTCAGAACGACGTGTCCTCTGGAGACTTCCGCTGGGTCACTCTCGGTCTCGAAACGCAGCCCGGACTCGGAATCGTGATTTCCGTGCCGCACGCTGGCCGCTCGCAGACCGACGGCGACACGCTACAGGAACTCCTCACCAAAGGTGTGCTGCCCTTCCTCGTCTTCAACTCCGACGATGTCGACGCGACCTTCGAGACCGTGCGGGCATCGGGTGCGGAAGTACTCCAGGAACCTATCGATCAGGGCTGGGGGCCGCGCGACTGTGCCTTTCGCGACCCGTCGGGCAACGCTGTGCGAATCGCACAGGCACCGAAGGACTAGCTCCGACTCGGCGGGTGGGAGCCGCAGTAACTCTGATCCTTGCCGTACGCCTATTCGACGACGATACCGAGGTGCGCCGCGAGCAGCGGGGCGAAGAGGGAGAGCTGGAACTCGTCGATCGTGACGCCCCTGAGGCCATCCAGTCCATTGATAGCCGAGAAGTCGCTGGTTCGGAGATCGACATCCTTGCACGTGGCTCGGGTGAGGTCCAATGTCTCGATTCGGCAGTTGAGGAGTGAGACCCGTGTGCCGTGGAATCCGCCGAGGTCGAGGTCGGTGATGGTGCAGTCCTCGATGAGTACGTCGGTGAGACGGGCGTTGCGCAGGTTGAGATAGTCGATCTTGCCGCCGCGGATGTGCAACGTGCGCATCTCGGCGTCGAACAGCTCGGCCGATCCCCAGCGCGGGTTCTCAATCAGCACATCACGCCAGGTGGTGCGGGCAGCAAGCAGTACCGGGGCGAAAGGCGCGGTGAGGAGCGACTCGATGAACCGGGAACCGCGGAGCTGGGCATCGGTGAGAGTGACTGCGTCGAACTCGCACTCGGTGAAGGAGGATCCGGTGAGGTCCCGGTGCGACAGGTCGGCATCCGCATAGCGTTCCTGGTCGCGATCCTCGCCAGCAATCAGGCCAGCGGCATCGATGTCGATCAGCTGTGTCGGCGCCCTGAAATCGAGCCGTGGCGCGGTGGTTGTTTTCGATCGGGCGGGCATCTCGACTCCAGACTGGTGCGCTGCCGGTGCAACACCACTCCATCCTGCCAATGATGTGAGCTCGCGCTCCACAGGGCAGTCGTGCCCATCGCCAACTTCTGCGGGCTGCCGCTACCCTGTACCAACGACCGTTCAGGGGAGCACGTGGCAATGGCCGAATCCGAGACCGACTTCAGGCAGTACGCGGGGCGGGTCGTCTTTCCGCGCACGCCCAACGACCTCACGAGCACGGCGCAGTGCCCTGCGTGCTTCGCCCCGTGGCGCGGCGCAGTCTGCACGAGCTGTGGGCTGGACCTCACCCACCCCGCGGCGGCAGAACTGGCGGTGCTGTCAGCGGATGCTGCCGCCGTGCTCGATCGTCGCCTCGATGTGATCGGGCGTATCCGTTTCGAGACGGCCCAGAAGGCTGACGCTGCGCGGCGGCACGCGGAGATCCCCGTCGCTCCGTCGGTACCCGTCAGTGCTCCCGCAGCCTCGGTGAGCTCCGTCATCGCCGCGCCTGCCGTTTTGCCGCCCGCTGCGGTCCCACCGACGGTTGCTACTCCCCCACAACCCGCAGCTCCGTCGACGCCCACTGGCCCGCGACGCTCGAGTGTGCAAATCATCCTGGTCA
The DNA here is from genome assembly GCF_040549465.1 of Glaciihabitans sp. UYNi722. Lineage (NCBI taxonomy): Bacteria > Bacillati > Actinomycetota > Actinomycetes > Micrococcales > Microbacteriaceae > Glaciihabitans > Glaciihabitans sp. UYNi722. The sequence continues at coordinate 140,293 of NZ_JBEPTL010000007.1, read as the reverse complement.
TCGTCGGCATCTCGCTGCTGTCGGTCGCCGCCATCTTCTTCCTGGTCTACGCCTTCATCAATTACGGCATTCTCGTGCGATCGCTCATCATCGCCGCCGTGACCATCGCAGCTTTCGTCGTCGCGTCGATGCTGCGACGACGTTCCCTCACCGCCACCGCCGAAGGTATCGCCGTCTTCGCCGTCGTGCTGGTCTACCTGGATGCCTTCGCACTGCGCTCGAACGATTTCTTCGGGCTGGGGTCGGCCGACGGCATGGCGTATTGGGGCTGGACCCTCGTGATCTCGGCAGTCGTCTTCGTGCTGTGGAATCGTCTCTCCGGCCTGCGGACTGCGAGCATCATCGGCTTCGCCGCCTTCGCACCGGGTATCGGTCTGGTAGTCGCCGGTCTCGACCAGCCGGCGGATGTCACGTCCCGCGGCTATTTCGCTTTCGCAGCGGCCGCGCTCGCCGGCGTCGTGCACCGTCTCGCTGCCCGGCCAGCACGGGAATCGCGGCCGGCTGTTCCGGCGATGGCCGAGCGGATCATCGTGCTCGTCACTGCCTTCGTCGCCACGCTCGGGGCAGCTCTCTTCGCCTTCGTCGTCTCGCCGGACTCGGACTGGGCGTCCACCATCGCGCTGTTTGGTGTCGCGGCGGTTGCTGCTATGCACGTCGTGCTGGTCGACACGGATGGCGCGGAACCACGTCCCCGAGGTTTCGGCGGAGCATTTGCGGGTGTCGCGGGCGCCAGCGCCGCTCTGGCCGTCGGGTCCGCCGTATTCCGTGTCGGCGAACTGAACTTCGGTGTACTCGCGCCGCCGATCGCGGCGGTCGTCGTCGCGCTCGTTCTTGAATTGGCCGCACGCCGGATGCCGCACCCGCGACTTGCCGGCCACCTTCGTGTCGCCACCTGGGCTGCCGCTGCAGTGTTGGCCCTCGCGCTACTGGCACCTGCTCTCGTCTCCATCGCGGCAACCGTCACCGCTGTCGGCAAAGGACTCGTCAACGCCTGGAGCGCGGCACCCACGGCTGAGATCATTCCCACCAACAGCAACTACGGCTTCGCGATCCTCGGCCTGATGACGGTCGGTCTGTTGGCGGCAGTGGCCTGGACTCTCGGAGGGGCTGCCAGGACTCGTGGACGCATTCTCGCCTGGTTCGGCGCGGCGATCGTGGTGCTTGCCGTGCCGCTCCTGTCCGTCCTGTGGGCGGTGCTGGCCGTATGGCTTCTGCTCGCGGTCACTGCACTCGCGACCTTGGTTGTTCTGCGGCGGCGGGGCGGCGGCAGTCGACGCTACTCGCCACCGCTCGTGGGGCTGCTCGCGGCATCCGCCACCTTCGCCTACCTCGCGTCCTGGGGCAGCACCTCGACCTGGTGGATCGTGATGATCGTGGTCATCGCGATTCTGCTCGCGGGTCGCCTGCTCACCTCCCAGACCATCGGTCGGGCTGCGCTTCTCGGCGGAGCCACGGTGATCCTGCTGATCGGAGCCGCCGCATTCGCACGTCAACTGGCGCTGCCAACGCAACCCGGGTTCCTGGTCGACAATCTCAACGCCACGCGCGCCGCCGGCATCGTTGCGATCGTGCTGCTCGCCACCGCTGCGGTCATCGGCAGTCGACTCGTCTCCGTCATCGACCGTCGCACGCTGTTCTGGATCTCCGGTATCACCGCGGTCGTTGCCGGTATCGTGACTCGCCTCGAGTTGAACAACTTCTCGATCGGCCGCGTCGACACACTGTTGCCCGAATACGGCACAAGCCTCGCGGCGAGCGCCGGCCTGCTGATCGCCCTCGTTCTCTGGATCGGGCCCTCCCGAAATGCGGCGCTGCGGCTGGAACGCGTCGCGGCATCGATCGCTCTGGCGCCCGCTGTCTACTGGCTCGTGGATTCCTTCGTGCGAGTACTCGATCTGCCGGGTTTCGCTCGCTCGGTCTCGCCCATCACTGCCGCTCTCCTGGCCGCGGTTGGTGCGCTCGTCGTCACGGTGCTGAGACCGGGCAGCACACGTGGCGCCCGCGAAGCGAGCATCGCGATCGTCGCGGTTCCTGCAGTTCTCTCTGCCATCGTTCTCCGCCAGGACGCGACCTGGCTCGTGCTCGTGATCGCGGCCGTCACCGCACTCATGCTCTCGATCAGCGCAGACGGGCTGTTCTCCTCGACCTCACCACGACGATTCGTCGGTTGGCTCGCCCTCGCCCTCGCTGTCGCGGGCCTCTGGTGGCGACTCTTCCAGGGTCGGGTGCAGGCACTCGAACCCTTCGTGCTGCCGGTCGCGGGCGCGCTGCTGCTCACCGCGCTCCTGCTCTGGCGTGCCAACAGGAGCAGGGCGAATGCCTCCCCCAGCCAGGTAGCACCGTTCGTCGCTCTCGGCGGGCTGCTGGTTGCCATCCTTCCCCTCGCACTGAACGCCACCACCGGTGCTCTCCCCCGCACGATCATCGTCGGAGCGGTGTCGGCGGTGCTGCTCATCGTCGGCAGCGTCGTGACAGGTGGTCGCGGCATCCGTCCGTATCTCGATGCTGCGGCTCTTGCTGGCGGCATCGGCGTCATTATCGTGACGATCGGCCGGGCCATCTCGGTCTCTCGGGAAAGCGGTGCCCCCGACCTGCGCCTTGACGGTTGGCTCGCCGCAGCGGTGATCATTCTGGTCATCGCCGCCTTCGGCCAGGCCAGGCCCCGCGACGACGCGAGTGTCGCATTGCGCACCACAGCCAGCCTCGTGCTCGGGCTCTTCGCCATGACCGCCATGCTGCTGCTCGAGCTGTACGCCTTCAGTCCGAGCAGCATCGGTTCGATGCGGGCCCTGGCTGTCGTGCTGCTTTTCGCCGCGCTTCATGTGATCGCCCTCGCCACCGACCGTGCACCGTTCACCCGGTTGGTGGGTTGGGTAGCCATAGCTTTTGCGGCGATCGCCGCGATCGGAGGACTCAGCACCGGAGCGCTCGACAGGGTGGAACTCGGATCGATCCCCCTCGCGGTCGCCCTCATCGGCACAGGAGCCATGAAACTGGCCAGCACGCCCACAGCGCGCACCTGGCCGTGGCTGGCGCCGGGCGTCGCCGTGCTGCTCGTCCCCTCGCTCGTGGCCACCGCGTGGGACGCTCCGCTGTGGCGGCTCCTCGGTCTGGGCATCGTGAGCATCGCGATCATTGTCATCAGCGCTGCGCTGCGGCTGCAGGCGCCGTTCCTGATCGCCGTGGTCGTGACGATCATTCATGCCATCGCGACCTTCTCCCCGCAGATCCGCGCTGTGTACGAATCCGTCGAGTGGTGGCTGTGGCTCGCCTTCGGCGGTGTGATCATCGTGGTACTCGGCGCCCGTTTCGAGAAGAACATGAGGGGCTTCAGAAGCGTCGCGATGCGGATCAAAGCTCTTCGCTGAGGAATCGAGGAATCCTTGGCCCCCATAAGGGGGCTGCCTGTCCTCATAAAGGGGGACTAGTGTCGTATCTAGCCGCCCCGAATGGCCCTCCCTGCGGCGAGGGCAACATCCACACAGGAGCTTCCCGATGCCTTCAGTGAATCCTTCAGCCGTGCCAGCCGGCTGGTACCGCGACCCACTCGGCCTTCCCCAGGTTCGCTGGTGGAACGGTGCGAGTTGGACGAACGACATCCAGGAGCGCCGTCCGGAAATCCAGATGGTCGCCGCCGCCGAACCACTGCTGGTCGGCGCGAACTAACACGGACCCGCAGGCTGAGAATTCAGCGCTGCAGCCAGGTAAGCACTGCGAGTACGCGACGATGGTCGCTGCCTGAGTCGTCGAGCCCGAGCTTCTGGAATATAGATGTCACGTTCTTCTCCACCGCTCCGGTTCCGATGACCAGCTCGGAGGCGATGGCCGCATTCGTGCGGCCCTCTGCCATGTGCGTCAGCACCTCACGCTCTCGTGGCGTGAGGGATTCGAGCGGGTCGTGTCGCCTCCCCAGTAACTGAGCAACGACTTCGGGGTCGAGCACGGTACTCCGCGATGCGATCCGCTCGATGGCGTCCTTCAGCTCGTCGAGCGATGCCACCCTGTCTTTCAGCAGATATCCGATTCCTCCGCTGCCTGTGGAGAGGAGCTCCTGCGCGTAGGCAACCTCGACATACTGCGAAAGCAGCAGGATGCCGACATCCGGGAGCAGTTCGCGGGCCCTGATCGCGGCGCGCACGCCCTCGTCGCGAAAGGTTGGCGGCATCCGCACATCGAGCACGATGAGGTCCGGAGCGAGATCGACCAGATCGGCGAGCAGGGAATCACCGTCGGAGTAGGAGCCGACCACGTCGACGCCCGCCTCGACAAGAACCCGTACGAGCCCCTCACGAAGAAGCACCGAGTCATCGGCCACCAGCACGCGGAGCGGAGTCTCTGTCACGCTTCCACCCTAGATGAGTAGTTTCTCTTGCCTTGGTGAGGGCTGCTGCTTTGAGAGTCCCGCGGGCTATGCAGCGAGAGCCACAGCCGTTAGCACAAGCTCGGGGCGATTGGGCAATGTCGCCTTATGCGTCGTTTCCCTACGATGTGTTACTCGCGCCCGCGACAGCGCATCCCGACCCTCCCTAGAGTTGCGGCACATTCCGTCCCATCTCGAGGAGTCAATCATTCTTCGCTCACGCTCTCTCATCACATCCCTGGTCGTCCTCGGTCTTACCGCGGTGGCCGTGACCGGATGCGCCGAGTCATCCACCTCGTCCGTCACCGCTACGCGGGTAAAGGGCGGCACCATTGAATACGGACACCAGCAGGAGCCGGCCTGCGTCTTCGGCGGCTGGATCGAACAGGCTTACCTCTCGTACCAGGTGATCGACAACCTCGTGTCGCTCGACAAGGACCATAAGGTGGTGCCCTGGTTGGCCGAGAAGTGGACGCCGTCTGACGACCAGCTGAGCTGGACTTTCACGCTCAAGAAGGGCGTCACATTCACCGATGGAACACCGGTGGATGCCGCGGCCGTCGCCTACAACTTCGATCACTGGGCGAAGGGCGGAAACAGCACGGCGCAGGTCTGGTTGCACGGTTACTACAAATCGGCTGAGGCAGTTGACGCGAACACGGTGAAGGTAACTCTGCAGAAGCCATACCCGAGATTCGCCGACAACCTCACCCAGAGCTACTTCGGCATCCAGTCGGAGCACGCCCTGAAGACCCGTTCGGAGGAGCAGAATTGCGAGGCGCCGATCGGTTCCGGCGCCTTCACGGTTGGCAAGTGGAACCGCGGCCAGGACATCATCCTGAAGCGCAATCCGAACTACACTTCCCCACCGGCGAACGCGAAGCACACCGGCGCGGCCTACGCCGACACCATCGACTGGAAGTTCGTAGCAGACCCGACCACCCGCGTCGCGACCCTGCGGTCAGGAGAGACTGACGCGATCTACGACGTACCAGCGATCGAGTGGAAAACGCTGAAGAACGAAGGCTTTCAGGAGCTCAAGTACGTGACCCCGGGGCGGCCGCAACAGATCTCGTTCAATACGGCCGAGGGACCATTCACGGATGAGAGAGTGCGTCAGGCCTTCGCCTACAGCCTCGACCGAAAGAAGATCGTCGAAACGATCGGCCGCGGGGTGATTCCGTACGAGGGCAACGGCGGCGTCAGCCAGACCACACCCGGCTACAGCGAGACGGCCGCCGATCACTACGACTACGACGCGAAAAAGGCACAGGCACTTCTGGATGCCGCGGGTTGGACGAAGGGAAGCGACGGCGTCCGCGCCAAAGACGGCAAGAGACTCGAGGTCGTGCTCCCGTACGGAGCCGGATCGATCATCAACGCGGACGGTGCCGCAATCTTCCAGGGGATCCAGGAACAGGCGAAGGCCGTCGGATTCGCGGTAAAACTGGTCCCCGTTCCCCCGAGCGCATTCTTCGCCGGTGCTTACTCCAAGCAGACCGAACGCGATCTCGCGGTCGGCTATTGGACCGCGGTGAACGGCGGCATCCTCGATATCAACTGGAGACCGAGCACGGCCGACGACCCCAACTTCAACAACGCTGCCTTCCTGGACGATCCGGCGCTCGAATCGAGCATCGTCGAAGCGAACTCGACACGCGACATCAGCGCGCAGAACGCGCTGTACGCCAAGGCGCAGAACTACATCGCAGAGCACGCGCTGTCGATCGGGGTTTATGACCGACTGAGCACGCTCGCTGTCTCCCCGAAACTCAAGGGCGTGTGGCAGGAGACCGCGCAGGGAGGACCTGTTTTCTATGACGCTTACCTCGTCAAATGATTCGCTGCTAACCAGCGCTCCCCAGCACACGGGTTCGCTGACCGCCGCCCGAGCGCGACTGGTCGGCCGCAAAATACTGAGCGCCGCCATCGTCCTGTGGGGATCGGCCACCGTAGCATTTGCGGCGCAGGCTGCACTGCCGGGTGACCGCGCAACCGTCATCCTGAATACCCGCGCCGGCCAGGCTATCGAGCGCACGCCGACCGAACTCGCGCAGATCAATTCGCAGTACGGGCTCCAGGACCCGGTCGTGCAGCAGTACTTCCACTACATCGGCGGACTGTTCCGAGGGGATCTCGGAGTCTCCTACCAGCAGTTCCGACCGGTGACCTCGATCATCGGCGAGCAGCTCGCACCGACGCTCATCCTCACCCTCACCACCATCATCTTCGCCTGGATCTTCATGATCGTCTGGGTCACGCTCACTGCCGGGCGCTCGCGACTCGTCAGCGGGTTCGGCGAATTCGTCGACACGGTGACGGCCGGGCTCCCGCACTACTGGCTCGGAATCATCCTGCTGCTGGTGTTCGCCCTCGGTCTCGGTTGGTTTCCGGTAATCGGCGGTAGCAGCATCCGCGGCCTGTGGCTGCCCGCGCTCACCCTGGCGATTCCGCTGGCCGGCTTCATGGGGCAGGCGACGCGCACCGAGTTCGAGAATTCACTCGGGCAGCTGTTCGTGCTTTCGGCGCGGATGCGAGGAATGGGCGATCTTGCGGTGCGGCTCCGACACGTGCTTCGCCATTCGGTGCTTCCGGCGGTGACCCTGTCGGGCTGGGCGCTCGGGGCGACCATCTCGGGGGCGGTGATCGTCGAATCGGTCTTCACCCGCGCGGGGATCGGCCGCACACTGACGACGGCCGTCAATACCCAGGACCTGCCCGTCGTCACCGGCATCGTTGTGCTCATCGCGGCCCTCTACGTGGTCGCGAACCTGGTCGTCGATGTCATCTACGTTCTGATCGATCCGCGCCTGAGAACCAGCGCCTGAGAAGCTGTTGAGAACCCCATGACATCACTCCGACCGTCAGTTCTTCCGCGGGTGCGCTCGCATCCCCTCGTCGCCGCCGGTCCCGGCCTGTGGACCTCAATCGCCGTGCTGGCATTCTTCGCGATCGCGGCGTTCGCCCCGGGTGCGCTCGCCAGCCACGGTCCGACCGCCCTCGATCTCGATCACTCACTGCAGGGGCCGTCGTTCTCGCACTGGTTCGGTACGGATGAATCCGGCCGTGATCTCTACAGCCGCATCATCTACGGCACCCGGGAATCGCTCGCCATCGGCGTCGGCGCCACCGCGGTCAGCATCTCCATCGCCCTCCTGCTCGGTTCCATTGCGGGTCTTGCCGGGCGCTTCGTCGCCGGTACGGTCAACCGCATCATCGAGGTGCTTTTCTCGTTCCCGACCCTGTTGCTCGCACTACTGCTCGTCGCCGTCCTCGGGCCGTCAATGATCACGCAGATCGTCGCGGTCGGCGTCGGCACCGCACCGGGATATGCACGAATTATCCGCGGCCAAATCCTGTCGGCGAAGAATTCCGGATACGTCGAAGCGGCCGTCGCTCTCGGCCACAGTCGCTGGCGGATTGTCCGCGCCCATCTCGTGCCGAACGCCGTGCGCCCGCTGGTTGCGATCATCGCCCTCTCGATCGGCCAGTCGATCGTCTGGGCGTCGAGTCTCGCGTTCATCGGCCTCGGCGTTGCGCCGCCATCATCCGAATGGGGAGCGCTTCTGGATGCCGGTCGCACCTACGTGACCCAGGCCGGATGGCTGATCATCGTTCCCGGCCTCGTGATCGTCGCGCTTGCGCTGGCCGCCACGACGCTCGGAAAACACATCCAGAACGTGCTCGAGAAAGGTGAGAAATGACCGACACCCTAAGTGTGGATCGGGTCGCGAAGGCTACCGACACCGTACCCCTGCTGGTGGTGTCGGGGCTCAGTGTGGCCTTCTCGCGCGGCGGGGTGCAGCATCCGGTCGTCAGCGATCTCTCGTTCGAATTGCCGCGCGGCGCGTGCGTCGCGATCGTCGGGGAGTCCGGCTCGGGCAAGAGCGTGACCGCGCGTACCCTCGTCGGCCTCACCGGGGCCCACTCCGTGGTCTCGTCGCGACGACTGTTACTCGACGGCGAAGACATCTCCGACCTGTCGCCGCGGGCCTGGCGAGAGATCCGCGGACGGCGCATCGGCTTCATCCTGCAGGACGCCCTGGTCTCGCTCGACCCGCTTCGGCCGGTCGGCAAGGAGATCGAGGAAGCACTTCGGTTGCACGGCTGGGGCACGCGGAGCTCACGCCGGAGGAAGGTGATCGAGTTGCTCGACAGCGTCGGCGTTCCACTGCCGGAACAGCGGGCGAAACAGCGGCCCGACGAGTTGTCCGGCGGTCTCCGCCAGCGCGCGCTCATCGCGTCGGCGCTTGCCCTCGATCCAGAGCTGATTATCGCGGACGAGCCGACGACGGCACTCGATGTCACCGTGCAGGCGCAGGTGCTTGCGCTCCTTGAGGAGACCAAGCGGCGCGGGGTTTCCCTCGTGCTGATCAGCCACGATCTCTCCGTGGTCGCGCAGCTGGCCGACACCATCCTGGTAATGAAGGGTGGCCACATCGTCGAACAGGGCGATGCGCGACAGGTGCTCGAGCATCCTCGCCATGACTACACGCGCAGCCTGATCGCCGCTGTTCCGAGCGAGGAGACGCGGGGGCGGCGTCTCGGGCCGGACTTCCCGGCGCTCGCTGCTCCGCATCCCGAGCAGATCGCTGAAGAGTTGCGGGACTCCTCCGGCCCGGTGCTCGAGGCAATCGGGTTGGTCAAGAGCTTTCCCACTCCGGGCGGCGGATCGCAGCGAGCGGTCTCCGACCTGTCGTTCAGCCTGGCCAGGGGTGAGACGCTCGGCATCGTCGGCGAATCGGGCTCGGGCAAGAGCACGACCGGTCGCATCGCCCTCGCCCTGACGTCGCCGGATGCCGGGGTGGTGAGACTTCTCGGCCAGGACTGGTCCTCCCTCTCCGAACCGAAGCGTCGCCGGCTGCGCTCGCGCATCTCAGTCGTCTACCAGGACCCGCTCGGATCGTTCGACCCACGCTGGAATGCCGAGCGCATCCTGCTCGACGCCGTGCCGGAGGACGCTTATCCGACGTCCGATCGCAAGCGTGCGCGAGTGCGCGAGCTGGCCGCACAGGTTGGACTGCCGGAGGAACTGCTATCGCGTTTTCCGCTCCAGCTTTCTGGCGGCCAACGCCAGCGTATTTCGATCGCTCGCGCGCTTGCCCCATCTCCATCGGTGATCGTGCTCGATGAGGCGGTCTCTGCACTCGATGTGTCGATCCAGGCGCAGATTCTCGACCTGCTGGCCGAACTGCAGAAGCAGCTCGGAGTGAGCTATCTCTTCATCTCGCACGACCTCGGCGTGATCAGTCATCTCAGCGACCGGGTGCTGGTGATGACGGACGGCGTCGTGGTCGAGGAGGGCACGGTCGAGCAGATCTTCCACAGTCCGCGGCATCCGTACACCAGACAGCTCGTCGGATCCCTGCCCAGCCTTGACCACCCACCAATCAGGAGATGACCATGACGACCCGTCGACCGCTGCACTTCAACGCTTTCGTGATGAACACCACGTCTCACATCCATCATGGCCAATGGCGACGACCGGATGCCGGCCAGACCGAATTCAACGATGTCGATACCTGGATCGATCTCGCTCGACTACTCGAGGCCGCCAAGTTCGATGCGATGTTCTTCGCCGACGTGAGTGGGCTCTACGGCGACTCGGATGCCGAATTCGATGTCTACGTGCGCGAGGGATTGCAGATTCCGAGCAACGATCCGTCCGTGCTGTTGAGCGCGCTCGCCGTGAGCACCACCAACATCGGACTCGCGCTCACGTCGAACGTTATGCAGAATCATCCGTTCAACTTCGCCCGGCAGATATCGACGCTCGATCACATTTCGAGGGGCCGCATCGCCTGGAACGTTGTCACCGGAATGCAGAACAACGGGGCCCGTAACTTCGGTCTCACCGCGCTCACCGACCACGCCGAGCGTTACCGCTGGGCCGACGAATACGTAGACGTGGCCTACAAGCTGTGGGAAGTATCCTGGGATGAGGATGCCGTGATCAAGGATCGAGAGGGCGGCTCGTACTCGGATCCAGCAAAGGTGCACAAGATTCATCACGTCGGAGAGCGGTACCGGGTCGAGGGTCCGCATCTGCCGTCGCCGTCGCCGCAACGGACGCCGGTTCTCTACCAGGCCGGGTCATCCGTATCCGGTCGTCGCTTCGCCGCTCGTCACGCCGAAGCGGTCTTCATCGTCGCGCCATCCCCGGCGATCGCGAAGCAGCAGATCGAGGAGACGAGGGACTTCGCGGTGGAGAACGGTCGCCGTCCCGAAGACATCAAATTCTTTCAGGGCTTGAGCTTCGTCATCGGCAAGACCGAAGAGGAGGCTCAAGCGAAGGCGCTCGAATACGAGAAGTATGTGAGTGTCGACGGCTATCTCGCCCATTCGGCCGTCGTCGACAAGGCTGGGCGCGTGTATCCGCCCGACACTCTCCTGCGGGACGTCACGACGAATGGGGCACAGGGCTTCCTCGAATGGACGAGCAAGTACATCACCGACCGCGAGCCGACGGTGGCTGACCTCGCGCTCAACCAGTCCCGAAGCACGCGAATCGTTGGCACGCCCGAGCAGATCGCCGACCGCATCGAGGAGTGGCAAGATGCGGGAGTCGACGGCATCAACGTGATCAACTGGGTGATCCCCGGTTCGTTCGCCGAATTCGCCGACTCGGTGCTGCCCGTGCTGCGCGAGCGCGGCCTGGCGCAGGCAGACTATGCACCCGGTCCGCTTCGCCAGAAGCTCTTCGGTGAGCCGCCACTTAACGACCGTCACCCGGCGGCGCGCTACCGCGGTGCCTTCGCGGACCCCGTGCCGGTCGAGTAGACGCGCCCACTCATGTTGGTCGAGTGCGAGCTCGAAATCGCGTCCGCAGGTCGTCCCGATTGCGGGGAGTCATCGCTTCGTGGGCGGCGGGGTGAAAGGATGATCACATGGAAGATTCGCAGATTAGCGGGCTGAGCGTTTTTGCCTCTGGCGTTTGGCCCGTTGAGCTCTCAGTCGGAAAGCGCGTCGATGCACGTCACCGAGTGTCCGTGCAAGCTTCCGTTGATGTGTCGACGGGTGAGGTGCGCTTCTACGTCGATCCGCAGGCGATCGAGATTCTGACTCGCGATGCCGATCGTCGTTGATTAAGCCCAAACTTTCGGTGACCCCGACCTCCACACCCTCAGCTCATAAGAACACGAAGGATCACAGGGAAATCAATACCCCTCCACAAAAGGACTTGACCTTCGACGATCTGCGGCGCCTGTTTCAATCAACAACTTCGTTGGATTGAGGTTACAGGCCTACTTCTTGCCCAGATAACGCGGGCCCAATAGGGCTGCAACAGTCGCTCCCGCCCCCAGCAGCACTGCCGCGGCAGGCAGATGCCAAGGCTGCAGTTGAGGATCGATTACCCATCCCCAGACCGCTGGTTTGCCCCCAGGTCCCCGGCCGAATACTGCTGCAAAAAACACGTAAAGCACCGGCACAATCGATTGATACCGATATCCGGCAAGGGGCAGGCCCAATAGGGAGACTGCTAAAAGGGTGACGGAACTCCTTACATAGATTTGCCACTCGTTCCAACCGACAATCCCAAGCAACGCGCAGGTGGAAACTGAAACAGCGAGGCAGAGAAGGCATGCGGCGGTGTCAAGCTGCGATATTGGCCTCGATGCTGTCGATCCGAGCAGCGGGGTCGCGCCATGGAGAGATGTGCCGAGGCTGAGCGGCAGGACCATGGCCAAGAGAACGCTCGCTGGAACGCTGCCGAAAGGGCTGCCCGAAGTGAGTGAGGGCAGCATTACTGAGGTTCCCGCGACTATAGAGCCAAGAACCGGTGCTGAGACGGCCAGCAGCAGCAGGTAGCCGAAACGCCGGGTACGCGCCCACAACAGCATCGCTACGGCACCGGCCGAGGAATTGTTGAACAGTCCAAAATGGCCCGCCGATTGTGCTCGATCCAAGCGACTTGCTCTGATGGATCAAGCCTGGTGAGAGAAATCGCAGCGGCGCGGCCTTCCTGGAAGAAGCCTCGAGGGATACCGGACGCCTTATCGATACCGCGAGCAGCTTCAAGGGTCAGCCAGCTCACGATCACGTTGGCACTCGCTTGGCGCTGTTTACCCCCGGTCGGACAATCCGCGATGACAGAGGGATGCACGAAGGACGAGGCGAAGGAATAGACCAAATCGTCGGTTGTCGTGTCGTTGCCTATCGCCATGTTGTAGGTCGCGGCGGTTGATGCTTCGCTAGAAGCGGTAATACTGCCAGCTAGCGGAAGTCCAGTGCGTGCCAAGTTTGAGTATGCCCGCTTTAATACTGTCCGCACTTCGGTCCGGTCTTGCTCGGGGTACAAGCACACCTGGGGAGACGTACCTTCACAAGATAGCTGTGCAGCCTCCCTGGGCTTTGTCGGCTGCGGACCGAGATCTCGCGCCACGTTTAGGCCAGCGACGGAACCCACCCCCAACAAAGTGGTCGCTAAACCGGCCAAAACAATCGAAGTCAACGCCCGCTGACCACGCCACCTTCTCGCTGCGATCAGCGTGAACGCGACCGCTCCAAGCAAGCTGAAGATCACCGCAGCTGCCGGAGCCTCTAGGGGCATCGTTTCGTCGATTCGGCAACAGCTCACCAGAGCAAGACCCGCCAGGTAGCGGAGCGGAAAGAATGGAGTCGACCACGTAAACCCAAGCCAAACGTACGAGACGAAGAGAGCTAGAGGAACACTCAAAACCGGCGGGAGAAGCCTTCCGAGGCAGTACCCGAGTGCGGTATGGAAGATGAGAATAGCGGCGAATGCAACCAAAAGAATGATGGGCGATTCACCCGGAGCCCCCCAGGTGTTCCTGCTTAGGAGCAGCAAAGCGAAAAGCTGAACCCCGAAAGCAGTAGCCAGTGATGGCCAGATCTGCTGGAGTATCACGACAAAGGCTGGACGGGAGCTCGTGGCGATGATTGACCCTGCTGAGCGCAAACGTGATGCCTCGAGCGCCGCGCTGACTGCAGCTGGGGCAGCGGAAATGAACAAGAATATAGCGCTGTTTGCGGTGACGGCCAGCCAATAGCCTGCGAAATCCCGGCCATCGAGGTACGCCCGTGAATAGAGGAGCACCAGCACTAACGCAGGAACAAGCAGCAGAAACGCTGGGCGGCGCCATAACGGCCGAAGAGTCATTCCTCCGCTCCGACGAATGATGCGTATGCAACACGCGCAGGGTCGACCGCCCCGTGGCCGGACTGCAAAAATTTATCGGTGGTGCCGTCAAAGCGCACTGTGCCGGAGTCAAGTACAACAGTTCGAGTGTAGAGACTGCTTAAGTCCTCGATTTGATGCGTTGATACCACGAGGATCGTCTCCCCAGGCAGCGCTAGCAAAATATTTGACAAGGAGTCGCGCTGTGTGGGATCCAAGCCGGCGAATGGTTCGTCCAAGAGGATGGCATCTGCATTCTGAACGAGTGCACCCGCGATTCCTAGCCGGCGAAGCTGTCCGCCGGAAAGCTCTCGAGCCTTTTTTGACGAAGATGAAGTTAGCCGCACAAGCTCTAGTGCATCGTCCGCTCGAATCTTGGCTGCCGCGACTGGCATTCCTTTTAACCAGCCGTAGTACACAACCTGTTCACGGACGGTAAGCCCAGGAAACACGGAAACGGTTTGAGGGAGCCATGCCACGCGTGCGCGGTATTTCGGAGAGGTTGTGCGGGACTCTTCATTCAATGCGATAGTCCCGCCCCCGGGTTTCATGACGCCGCCACAGAGCGCCAAAAGGGTGGACTTCCCCGCACCGTTTGGCCCCAAAAGCACTGTCCGCCCGGCTTCGAACACCACGTCCAGGTTGGAAAACAAAGGCGGGCGTCGGCGATATGCGAAGCAACAGTCTCGGACGGACAATGCCATGGAGTTAGTCCTCTAGTAATACGTGTTGTTGGTTGTCACGCTCAAGTGATACCCCGACGTCGTGCCGTTAATCGTGTTGACTCTGAAGTGATACGAATTGTTGGCGACACGACCCCAATTCGATGTGTTGCACGTATTTGAGATGTTTCCCAAGTTCTGGTCTGGGAACGCTCCGAACTCGCCCCACATCTCTAGTTGCGTCTTCGTGAAGGTCTGACCACCATCGACACTACAGCCCGAGAAAACAACCCTCGTTTCGACGTTGTCCAGGTTGCTGTCTTGCCACGACCGTGACTGAAATCCTGTCACCGCGCCGCTGATGCTCGAGGACCAACTTCCCTCTGCCATGGCGGGGCCGGCGGCGAGAACGCTGGTGCCAATGATCAACGCACCGACGACGAGAGCACGACGTTTAGTGATTTTCATTTCTGACTCCTTTGACTGAACCGGCGGTTGCCGGGCAATCTAAGTCTCATGTTGAACGATCGAACCTGCATATTCCTCACTTTAGAGGACATAGACATCTCTCGACGACTCTCACAACTTTGAGCTATCGATGCCGTCCCTTAGCCCTTAGCATGTCCGTGCAAGCCTCTCTGGATGTCTCGACGGGCGAGGTGCGCTTCTACGTCGATCCGGGGGCGATCGAGATTCTGACTCGCGATGCCGATCGTCGTTGACTAAGCCCCAACCGTCGGCCACCCAACCGTCGCCCGGATCCAATCTGAACAAACCACCGGAAGGTACGAGCGGCGCGGCAGCTCTGGCAATACCTCGCGCCGACGGCAGTTACCGCCGCTGCGATGATCGCGTTTGCAGTTCTGCGACGACAGTTTGGCGGCCTCGCCTTCACAGCCGGTTCGGTTTTGTTCACACGCTTCAACATCATTTATGTCGTGGCCGTTGGCGTTGTGATGGCAGGCTCCCTTGCTCGGGAGTGGGTTGTGGTGCGTCGTGGTGATACGCCGTGGCTCCCCTGGATCTCTCTACTTGGCGCTGCTGACTTCGGTGATGAATCGGGCGATAGCGTCATGGGCGCGCTGCGCAGAGATCGATGAGTACACCAAACGTGACGTGGGATCATCGCCCGCATCCGGGTTGTCGAAGGCGTGGTGGGTTTGCGTGTAGAGCTCAAAGCGCACATCGTTACCGGCTGCGTCCATCTCGGCAATCACGTCCGCGATCATCGCTACCGGTGAGACTTGGTCCTGGGTGCCCTGTAACACGAGCACGGGCGCGTCGACCTTGGTCCTCGTGCCCTCGACGGCCGTTGTGAGCAGGGCCGAGCACAGCACGATACCGGCGACGTCGGGGCCGCTCCGGGCATAGTCGAGCGCGACCATTCCTCCCGCGCTATATCCCAGGCAGACCAGCGGGGCATCCCAGAGCAGGCGGAGCTCTGCCACGCAGGCGACCAGCGCTGCGACCCCGATCGGTCGGTCAGCAATCAACCTCTGCACCAACGGCCGACCTGATCAGGGTCGGTCGGGCTCCAGCCGTCGCCGTACAGGTCGGCGACGGCCACAGCGCAACCGCGAGCTGCGAGGGCACCAGCATGCTCCCGCGCGAGCGGGCTCTGACCTTGCCAGTCTGGAAGCAGGACGACCAAAGCTGTGGGTTTGTTGCCTGGCGGGTGCATCAGCAAGGCGCGGTAACCGACGCCGTCCGAGGTGTAGTTGAGCGTGGTCTCTACGAGGTCATCCATAGCGTTCTCCTGAGGTCGCATCTTGCGGTCGAGGACTCCCCGCCACGTCCGTGGGGGCTCTGCAGCCCTGTATAGACGGGGTGCCTTCGAACGAGGCCCGACATGGAGTCATGGCTTTGTGAAGAAACACCTCGCCCGACGGCTTCAACGACATTCAAGCCCTCCCACGACGTGCTGTCTATGGCCCGGATGTGAGGGCCAGCCCCTGCGTGCAATGGCGGGCTCGGGTGGCCGCCGCGACGATTCGTTCGAGTGTGACGCGCGCGGGCGATCGGGTGCCCGTCGATCATTGTTAGACATCCGTAAGGAATTCCCTGTTGCCCCGACGTCCCTGTGGGGGATACTGGGCTGGTCGGTCCCGCGAGAGCGGTGTCGAGAAACTTGAGCAACGATGCCAGGAGACCGGATGACCATGACGCAGTCGACCCTCGAAGAAGCCGTTGCGCAGGTGACGGCAGTAGCCGCCGCTCACGCCCAACAGGTCGATACTGACGGCACCTACCCGGTCGATTCAGTCGCTGCTCTCCGGTCGAGCGGGCTGTTGGGCCTGGTGATCAGTGAAGAAGCTGGCGGCATGGGCGCCGGTCCGGGCGAGTTCACTGAGGTATTGGGCTCAATTGCCGCGGCGTGCGGCTCGACCGCGATGATCTACCTGATGCACGTGGCCGCCGCGGTGACGGTGGCATCCGCCCCGCCCGCAGCGATGCCGAACCTCCTTTCGCGGATGGCATCGGGCGAGGTACTCGGCACGCTGGCTTTCAGCGAGAAAGGGTCACGCTCGCACTTCTGGGCTCCTGTGTCGGAGTCGGTCGCCGACGGGGACGACGTTCACTTCACGGCCGACAAGAGCTGGGTGACCTCGGCCGGCTATGCCGATGTGTATGTGATGTCGTCGAAGAGCGCGGTCGACCCCGAGACAGTGGACCTGTATGCGATCCCGTCCGAAACGGCGGGTCTGGAGATCGCCGGTCCCTGGAGCGGACTGGGGCTTCGCGGCAATGCGTCGAGCCCGATATCGGTAGCGGTGACTATTCCTTTCAGTTATCGCATCGGTGAGCCGGGCAGCGGTTTCGGCACAATGATGGCCACCGTGCTGCCGTGGTTCAACCTGGGCAACTCGGCGGTGTCGCTCGGGCTCTCCACCGCTGCGGTGGACGCGGCAACCGCGCACGTGACCGGTGCGCGGCTGGAGCATCTGGATCAGGCGCTTTCCGCTCTACCGACCATCCGGTCACAGATCGCGAAGATGAGCATCGCGCTCACGGCTCAGAAGTCTTACCTCTCCCAGGCGGCCGCGAAAGTAGCGAGCCCGGCTGAGGACACTCCGCTGTTTGTGCTCGGGGTGAAGGCCTCCGCGAACGATGCCGCGCTGACGATCACCGAATCGGCAATGCGGGTGTGTGGTGGGGCAGCGTTTTCGAAACACCTGCCCATCGAGCGAGCGTTCCGAGATGCACGCGCCGGCTCGGTTATGGCGCCGACTGCCGACGTGCTCTACGACTTCTACGGTAAGGCCGTTACCGGCCTTCCGCTGTTCTGAGTTTCGGATGTCGAAGCTCGTCGGAGCGCCTCTGCTCGTCGGAGCGGTCGCCTACACGCCGAACGTCGTTCCCATCTGGGAAGGCATCCGCGAATACTTCGACGACCCCAGTACGACCATGGATTTCGTGCTGTTCTCGAACTACGGACGCCTGGTCGACGCGCTGCAGGCGGGAATGATCGACATCGCCTGGAATACCAACCTCGCGTATGCGCGCGCGGTTCTGCAGACCGACGGGCACGTGAGGGCGCTCGCCATGCGCGACACGGACGCCAAGTTTTCAACGGTGTTCCTGGCGGCCGCGGAAAGCGGTTGGTCGGGCCCCGGCGACATCGCGACCCGGCGACTGGCACTCGGGTCGGCAGACTCAGCTCACGCGGCAATCCTGCCTCTGCACTACCTTCGCGCAGCGGGGGTGGACGTCGACCACATGCACATCCAGCGCTTCAATAGTGACATCGGCAAACACGGTGACACCGGGCGCAGCGAGCTGGACGCGATCGATGCGGTACTTGCCGGCGATGCTGATGTCGCTGCCATCGGCATCACGGTGTGGGAGAACATCGGTCGCGGCGACCTAATGCCTGGGATGCTCGAGCCGGTATGGCAGACCGAGACCTACTCGCACTGCATGTTCACCGCTCTCGACACCCTGCCTGAGTCGGTCTATGCGCCGTGGGTGGCGAAGCTTCTTGCCATGGACTGGGAGGTGCCAGCGCACCGGCGCATCCTCGAACTCGAGGGACTCACCCAATGGGTCGAACCGCACCTCGAGGGCTATGACGGGCTATTTGCGGCGATCGCGGAACAGGGCGTCGACTCCCGATGGTAGTCATGGCGCTCATGCGCATCGTCGAACAAATGGCCGAGGGCGATACGGCTGAGTTTTCGGTGGCGTCGGCGAGCGAACTGGATCTGGTGCGCCGCTGGTGCGAGAAGACCGGCAACACCCTCGTCAACACCCTGATGGTCGAACAGGATACCGGTCAGGTCACTATAGGCCGAGGCCGGCCGCGCAACCCTGGAAGCATGATCCCCGCCGACCGGATGCCCGGGGCGCGGCTCTGGCTGTACACGAACTTTCACTGCAACCTGGCCTGCGATTACTGTTGCGTGGCCTCATCACCGAAGACGGACCCGCGACTGCTTGGCATCGACAACATCCTGGCACTCGTCGCCGAAGCCGCCGACTGGGGCGTGCGGTCGCTGTACCTCACCGGCGGCGAGCCGTTTCTGCTACCCGACATCGATGTCATCGTACGGGCCTGCGTCGACCGGCTGCCGACCACGTTGCTGACCAACGGAATGCTGTTCCGCGGCCAGGGGCTGCGCAAATTGCAGGCGATGCCGCGCGAGGGCTTCGCGCTGCAGATCAGTGTGGACTCCCCAACCGCTGAGGTGCACGATTCACACCGCGGCGCCGGGAGCTGGAAACGGGCGCTCTCCGGCATCCGGATTGCACTCGACGAGGGCTTCACCGTTCGGGTCGCCGCGACCATCTCGGCGAACGATGATCCCGCCCTCGACGAGCTGCACGCTCTATTCGATGGACTCGGGATCCCGCGATCCGACCAGGTGATCCGCCCCATCGCCCGGCAGGGAGTCGCCGAGGAGGGGGTGGCTTTCGCCCGCGAGTCGCTGATCCCGGAGGTGACCGTCACGGCAAAGGGTGTCTACTGGCATCCCGTCGCCGCGCTTGACGAGAACGCGCTCGTGAGTCGCCAGATTCTGCCCCTCACCCCCTCTCTCGACCGGGTCAGCGACCTCTTCGCCCAACAGTGGTCGTCGGTTACGGCCGCGTCGGCCATGTTCGCCTGCGCCTGAACGGGAACGAGAACGAAATGACAGGAACCAGAACGCATGTGACCGCCGGTGAGCGGGAGGTCAACGCGATCGCGATCGGGCGGCCTACTCGCGCAGTGCTCGCCGCCGTGCGGATCGCAGTGGGACTGATGTGGCTGCAGAACGTGAACTGGAAACGTCCGCCCGACTTCGGGCAGGCTGCGCACAACGGGCTGTACCAGTACACCGCCGACGCGGTGAAGCATCCGGTGCTCGGGGCCTTCAGCTGGCTGGTACAGAACGTCATCGACCCCAACTTCGCTCTGTTCGGCTGGGGGGTGCTGATCGCAGAATTCTGCCTCGGCGCGTTCCTGCTCGCAGGATTCCTGACGCGATTCTGGGCGGCCATCGGCATCCTGCAGACCGTGGCCATCACCCTGTCGGTGTTGAACACCCCAGGGGAATGGCAGTGGAGCTACTACCTGATGTTCGCTGCGCAGTTCGTGATTCTGGCCACCGCGGCTGGGCGGATCGCCGGTGTCGATGGACTGCTGAGACCCCGATGGTCGCTCACCCCAGGTCGGCCGGCCCGGATTGCGATGGTGCTCTCATGAGCGCCACCACACGCACTATCCCTTCCGCTCCCACGTCAACGGCCTGGCGTATCCGCGGCCTGATCGTCGCTGGCTTCACCGCGCTGAGCTCCCTGTTCTCCCTGCTGCACTACACGCCGCTACAGTTCGTCTCGGTCAACCTGGTGCAGGCACTCGTGCTGGTCGCGCTGGGTGCCCTCGCCGCACTCGGCTGTGCACTACGGAAACCCGTGCTCCTGCTTGCGGCCGGCGCGATCCTGATCGTCGTCGGGTTGGTGCGCCTCGTCACCTACGGTGCGACGATCGGCATCATCTCCGGCTCGGTCAATGCTGCCGCGCTCATGGTCGGACTCGGCACCGCGTTCATCGCGATATGGATCACCTCGCGGCCGGTGCGAGAGGAGAGCTGATGACATCAGCGTTCATTTCGCGAACTCTGACGAAGCCCTCGTCGCGGCCTGACCGATGTTGGGGGTTCAACGAGTTGCCGGTGGCGTGAGTGCTGTTCATGCCATTCGGCCAACCGACCCTCGACGACGTCGTCGTCTTCCACTCCACGGGCGAGGAAGTGATCCGCTACGAAAGTGAACTGCCGATGACGGTAGTAGCGGATCCCCACCAGTACCTCTTACCGCAAGTTCGGGGTAGAGCGATCGTCGACCGCCCTTCTCGGCGCCTGGCCCACCCTGCCCCGAGCTCTCCTCGGCGCGATGACAACGACCGCTCGTACCACGTGTACTGCCGACATCCTGGTCAACAGCGATGGGATCGTCGTTGCGGTGAAGTATGGGGCGCATGCCGGCGATCAATGGTCGGTCGACGAACTGTTGGAAATCGTCGCATCCGATTCACGCACCTGAGAGGCGGCGCCGGAGAGCGTCGTTGATCGCTGCGCAATCGAGCAACCGACGGGTTTGATTAGTAGGTCACCGGCAGGTGAGCCGAGATCACCGTCGGTCCACCGGCCGGACTGCTGATCTCGAGGGTTCCGCCGAGACCACGTAGGCGTTCCTCGAGGCCCGCGATGCCGTGGCCGGGCTGCGCGATGGCCCCGCCGATCCCGTTGTCGGCAACCACGACATCCAGCCAGGTGGCATCTGGCTCCGGGATGCGTCGCAGTTCGAGTCGTAACTCGATGTCGTTCGCGCCGGAGTGCTTGGCCACATTCGTCAGCATCTCAGCCGCGACGAAGTAGGCGTTGCGCTCGATCTCCTGTGGGAGATCCGCCCCTGGCGCAAGCAGGTTGACGATTCGCACCGGGATGGTGCTGCGGTCGGAGAGCGACTCGATGGCCGCCACCAGCCCACGGTCGAGCAGGATCGGCGGCGCGAATCCGCGGGAGAGGGCCCTGAGTTCTTCGAGCGCCTCGCGCGACTGCTCCATGGCCTCGGCGATAAGAGTGCGTGCCTTCTCAGGATCGTCGGCCAGCTGGCGGTCGGCGGAAGCGAGATCCATCTGCATCCGCACCAGTCGTTGCTGCGGACCGTCGTGGATGTCGCGCTCCAACCGCCTGAGCGAGGTGCCCTCCGCCGAAACCGCCGCGGTGCGCGATGCGGAGAGCCCCGCGACCTCGCCCTGCAGCTCTGCCACCCGGAAGCGCCCGAGCATCCCGAGTGCGATGCCGTAGTGCACCATGGTCAGTCCCCGGGTGACGAAGGGAAGAGTCGCCAGGAAGATCGCGCCGATCAGGAAGTAGAGCAGGGCGTCGGCGGTCTGCGGATCCATGTTCCAGGCGGGGAAGAAGGTGCGCTTCACCCAGTCGTAGAGCGTCCAACCGTTGTCGCCGGTCGGAATCCAGCGCGAATAAATCCAGTAGGTGATGCCGGAAAGGGCCGTGACCACCCAGGCGAAGGAGACCGCCCAGGTCACCGCCCCGACCACGATGTTCACCAACAGTGCGTGCACGAGATAGAGCCAGTAGTGCGGGTTGAGAACGGTGCCGAAAATGTTCGCCCAGAATCCGGACACCCTGTACGGGTTCCAGTTCGGACGCTTGATGACGGGACGACCGGCACCGCGCAGGCGAATGAGTTCGAAAGTGCCGAACCCCCGCGCGACGTAGAGCGTCGCGATGACGATGAAGATGCCGATGAATGTCAGCAGCAGGCCGATGCCCAGCGAGATACCGACCCAGAGGATCACCGTCGCGAAGATCACGATCGGCAGGCTCGCCAGCAGGAATCCGAGTTCCTGCGGCACCGTGCGCCACAGGCGTCCGTAGAGGGAGCCCTTCGGTGTAGCGGATGTCGTGCTCACAGCATCCAGAGTGGCAGACTCGGCAGCCATCGCGCTGTTCTCAGTGGTGGTCATGGTCGTGTCCTTCATCGCGAAGTCGGTCCGGTCATGCATCCAGCTTCATGTTTGCGACTCGCGCGCGGCATCCGGCAGCCTCACAGATCGGGGGTGGGGTTTACCCCCGGATGCCGCGAGTGAGCCCTGCCGCAGCGGTGTTAGCAGAGCCTCAGCTTGCTTGCGGAATAGGGAGGCCTGGCTAGCGTTGAACTACGCAGAACCGAAAGGCAGCAGAAAAATGACCGAAACGCAGACAGTTCCGACAAGCGCGATCGACCCTGACGTGACGTCTGGTGTCGCCCAATTCCTCGGGCTGGTGGTCATCGACCTCACCGCCCTCGCCGTCGACGGCAAGCAGGCACACTGGCATGTTCGTGGCGCCAACTTCCAGGCAGTGCACGAGCTGCTGGATTCTGTGGTCGACCACGCTCATGACTACGCCGACACCGCCGCAGAGCGGGTCGTCGCCCTCGGCCTCCCGCTCGATGTGCGTGTACAGACGGTCGCCGCGAAGGCCACGACCCCGCAACTCACGCCCGGCTTCCAGCCTTCTGACATCGTGATCGCCGAGATCATCGCTCACATCGATGCCGCGCTCGCCACCGTGCGCACGGCCGTTGAAGAACTCGCGGCGCTCGACCCGGTGAGCCAGGACGTCGCGATCGAGATCGCTCGGGGCCTCGAGAAGGACCGCTGGTTCCTCTTCGCCCACATCAGCGAGAAGTAACCCACTCAGCAGCACGGATGCCGCCCCGATTCGCCGGGGCGGCATCCGTCGTTAACGCAGCAAACGAAACGTCCATTCGCCGCCGAGCATGGTCGCGAACACCGGCATCGACCGCAGCTGGACATCGCTTGCGATGAGCGGATCCAGCTCGGTCACCACGAGGTCGGCGACGTCACCGACGGCAACTGCAGTCCGGCCGTCGGTGGAGGCGGCATACGACGTTCGCGCATCCGTTCGCTGCTCCGGATGCCACGACTCCCGCCCGTCGCGACTGCGGCTGAGCGCCGCCGCCATCGTGACCCACGGATCAAGCGGGGCTACGGGCGCATCCGACCCGAAGTGGAGCGTCACTCCGGCCTCGACGAGGCTCGCGAAAGCGAAGGCGCGATCGGTGCGGCCTGCCCAGAGCAGGTCAGCGATGTCGCGGTCGTCCATGGCGTGCTCCGGCTGCACGCTCGCGGTGACGCCGAGGGAGGCGAAACGGGCGAAGTCGGTCACGGCGATGAGCTGTGCGTGCTCGATCCCTCCGCCGACACCGGCCGCCTCGAAAGCATCGAGGGCGAGCTGGTTGGCGAGGTCGCCGATGGCGTGCACGGCAGGAACAATTCCGTTCGATGATGCGCGGCGAAGGTAGGCGACGAGTTCATCGAACTCATAGGCGAGCAGTCCATTCGGATTCGGATCGTGTTCGAAGCCCGAGAACGGATCGTGGCACGCCGCAGTGCGGGTGTTGAGCGAACCATCGATGATGATCTTGAACGGACCCATCCGGATGAGGCCATCCGTACCGGGCAGCGCATCGCCGGTTCTCAACCCGCGGGCGATCACTGCCTCCAGGTCTTCGGGATACACACCGCAGTCGACCCGCAGTCGACCGGTTCCCGCTGCTACCCTCCTCGTCCAGGAGTCGAGGGTGAGCGACATCTCCAGGTCGACGATGCCGACCACTCCCCTTGCTGCGGCGGCGGTCGCCGCTTCGTCGACCCAGCGGTCGAGCAGGTCGTCCGGGATCGTGCTCAGTGCTGTGTTGACCGCGAAGGCGTCCTGTTCTCGCAGCACTCCGGTCGAGTGGTATGGGTGGCCGAACAACGTGAGCGCGACGGAGTTGAGCCAGACGCAGTGCAGGTCACCGCTCATCAGCACCACCGGCACGGCGGGCGCGACGGCGTCGAGGAGACTGCGGTGGGGGGCATCCGGCCAGAGTGCGTCGCGAAAACCGAACCCGACCAGCTGCACTGCTTTGTCCGGCTGGCTCAGCAGGTGGGTCGCGATCATCCCCGCGGCCTCGGCGGCGGAAGTTGCAGCAGAGATGTCGAGACGCTGGCTCACCAGTGCCCACTGGCTGAAGTGGACGTGGTGATCCCAGAGCCCTGGGCCGAGGTAGCGCCCGTCGAGTTCTACGACCTCGCTGGTTCCCGGCTGGAGTGAGTCGGCAATCGCCGTGACGACCCCGTCGGCGACGAGAACATCCTGCGGCCGATCTGGGCCTCCGACCAGGCGGGCGTCGCGCAACAGCGTCGATGTCACTGCACCGAATCGTTTCCTTCGTGCACCCGGCGCATCTCACGGGCAAGGGCAGGCTGGGCGTAGTTCTCACCGTGCTCGAGTTCGTCGATGATGGTCGCGACGACCTCCGGCGACTTGGTCTGGCTGAGCTTCAGCCGAGCGTCGAATCGGGTGACGCGCAGGCGAAAACCGGCGGTTCCCTTGACGATACGTCGGGCGTATTCCTCGTTGTGTTCGAGACGACGAGGCTCCGGCATCCGGTTCTCGAAGAAGTCGACGAGGTCACCGAGAACACGGTAGTTTTCCTCGTCGCTGAGAATCTCCGGCGTTCCGTAGAGGTGTGCGGTGACGTGATTCCAAGTGGGTACCGCCGGATTGGCGTCATACCAGCCAGGAGAGATGTAACCGTGCGGACCCTGGATGATCACCAGCACCTCGTGCTGCCCGAGCTCGTGCAGCTGCTCGTCGGGCCGGCCGACGTGGCTGACGATGCTGATACCGTCGGCACCCTCTTCGAGCACAACGGGGTAGTGCGATGCCACCAGCCCGGCATCCGTGTTGGACACGATCGTCGCCCACGGATTCTCGCGGATGAGTCGCTTGACCTCGGCCTCGTCCTCGAGGAGGTAGCTCGGCGTGCGCCTCATGCCTGGTCCTTCGGGCACCAGTAGAGCTTGCGGCCGCCCAACTCCTCCATGAGGATGTGCGTGCCGCAGACCCTGCATGGTAGTCCGGTGCGGTGATATACCCAGTGCCGGTCATCGCGATGGGCGAGCGCTTTGCGGTAGGACTCGTCGTCGAGATCGTCCATGGTGAGCATCTGGCCGGTCTTCACGCCGACGCCGAGCAGGTAACCCCAGTCATGCCAGAGCGCACGAACTGTCTTCACCGATAGGTCCTTGCCCGGTGTGTGCGGGTTGAGGCGTGCACGGAAAAGCATCTCGGCGCGGTAGACATTGCCGATTCCGCTGATGACGTTCTGGTCCATCAGCAACAGGGCGATAGGCGTCGACTTCTTGAGCACCGTGCTGACGAAACGTTCCTCCGCGGCTTTGCTATCGTCGACAAGCGGATCCGGTCCGAGCTTACCGATCGCGGCATCCACCTCGTCGGGTGTCTGCACGATGCACTTGGTCGGGCCACGGAGGTCGGCCACAGCATCGTCGGTGAGCAGTCTCACCCGCACCGCTCCGATCGGCTCCGGAGGGAAGCTCTCGATGGGCGTTTCGAGCTTCTCCTGCTCGGACATCCGCAGCCGCGTGCGACGCGGGGCGCCGATGCTCGCAGCGGAGTCCTCGGCGGCGTCGCGATCGAGGATCGTGCCTCGTTGGTTGGTCTGACCCATGCGGCCGTTCGAGGACGCCGTGGTCGCATCCGCGGTGATGTCGCCGGCGAAATCCCAGGCTCCGTAGAGTCCGAGGTGCACGCACAACCACAACGAGTGATCGAACTCGAGGAACATCTGCTTGCCGACGGCACGGGCATCCGTCATCTCGAGGCCGTCGATTCGCGCTGCACCCTCGGCGAACCGGCCCTGTGGCGATGACACTGCGACTTTGTGTCCCACGAAGTGCAGCGCGAACTGGCGGGCGATGCGATGGACGGAATGACCCTCTGGCACGACTCGCCCTTAGTCGATCTCGTGCCCGGCGATAGCTCCGGTCGCTTCGTACTCTGCAAGCTGGGCGATGCGACGGGCGTGACGCTCCTCGCCCGAGAACGGCTCGTTGATGAAGGTGTCGATGAAGAGCTTCGCCTCGTCGACGGTGTGCTGGCGTGCGCCGATCGAGATCAGGTTCGCGTCGTTGTGCTGGCGCGCGAGCAGCGCTGTCGAGACATTCCAGACGAGAGCGGCACGAGCGCCGAGTACCTTATTAGCTGCAATCTGCTCGCCGTTTCCCGAGCCGCCAAAGACGATGCCGAGGGCCTCGACTCCTGCCTTCTGATCCGCGACCACGGCACGGGCCGCGTTGATGCAGAAGCTCGGATAATCGTCGACGGCGTCGTAGACCTTCGGTCCGTGGTCGATGACTTCATGGCCGGCTGCCCGCAGATGGGACTGCAGGTCTTCGCTGAACTCGAGGCCGGCATGGTCCGTCGCGATGTGGATGCGCATGGTCTCCAATTTAGCGCGCTAGCCGGGAGCTCTCCGGGGCACAGTCGATCAGGGCACCCAGTACCCCGTCTTGCCCAACAGCTGCACCTCTCGGTCGGATCCGGCCGGCACCTCGACCTCAGGGCCGAACACCCCCATGGCGCGCCAGTCCTCCAGATTGGGAAGGAGCTGCTCCCAGAGACCGTCGACGAGAGGATCCGGCAGTGAGTAGTCGAGCCCCACGAGTTTCGCGATCGACCAGGCCTGGAATGCCCGGTAGATGGTGACGTGCTCGAGGTATTCGGCGAGGCTGAAGTCCCCGTAGCTGAGGTGCACGATCGCAGCGGATTCGAGGTCCCGAGTCACCGCTTCTGTGGCCGCATCATTGATCGCGTCGTAGCTCTCGATCGGATCGTCGCCGAGCAGGTCGCCGTCGTGGCGCGTGCCGACCTGGTCTGCCGTGCGCCCGGCAAGCACGTCGGGTACCCAGGCCTCGTCATAGGCGTGGGCAGCGACGATGTCGCGCAGCGTCGGGTTCTCTGTGCGCGACCATTCCGGAGGAGCAGGAAGGCTGAGCTGGTCGAGGTCGATCATGTCGATGACATCGCGCAGCGCTGCATCGGCCATCAGGAAGAGGTCTCGTTGTTTCATGTGGGCACCGTAGCAGCGGGCGGCGACATCCGCATCCGTCTGCCGTCTGCCGTCCTCCGTCATCCGTCCTCCGTCCTCGGCCCGCCGGTCCCCAGCCCGTCAACAGGACAGACGCCCGTCTTGGGCCCGTGAACAGGACATGCGATGGCACCGGGCGCCATCCGTCCTGTTGGCAAGCGGATGGATGGTAGGGACGAGTGGCAGTCAACCGTGCCGGAACGCGTGCCGGAACCGACTTCCGATCAGCCGGTCAACAGGACGGATACCCCTCGTGAGCCCGTGAACAGGAGCTGCGGCGCAGCGGGGTGGCATCCGTCCTGTTGGTGAGGTTGCGAAGGTTCACGGGCTGCGAAGGTTCACGGGCCGGGAAAGGCGGGCCGGGAAAGGCAGCCGGGAAGGTGGGCGGGAAGCCGACTGGCGGGATAGCAGAACTGGGACAACAGCCAAGGAAGCCGAGCGGAGGAAACCGGTGGCCAAAGACACCCGACCGGCCGAAAGCTCAGGAGTCGAAGCCGAGGCCGACAGCATCCAGCGATTTCAGCAGCGCGTTGCGCCGACCGCGATTGTGGTCGGCCCGGTCGAGCGCCCACTTGGTCGCCTGCACGCCTGCGTAGGCTGCCGGCTCCGGTGGGAAGGGCAGCGGCAGCGAACTCACCATCTCGAGCGAGGTGAGCTCTGTACTCTCCCCGGAGAGGTAGTCGAGCATCACGTTCGCGGCGAACCTGGTGGCCGCGACCCCGAGCCCGGTGAATCCGGCCGCAGAGGCGACGCGGCCCTGGCGCGCGCGGCCGAAGAACGCGCAGAATCGGCTGCTGGTGTCGATCACACCGGCCCAGCGATGGCTGAAACGCAGCCCCTCGAGCTGGGGGAACGTGGTGAAGAAGTGGCTTGCGAGTCGACGGAAGGTCTCCGGTCGATCCTCATAGGCGGGGCGGATGCGGCCCCCGTAGTGGTAGACCGCGTCATAGCCGCCCCAGAGAATACGATTGTCGGCGCTCAGGCGGTAGTAGTGAAACTGGTTGGCAGTGTCGGCGACGCCCTGGCGCCCGCCCCATCCGATCGAGGCGAGCTGGGCATCCGTGAGCGGCTCGGTCATGAGTACATAGTCGTAGACCGGTACGGTGTGCAGCCGATAGCGCTTCAGCAGCGAGGGGAAGGCGTTGGTGGCCAGCGCCACCCTGTCGGCGTGAGCGAAGCCGCCCTCGGTGATGAGCGTGACGGGACCGCTCGGCAGCTCGCTGTCGATGCCGCGGACCGGCGAGCGCTCGAAGATCTCAACCCCGGCCTCCACGCAGGCGCGGGCGAGCTCCATGGCGAGCTTCGCGGGATGGATCATCGCCGTGCCGTTCTTGCTCCACAGCCCGCCGAGATAGGTCGGAGAATCAAGGAGCTTCCGGATGCCCGCGCCATCGAAATAGATCTCGCCGTTGCCGTCGTGGGCGTCCTTCAATTCCTGCAGCTGGTACTCCTCCACCGCGACCGCGAGGGAACCGGTGCGCTCGAAGTCGCAGTCGAGGCCCAGTCGTGCCACCGTGGCCTCGATCTCGTCGAGGTTCCGCAGGCCGAGCCTGTCGAGTTGCTCGATTTCATCAGGGAACCGGGTGATCCCGTTGGATGCCCCGTGCGTGAGAGTGGCCTCGCAGAATCCTCCGTTGCGCCCGGACGCCGCCCAGCCGACGGTCTTCCCTTCGAGCACGGCAACGCGAAGGCCCGGATCGCGCTCCTTGGCCTGCAGCGCGGTCCAAGGCCGGTGTATCCGGCGCCGACGACGACGACGTCGAAGCCGGCGGTACCCCGGTAGCGCGGGAAGCGAGTCGGTGCACGCAGGTCGTCGAGCCAGAACGGAGTGAGGCGGGCATCCGTCAGCGAATCGATGACGAGGCGGGGGTCGGGTACTGAGCGTTCGAAGACGGTGCTGGCCACCCGTTCAGATTAGCTTTCCCTGGGAGCCGGTGCTGTGAGCCGTGCATAAAACCGATCGAAACACCCTCAGTCGAACTGCGGGTCGCGGGTGCGTGACCGCTTCAACTCGAAAACTGCGCGAAAAACGAGGATAGACCGATGGACTATTCCTTTCCAGCTCTGGATTCGCGGGCCAACTGGGAGGAAACTGGTATGACGCAGAGCGCGAGCAGTGGGAGGAAGAAATGTCCCCGACGAGAACCAGTCCCCCGGACCTCATGCCTGTGCTCTCGCGAGGCAAACACCACAGCGCCAGGCGCGGCGCCTGCTTCATGGAATACGCCTCTGTGCTCGCCGGGGAGAAGTGGAGCGACCATCCGACCTGCACCCATCCGGCACTCGGCGCACTGGCCAGGGCGGTCAACGACTGTACGTCGAACGCAGCGCGTGGTGAACTCGCGACACTCATTCCCTCGGTGATCGGACAGCTCGGCGATGACGACACGGATGTGCTCGTCGCCGTACGAGCTGCCAGCGAGGCTATCGCGATCGCGAGCGCGAGCCGCCAGCACGCGCTCGCCGCGGGCTTGATCCGCTGCGAGGAACTGCTCGAAGGCACTCCCCTCGTTGCGGCCAGCGCACTGGTGAGTGAGGCGCTCGCCGCTGTGCCCGACTCCGCCAAGTGGGCAAGACAGTACGTGTCCTCGGTCGGGCCGCTCAACCCGCGATCCGTCGTGCGGCTCTGCGAAGCCATCATCCGCACCTCCGTGGTCGGTATCGCCGAGGCCTGCGTACCCGATGCGGATGCCAGGATGCGGCGGCTCCTGACCGTCGCGATCGACGACCTGCAGCCCCGCGTCACCGCTCACGCACGAACCATGCAATCTGTGTAACGACCGTTCCGTCGGCCGCTGACCCTCTCCATCCAGACGCTGGGCCGTCCCGTTAGGCTGGCTGTCGGACACGATCCGTCGACGCAGAAGGAGCACACCAGTGCCAGGAGAGAACCTCACCCGTATCGAAGCACAGGAGCGTAAGGCTCTCGTCGATGTCGCCAGCTACGACATCACGCTCGACCTCACCACCGGCAGCGAGGTGTTCCGCAGCACAACTGTCGTGACCTTCTCCGCCACAGCAGGGGCCTCCACTTTCATCGATGCGCTCACCCGTACCGTCCACTCGGTGAATCTCAATGGCGCAGAGCTCGACCCGGCCGCGGTCAGCGACAACGTGCGCATCCAGCTCGACGGTCTCGCCGAACAGAACGTGCTCACCGTCGTCGCCGACGCCGAGTACACCAACACCGGCGAGGGCCTGCACCGCTTCGTCGACCCGGTCGACAACGAGGTTTACCTGTACACGCAGTTCGAGGTTCCAGACTCCCGCCGCGTCTTCGCCGTGTTCGAGCAGCCCGATCTCAAGGCGACCTTCACCTTCACCGTGACGGCGTCCGCCGCCTGGGAGATGGTGAGCAACTCCCCCACTCCGGTTCCTCAGCCTGTCGAAGGCACCGACTCCGCGACCTGGAGTTTCGAGCCGACCCCGGTGCTCTCCTCCTACGTCACCGCGCTGATCGCGGGACCGTACGCGGTCATCCGCAGCGAGCTCACCAGTTCGAGCGGTCGCGTCATCCCGCTCGGCATCTTCTCCCGTAAGTCGCTCAGCGAGTACGTCGACGCCGACTACATCTTCGAGAAGACCCGGCAGGGCTTCGCCTACTACGAGGAGAAGTTCGACTACCCATATCCCTTCGCCAAGTACGACCAGCTCTTCGTACCGGAGTTCAACGCCGGGGCGATGGAGAACGCCGGCGCGATCACCTTCACCGAGACCTACGTCTTCCGCTCCAAGGTGACCGACGCGATCAAGGAACGTCGCGTTGTCACCATCACCCACGAGCTTGCCCACATGTGGTTCGGCGACCTGGTGACGATGAAGTGGTGGAACGATCTCTGGCTGAACGAGTCTTTCGCCGAGTGGGCGTCGACCATGGCGACGGCCAACGCCACCGAGTGGACCGAGGCCTGGACCACCTTCCAGGCGATGGAGAAGAGCTGGGCCTACCGCCAGGACCAGTTGCCGTCCACGCACCCGGTCGTGGCCACCATCAACGACCTCGAAGACGTGCAGGTGAACTTCGACGGCATCACCTACGCCAAGGGCGGTTCTGTGCTCAAGCAGCTCGTCGCGTGGGTCGGCGAGGAGGCCTTCTTCGCCGGTGTCGCCGCGTACTTCCAGAAGCACCACCACGGCAATACCGAGCTCTCCGACCTGCTTGCCGAGCTCGAAGTGACCAGCGGCCGCAGCCTCAGCGACTGGTCGAAAAAATGGCTGGAGACAGCGGGCGTCAACACGCTGACCCCGGCCATCGAGACGGATGCCGCGGGCGCGATCACCTCCTTCACCATCGTGCAGACGGCCGCTGCCGACTACCCGACCATCCGCCCGCACCGTCTCGCGGTCGGGCTCTACGACTTCGTGGACGGCAAGCTCGTGCGCACTCACCGGGAAGAGCTCGACGTGGATGGCGAGCGCACGGATGTTGCGGCTCTCGTCGGCCTCGCCAAACCTGCTCTTGTGCTGCTCAACGACGACGACCTCGCCTATGCGAAAATCCGCCTGGACGAGCAGTCGCTCGCCGTGGCGATCGAGCATCTGAAGGACATCGACAACCCGCTCGCGCGGTCCATCGTCTGGGGTGCCGTCTGGGACGCCACCCGCGATGCCGAGGCGAAGGCGAGCGACTACGTGCGTCTGGTGCTCGGCAACATCGCGAGCGAGACCGAGTCGACCACCATCCGCACCACGCTCAGCCAGTTGACCACCGTCGCACGTGTCTATGTCGCACCGGCGAAGCGCACCGACACCATCCGTGCGGTCGGCGACGCCCTGTGGGAACTCGCACAGGGCGCGACCGCCGGCACGGACGCGCAGTTCCAGTTCGTGAAATTCTTCGCCGGCATCGCGTCGACCGACGCGCATGTCGCCGCCCTCCAGAGCCTGATCGACGGTTCGTCGCCGCTGGCCGGTCTCGAGATCGACACCGACCTCGGCTGGGAGTTGCTCGAAGGACTCGTGCTTGCGGGCGCGGCATCCGGTTCCGACATCGACGCCGCCCTCGCGAAAGACAACACGTCCAACGGCCAGCAGGCCGCCGCCAGGGCCAGGGCCACTATCCCGACCGTCGAGGGCAAGCGTGCGGCGTTCGACTCGCTCGTCGGTTCGGATGACCTGCCGAATGCCATCGTTCGGCAGACCACGATCGGCTACCTGCACACCAACGACGCAAGCGTGTTCGAACCGCTGGTCGAGCCGTACTTCGCGGCGATCAACGACATGTGGGCGAACCGCTCGTTCAAGATCGCCGAATACTTCGTGGAGCTGATGTTCCCATCCCCGCTGGCGTCGGAGGCTCTCGTCACGGCGACGAAGGCCTGGCTCGACACCAACCAGGATGCGGTACCCGCGCTTCGTCGCCTGGTGATCGAGAACCTCGCCGGCATCGAGCGCGCGCTGCGGGTGCAGGCCAGGGACGAATAGATCCGCGCCGACCTGAGAGGACCGGATCGTTCCGGATATCCCCCGCAGGGATGATTCGTGGGTGGAACTGCCCGCCTAGGCTTGTGGCATGAGGATAATTTCGTGATCGAAGCACACGAGCTCCGCAAGCGCTATGGAGCCAAAAACGCCGTGGACGGGGTGAGCTTCACGGTACGTCCGGGACTCGTCACCGGGTTCCTCGGCCCGAATGGTGCAGGCAAGTCGACGACGATGCGGTTGATCGTCGGCCTCGACAGGCCGTCGTCCGGGTCGGTGACGGTAAACGGTAAACGCTATGCCGACCACCGCGCACCACTGCACGAGGTCGGCGTTCTGCTGGACGCGAAGGCCGTGCACACCGGCCGCAGCGCCTTCAACCACCTGCTCGCCGTCGGCGCGACCCACGGCATCGGCAGGAAGCGCGTCAACGAGGTCATTGCCCTCACCGGTCTCGAACCGGTAGCACGCAAGCGGGTCGGCGGCTTCTCGCTGGGCATGGGACAGCGTCTCGGAATCGCCGCGGCCCTCCTCGGCGACCCGGCCACGCTCATCCTCGACGAGCCGGTCAACGGCCTCGACCCCGAAGGTGTCGTCTGGGTACGCAACCTGGTCAAACACCTGGCCGCGGAAGGCCGCACAGTCTTTCTCTCCTCGCACCTGATGAGCGAGATGGCCCAGACGGCCGACCAGATCATCGTGCTCGGCCGCGGCCGGGTCATCGCCGACGCGCCGGTCGGCGACATCGTGGCGATGTCCACCGGCACCGCTGTGCGAGTGCGCACCCCCGACGCCGTGCGATTCACCGAATTACTTTCCACCCCCGAGGTGACGGTGACCAGCAGTGAGCACGATCTGCTCGAGGTCAACGGGCTGCCAGCCCCTCGCATCGGAGAACTCGCCGCGAGCAACGGCATCGTGCTGCACGAACTAACCCCGGCTGTCGGTTCGCTGGAAGAGGCTTACATGGCCCTCACTCAGGACGAAGTCGAATACCACGCCGGCGGAACTGTCACCGAAGGAGTAACCAGATGAGCACCCTCACCGCGCACCGCGCACCCCCGGCCACCCGCCTGACCTTCGGCGGCCTCCTGCGTTCCGAGTGGATCAAGCTGTTCAGCCTGCGCTCGACGCTCTGGTGCTACGCGATCATCGTCGTGATCAACATCGCTCTTGGCCTGCTGGTTGCGATCGCAGGACAGCCGAGTGACGGCGCGCTCAGTCATGAGATGCAGCAGAGCACCGCGCTCACCGCCGCGACCCTCGGTATTTCATTCGGCCAGCTGGTGAGCGCCGTGCTCGGGGCACTCACGATCACCGGTGAATACGGCACCGGCATGATCCGCTCCACTCTCACCGCTGTTCCCAAGCGCACACCCGCCCTGGTGGCGAAGGTGCTGGTCGTGGGCCTGACGACTTTCGTCGTCGGGCTCGTCTCCATCGCTGTGACCGCGCTCATCACGGCGCCGCTACTGCCCGCCGTCGGAGTGCATCCCGACTTTGGCGATTCCGCCTATCTGCTGGCTCTGGTGGGCGCGGCGGCTTACCTCGCGCTCATCGCGATGCTCGCCCTCGGTATCGGCGGCATCATCCGCAACAGTGCCGGTGGTATTGCAACCTCGCTCGGCCTGATTCTGGTCGTGCCGGTTGTGCTGAATATCCTGGCCGGCCTGACGCATGCCGAGTGGGTGCAGAACATCTCGACCTTCCTGCCGAGCAATGCGGGAAGCCGGATGTACACCTACGTGACGGATGCCGTAGCCCAGGCCCCGGCATCCGGTGTCATCACCCTCGAGCCGTGGCAGGGCGGGCTCGTACTCGTCGCCTGGGTCGCGGTGCTGTTCACCATGGCATCCGTGCTGCTGAAGCGACGGGACGCCTAGTTCCGGCTTTCGCCACCACCGCGCTGACCGTTCCTTCAGCCTGCTCCGAATACACTGAACAGCGATGAAGGGAGCACACGGATGAACGGCTGGACCGCTTTTTGGGACACCATCTTCACCTTCTTCCGCACCCACCCCTCCCTGTTCCAGATCATCTTCGTGATCATCGGCGCCGTGGTACTGCGGTGGATTCTCATCGTCGTGATCGATCACATGGTGAAACAGATCGTTTCTGGCGTCAAGAAGAAGCAGAACGTCGACGATACCCAGGCACTCGTCGCCTCGCCGCTGGCCGCAGTGCGGGTCGTGCAGCGCACTCGCACGATCGGAGCGGTGCTGCGCAATATCGTTACCTGGGTGATCATCCTCGCGGCGATCACGCTCGTCCTCGGCTCGCTGCACTTCGAACTCGGCTCCTTCGTGGCGCTCACCGGGGTGCTCGGCGCCGCCCTCGGTTTCGGCGCGCAGAACATCATCAAAGACGTACTCAACGGCCTGTTCATGGTGATGGAAGACCAGTTGGGCGTCGGCGATGTCGTCGACCTTGGCCCCGCGACCGGGGTCGTCGAATCGGTCGGCGTACGCGTCACCCAGGTGCGCGACGTCAACGGCACCTTGTGGTTCGTGCGCAACGGCGAGATCCTGCGGGTGGGCAACATGTCCCAGGGCTGGGCCCGCGTGATCATCGACCTCGCTGTGCCATACGACACGGATGTCGACGAGGTGCAGGCACGGATGCTCGCCACAGCCAACGACATGGCGCAGAACACGAAGTGGCGCAGTCGCATTCTCGAAAAACCGGAGATCTGGGGACTCGAGTCGATCTCGGCCGAAGCCCTGATCATTCGTTTAGTCGTGAAGACGCGCTCTTCGTCGAAAGACGACGTCGCCCGCGAACTGCGCATGCGCCTCAAGCGCAGCCTCGATGAGATGGGTGTGCGCCTCCCCTCGCTCAACAGCATCGTGCTCAGCGGTTTCGAGGGCGCAGCCAGTGTGAAAGGTGCCCAGCCTCCGCGTACCAAGCCGGTGCCGCTTGCCCCGGCGGCCCCCACCCAGCCTCCGAAGGTCCGAAAATGACCGAGCGTCCGGGCGGCCGATCACCCGACAGCCAACCTCCCGGCGGCGAATCTCCCGGCGGCCAGGTCAACCCGGTCACTCTCAGGGTCAGCGAGCACGGCGAAGCCGCCACCGGCAACTTCTATGAGAAGGTCGGCGGCAGGCCAACCTTCGAGAAACTCGTGCGTCACTTCTATGCGGGCATCGAGTCCGATCCTGTGCTGTTGCCGATGTATCCGCCCGACGACCTGGAGGGTGCGATCCAGCGACTCACCGGGTTCCTGGAACAGTACTGGGGAGGCCCTGCAACCTATTCCGAGCAGCGTGGACACCCACGACTGCGTATGCGTCACCTGCCGTTCAGGGTGAATCCGGATGCCCGCGACCGCTGGCTCTCCCACATGCGCTCGGCTGTGGACGCCCTGGAGCTGTCCCCACTCGACGACGCGACGCTCTGGGGATACCTCGACCGCGCCGCCCACGCGATGGTCAACACCTTCGAGGAATAGCCCTCAGGTATCGACACCTCGACAGCCGATCGAAGATAATCCGATTCAGCGCTGTCGATTTCTTCTCGACCGTTCGACGTAGTTATGAAAGGCACGATAACCACTATCTGAATGGAGAGTCCGATGGCTCAATATGCAGTCCTGATCTACACCACGAACGCTGCCGGCACCGACGAGGTGACGGCTGAGCAACGTGACGCCCACGGCCGGTATGCCGACGAAGTGGTGGCCGCCGGATCCATGGTCGCAGCATTCGCGCTGGAACCCGCCGACACGACCGCCACCTCGATTCGCGGCGACGTGGTGACCGATGGCCCGTTCATCGATGCCAAAGAGGTCATAGCCGGGTTCTTTGTTATCGAAGCGCCAGACCTGGATGCGGCGCTGGAGATCGCAGGACGCAACCCGGCCACCCAGCAGGGTGGCGGAGTCGAGGTGCGCCCGGTCGAGGGCGGCTTCATCGTGGATCGGCCTGCTACGGCATGACGACTAAGGCAGCCGTTGAGGCTGCGGTCGAAGACGCTCACCGTCGCGGCTGGGCTCTGGTGCTCGCCGCGACGGCGCGCGCTGCACGGAACCTGGACCTGGCGGAGGAATGCGTGCAGGAGGCCTATGCCGAGGCCATGGTGTCCTGGCTCCGCCACGGGATCCCCGCCAACCCGGAGGCGTGGCTGACTACCACGGCCAGACGTCGCGTGGTGGATGCGATCCGGCGCGAACAGGTGCTCAGGTCGAGCTGATGCCCGATGAGCGGGAGATGTGGGGGCTGCTCGCCCTGCTTCTGGTCATCGATGCACGGCGTGCGACCAGGATCGACGGCGACGGTCGCCTGCTGCGGCTGCAAGACCAGGACCGATCCCTCTGGGATCGTCCGATGATCGCCGAAGCGCACGAACTGATCATGGACGGACTCCGCGGCGGGCGCCCCGGGCGCTATGTGCTGCAGGCGGCCATCGCCTCGTTGCATGCCGAGGCTCCGACCTACGAGCAGACGGACTGGCCCCAGATCGTGACGCTGTACGACGTACTGCTGCGCGTCTGGCCGTCGCCGGTCGTGGCGCTAAACCGCGCAGTGGCGGTAGCGATGGTGTCGGGGCCGGCAGAGGCATTGGACGAGGTCGAAGCGCTGGAGCACGATACCCGCTTCGCGGGATACCGCTATCTGCTAGCGGTCAAAGCGGACCTCCTACAGCGGCTCGGCCGTACCACAGAAGCCGTCATCGCCTACCGGCAGGCGCTCGACCTGGCCACGAATGATATCGAGCGCGAGTTCCTGCTGGGCCGCATCGCGAGCACCTGATTTACTCTCCCATCCCGGGATCGAGTTGCGCCGTGTCGTTGTTCGTTGCTCAGCGGAACAACGACACGACGCAACTCGATGCCACAGCCATGGCACTGGCGTTCCCACCGATTGTGCGAAAGACTGAAGTTCACTCATGACAAGCATGGATGCCTGTGCAAAGGAGCAGCGATGACGACGGAACTCACGACCAGCACAGATACGGCGAATCCCTTCCTTCGCCGACTGTGGATCGTCGATATCGTGCTCGCCGGGTTCGGCCTGTTCGTGGCAATAGTCCTCATTCTGTTCACGCGAAACCCCGCCGGGATCCTCGTCGGCCTATGGTTCGAAGCGGGAGCGGCGATTCTGGCCGTGGCGATCCTCTTCTTCCGCGCCTGGGCCTGGGAACGACGCCGCTACTAATAGCCGCCGAGCACCCATCAACAGGACAGATCGATAGCGGGCGCAGCTAGGAAGAGGCGACGCGCCGTACGACCCGCTCCGCGTGACGCAAGACCGGGCCGTCGATCATCCGGCCGTCGTAACGGAAGACGCCCCGTTGGCCGACAGCGGCAGCGAGCAACTCGCGGGCGGCGTCCAACTCGTCCGGCGTCGGAGCGTAGGCCGAGCGGATGACCGCCACCTGGCTTGGGTGAACGCAGGCCGTCGCCACGAAGCCGACGGCTGCGGCATCCCGCGCCTCGTTCTCCAGCCCCGCGGTATCGGCGATGTCGAGATGCACGGAATCGATGGCGGCCGTGCCGGATGCCCCGGCCGCCAGCAGCACGCTCGACCGGGCATGCACCGCGACGTCACGGTACCGACCGTCATCGACACGGCTGGACGTACCGCCGAGGGATGCCACCAGATCCTCCGCACCCCACATGAGTGCGACCACGTTCTCCACCGCGGCGATCGACGGCGCCGCCAGCACACCCGCGGCAGTCTCGCACAGCGCAATCACGTCGTAGTCGGCCAGCAGTTGCAGCTGGGCGGCACTCGTCGTTTTCGCGAGCATGAGCAGGCGATACTCGGTGCGGGCGATCGCGGCGAGGTCTCGGGCGAACTCCTCGGTGTCCGCCGGAT
Organism: Glaciihabitans sp. UYNi722; assembly: GCF_040549465.1. Lineage (NCBI taxonomy): Bacteria > Bacillati > Actinomycetota > Actinomycetes > Micrococcales > Microbacteriaceae > Glaciihabitans > Glaciihabitans sp. UYNi722. The sequence continues at coordinate 101,944 of NZ_JBEPTL010000007.1, read as the reverse complement.
TCACCCGCACGACGGTGCGAGCCGGGTCCAGCGGGTTCGCGAGCAGCGCCTCGCGGGCAGCGGCCTTGTCGCCGGGGGCGACGGCGTCCTCGAGGTCGAGGATCGCAGCATCCGCCCGCTCCGCCGCCTTCGCGTAGCGCTCAGGGCGATCGGCCGGGCAAAACAGTATAGCCGGCCCGAGGTCGAAGGTCATGGCACGCACCAGACCAGTGTCGAACGAACGGCGGTCGCCACGATCACACCGTCCTGATTGCGCGCGGTGTGCCGCAGGGTGACGATGCCCTGGCCACGTCGCGACGCGGAGAGTCGTTTCTCCTCGACGACCGTCTCGGAGTACAGGGTGTCGCCGTGAAAAAGCGGGGCCGGAAAGGTCACCTCCGAGAATCCGAGGTTGGCGACGAGTGTGCCCTGGGTCAGTTGCGCGACCGAGCTGCCGACGAGCGTGGCGAGGGTGAACATCGAGTTGACCAGGCGCTGGCCGAACGGCTGGGTCGCGGCCCATGCGGCATCCAGGTGAAGGGCCTGGGTGTTCATGGTCATCGTCGTGAAGGCGACGTTGTCGGCCTCCGTGACCGTGCGGCCCGGTCGGTGCAGGTAGCGGGTACCCAGCTCGAACTCCTCGTAGTAGAGCCCCCGTTGCTCGATGGTCTTCTCTTCCGGTTCGGTCACAGTGTGCTCCCTGGGTAGATCGGTTCCGATGGTATCCGTGTGACGACGTCGATCACGAGAAGACTCCATTCATACTCGCAGGCTTCAGAACCCGAGTTCGCGGGCGATGACCATGAGCTGCACCTCTGTGGTTCCTTCACCGATCTCGAGGATCTTCGAATCGCGGAACTGCCTGGCAACCGGATTTTCGTTGAGGAAGCCGTAGCCGCCAAAGATCTGAGTGGCGTCTCGGGCGTTGTCCATCGCCGCCTCCCCCGCGACCATCTTGGCGATGGACGCCTGGGCCTTGAAAGACTTTCCGGCCATCATGAGGGCGGCCGCGTCGTAGTAGGCGAGACGGGCGGTATGGGCGCGGGCCTGCATTCGCGCGATCTTGAACGAGATGGACTGGTTCGACCCGATGCTGCGACCGAAGACGTTGCGGCTCTTCGCGTAGCGCACAGACTCGTCGAGGCAGCCCTGGGCCGCGCCGGTGGCGAGGGCGGCGACAGCGATCCGTCCCTCGTCGAGGGTCTGCACGAAGTTAGCGTAACCCCGGCCTCGCTGGCCGAGCAGATTCTCCTCCGGCACCCGCACATCGGTGAGGGTCAGCGGGTGGGTATCGGATGCATGCCAACCCACCTTGTCGTAGCCGGGCTCGACGGTGAAGCCGGCGATCGGTGTCGGCACCAGGATGGCGGAAAGCTCCTTCTTGATGGTGCCGTCCTCGCGGCTGGAAGCGCCGGTGATGGCGGTGATCGTGACCAGCCTGGTGATGTCGGTGCCCGAGTTGGTGATGAACTGCTTGGTGCCGTTGATCAACCATTCGCCGCCGTCGAGCTCGGCGGTCGTCCTGGTGCCCGCGGCGTCGGACCCGGCATCGGCCTCGGTTAGGCCGAAACCGGCGAGCGCTCTGCCGCTCGCGAGCTGCGGCATCCACTCTTCTTTCTGAGCCTCCGTACCACGGCGGAACACCGGCATCGCGCCGAGCCCGACGCCGGCCTCGAGCGTGACGCCGACGCTCTGGTCGACGCGGCCGAGCTGTTCGACGGCGAGGCAGAGTGAGAAGTAATCCTTGCCCTGGCCGCCGAGTTCTTTCGGAAAGGGCAGGCCGAACAGTCCGAGGTCCGCCATCTGGGCAACCACCTCGTAGGGAAAACTGTGCTCCGCGTCGTGTTTCGCGGCGACGGGCGCGACGACGGTGTCGGCGAACTCTCGTACCGTGTCGCTGACCTGCTGCTGGTCGTCGGTGAGCTCACTGCTCATGATTACGCTCCTTCGTGGGGATCGATTCGCGCGACGACCTGGTCGAGTCTGACCAGGTCGCCAGGGTGGATGGTGATGGTGACGACGCCGGCCAGCGAAGCGAGCATTGTGTGCTCCATCTTCATGGCCTCGACGGTGAGAAGAACCTGCCCGGTCTCCACGGTGTCTCCCGTGGAGACACTGACGGCCACGACAGTGCCCGGCATCGGGGCGCGCACCTCCGGATCGGCAGCACCGACCGGCCGGGAGATGGTGGCGCGGTGATCGGCGAGCTGTTTCGCCCTGTCACGCACCATCAGTTCGCAGGCGATTCCGCGCTCGGACACCCAGATGCTGTCGCCGGACTGCGCGATCGCCAGCGGGTGAAGCACGCCGTCGAGCTCGAGGTTTGCCTCGAATCTGGCGTGCCGCTCTAATCCACCGCCGACCCGGATGAGCGCGTCGCCGGGCGTGCCGGTCACGAAAACATCGGTGGATTCGGTCGCGCTGGTGGCGAAGTTGTAGCGGGTTGCGCGATGCTCTCCCACGCGCCATCCGCTCGGCTGGTTCCACGGTGAACCGGGCCCGGAGCGCTGGCTGTGCAGGTAAAGTGCGGCAGCCACGAGAGCGGTATCGTCGACGCCTCGGAACCGGATGCCGCCCAGCATTCGCTCGATCAGCCCGGTGTCGAGGCGGCCGGCCCGCACCTCGGCGTCGGCGAGCAGGGCCTGCAGAAACTCGAGATTCGTGTGCACCCCGAGCAGGGTGGTGGTGGCGAGGGCGGCGTCGAGGCGTGCCAGCGCCTGCGCACGATCCGCACCCCAGGCGATGAGCTTGCCGAGCATCGGGTCGTAGCTCGCACTGACCGGCAGGCCATGGATGAGTGAGCTGTCGACGCGGATGCCGACTCCCGTCGGTTCCTCGACGGCGATCACAGTACCGGAGGACGGCAGGAACCCGCGGGACGGGTTCTCGGCGTAGAGCCGCGCCTCGATCGCATGACCGTTGAGCACGATGTCGTCCTGGCCGAGGGAGAGCTTCTCGCCCGCGGCGATCCGCACTTGCCACTCGACGAGGTCGATGCCGGTGACCATCTCGGTCACCGGATGCTCCACCTGCAGTCGGGTGTTCATCTCCATGAAGAAGAACTCGTCTGGCCTGTCGTTGGAGACCAGGAATTCGACGGTGCCAGCTCCGATGTAGCCGACGCTGCGGGCGACCTCGCAGGCCGCCTCGCCGATCCGCGCGCGCGTGGCCGCATCGAGAAGCACCGAGGGTGCCTCCTCGACGATCTTCTGGTGACGACGCTGCAGCGAACACTCCCGCTCCCCGAGGTGGAGCACCGTGCCGTGGGAGTCTGCGAGCACCTGCACCTCGATGTGACGCGGTGTCGAAACCAGCCGCTCGAGAAAGAGCGTGTCGTCGCCGAAGCCGGCCAGCGCGACACGGCGGGATGCGGCGAGCCCCTCGGCAAGCTCACTCTGTTCGACGACCGTTGTCATCCCCTTGCCACCACCGCCGGCCGACGGTTTGATCAGCAGCGGGTAGCCGACCTCAGCCGCCGCCGCCATCAGCTGCTCATCGGTCAGTGCCGGCTCGGCGATACCGGGGATGACCGGCACTCCGTGCTCGGCCACGTGCTTCTTGGCGCGAATCTTGTCGCCCATCGTCTCGAGCGCGTCAACGCCGGGCCCGATGAACACGATGCCGGCGGCTGCGCATTCCCGCGCGAAGCCGGCGTTCTCCGAGAGGAATCCGTAGCCGGGGTGGATCGCTTCCGCGCCGCCCAGCCGAGCCGCCCGCAGAATCGCCGCTGAGTCGAGGTAGCTCTCGACCAGCACCGCGGCATCCGCCATCGCGACGTGCTTCGCCCGGCGATCGGCATCCGTGTAGACGGCCACGGATCGGATGCCGAGCTGACGCAGCGTGCCGAGAATACGGCAGGCGATCTCCCCACGGTTGGCGATGAGGACGGTGCCGAACGTGGCGCCCCTCACATGCGGAACAGGCCGAAGGCGCTGTCCTCCAGCGGCACGGCCGCGCACACATCGAGCGCGAGACCGAGCACCGTCCTGGTGTCTGCGGGATCGATGATGCCGTCATCCCAGAGCCTGGCCGTCGAGTAGTACGGACTCCCCTGCGCCTCGTACTGCTCACGGATCGGGGTCTCGAAAGCGGCCTGGTCTTCGGCCGACCACTCGTCGCCGAGTTGTTCACGACGTACCGTCGCCAACACCGACGCCGCCTGCGGTCCGCCCATCACGGAAACACGGCTGGCTGGCCACATCCAGAGGAAGCGCGGCGAATACGCGCGCCCCGCCATCGAGTAGTTACCTGCACCGAAGGATCCGCCGATCACGACGGTGAGTTTCGGTACTCTGGCGGTCGCGACGGCGGTGACCATCTTCGCGCCGTTCTTCGCGATGCCACCGGCCTCGGCGTCCCGACCCACCATGAAACCGGAGATGTTCTGCAGGAAGACGATCGGGACACCGCGCTGGTCGCACAGCTCGATGAAGTGCGCCCCCTTCAACGCAGACTCGCTGAACAGCACGCCGCTGTTCGCGACGATGCCGATCGGATGCCCGTGCAGGTGTGCGAAACCGGTCACCAGTGTCGCGCCGTACTCCTTCTTGAATTCATGGAACTCGCTGCCGTCGACAAGTCTCGCAATCACTTCGCGCACCTCGTAGGGCGACTGCACATCGGTCGGAACCACGCCGTAGAGTTCGCTCTCCTCGGCGATCGGCGGACGGCTCTCGACCACATCCCAGGCCTGGGTGTTCGGCCGGGGAAAGGTCGAGACGATGTCGCGCACGATCTGCAGGGCGTGCTGGTCGTCATCCGCGAGGTGATCGGTCACGCCGGAGATGCGTGCGTGCACGTCGCCACCACCGAGTTCTTCCGCCGTGACGATCTCACCGATGGCTGCCTTCACGAGAGGGGGTCCGCCGAGAAAGATCGTGCCCTGGCCGCGCACGATCACCGTCTCGTCGCTCATCGCCGGCACGTAGGCGCCGCCGGCAGTGCAGGATCCCATCACCGAGGCGATCTGCGGGATCTTCGCCGCCGACATCCGTGCCTGGTTGTAGAAGATCCGGCCGAAGTGGTCCCTGTCGGGAAAGACCTCGTCCTGCATCGGCAGGTAGGCGCCACCGGAGTCCACGAGATAGATGCACGGCAGCCGGTTCTCGAAGGCGATCTCCTGCGCGCGCAGATGTTTCTTGACCGTGAGTGGAAAGTAGGTGCCACCTTTGACGGTGGCGTCATTGGAGATCACCAGCACATGACGGCCTTCGACCAGGCCGATCCCGGCGATCACCCCGGCGCCCGGCGCCTCATCGCCATAGAGACCGTTGGCAGCCAGGGGCGAGATCTCGAGGAACGGGCTCCCCTCGTCGAGCAGTTGGTCGATGCGTTCTCGTGGCAGCAGTTTTCCGCGCGCGATGTGGCGCTGCCGTGACTTCTCCGAGCCGCCGAGGGCTGCTATGGCCACGCGTTCTCTGAGCTCCGTCACCAGGGCACGCTGGGCGCTGTCATTGGCCAGGAAGGAGGCGTCGCCCGAGTCGACACGGCTCTCCAGTGTTTCCATCGCGCGTCTCCATTGACAACCCAGATCGACAAGCCAGTTAGTAACCACTAACTCAATTTAGGTTAATGGGTACTCACTGAATTGTCTACAGTGGGAGGATGACCGACACCGTTCGCAGCCGGGCCAAGGCCGACCGCCGCAGCGCGCTGCTCGAAGCCGCAGCCAGACTCTTCTCCGAGCGCGGTTTCGACAGGGTGTCGATCGAGGATCTCGGTGCTGCCGCCGGCGTGAGCGGCCCGGCCGTCTATCGTCACTTCAGCGGTAAGCAGGCGGTGCTGGCGGCGCTCCTCGTCGGCGTAAGCGAAGGGTTGCGTGACGGTGGCCAGCGGGTGGTCGACAGCCAGACGGATGCCGCCACCACTCTCGAAGCCCTTGTCGCCTTCCACGTCAACTTCGCCCTCGCCAATCCCGACGTCATCCGCGTGCAGGATCGGGATCTCGACAGCCTCGCCGACCCCGACCGCCACCGGGTTCGTGCCCTCCAGCGCGGATACGTCGAGCTCTGGGTAGCCGCGCTGGAACGCATCCATCCGGACGCCCTCGCACTCGCCCTGCGCACTCGCGCCCATGCCACCTTCGGGCTGATCAACTCGACGCCGCACACCGGCAACTCCCGCGACCTGCGCGCGATTCTGGAGAGGATGGCGCTGGCCGCCCTCAACAGCTGACACCCCGCCGCGCGGCGTTGCTCGTCCCCAGAATGCCGGTCAGCCAAACACGGCGAACGGGGTCATTGCGGCCAAGACGGGTCAACGCGACGGCCCGGTCCGGCCGCAATGACCCCGTTTCCAGCGATTCAGGGAACTCAGACCATCGCGAGCACACGCCCGGGCTCGCCCAGAATCCCTCCGACGTCGGTAAGAAACCGCGAACCCTGCTCACCATCGACCAGCCGGTGGTCGAAGGAGAGACTCAGCGTCATCACCTGCCGGAGCGCGATCTCACCGCGGTATTCCCACGGCATCCGACGAACTGCGCCGGTGGCGAGGATCGCCGCCTCACCCGGGTTGATGATCGGGGTCCCGGCACCGACACCGAAAACCCCGATATTCGAAATGGTGAAAGTTCCGCCCGACAGCTGCGCTGGCGTAATCGTACCGGCGCGTGCCGTTTCGGCGAGTCCCGTGATCGCATCAGCCAGCTCGCCGAGGGCAAAAGATTCCGCATTCGGAATATTCGGCACGAGAAGCCCCCGGGACGTCGCCACCGCGATACCGAGATTCAGGTGATCGAACTGCACGATCTCCCGATTCGCCTCGTCCCAGCGCGAGTTGACTGACGGAGTACGCGCCGCTGCGAGGCACACCGCCTTTGCGACAACCGTCAGCATGGTCAGCCGGTGCTCGCGAAACTCCCTTCCGGCCTGCAGGGATTCCACGAGCTCGACGGTGGGCGTGACATCCACCGTCAGGAATTCCGTCACGTGCGGCGCCGTGAACGCACTCGACACCATCGCCTCGGCGGTGCGCTTCCGCACCCCGGAGATCGGGGTTCTGGTCTCCCCCACCTGCGCGACGGGCGAAACCGAGACCACGGATGCCGCAGCCTGCACGTCTTCGCGGGTGATCACGCCGTCTTCGCCGCTCCCCCTCAGCAACTCGAGTTCCACGCCGAGGTCGTGGGCGAGCCGACGCACCGGCGGAGTGGACCGTGGTCGTTCGGCGACTGAGCCCGTCGAAGTCACTCCAGACGACGCCGCCACCCCGCTCCGCGCGCGGCGCTGCGGCCGGTCGGTACGCTCGACCGGGGCCCCGTACCCCACCAGGACCGGGTTGCGCGCGGGAGCGGGAGCATCCTCCACTTCGAATGCGGCGATCACCGTCCCGACAGCCATCGTCGCGCCGGGCTCACCGACGAGCCGTGTGACGACGCCGGCACAGGGCGAAGGCAGTTGCACCACCGCCTTGGCGGACTCCACCTCTGCGATCGTCTGGTTGAGACTGACGAGGTCGCCGACGGCAACATGCCAGGCGACGAGTTCGGACTCCGTGAGTCCCTCGCCGAGATCGGGAAGTCGAAATTCCTTAGTCGTCATGGTCACGCCTTCCAGCCGGTGAGGGAATTCGCGCGACCGAGTACGCGGTCGACAGCGTCCAACATCCGGTCGAGGTCTGGTAGGAAGTGCTCTTCGAGCTTGGCCGGCGGGTAGGGCACGTCGAAACCGGTGACCCGCGCGGGAGCGGCCTCGAGAAAGTAGAAGCAGCGATCGGTGATGCTCGCAGCGATCTCTGCGCCCAGTCCGCCGAACTGTTGTGCTTCGTGGGTGACGACCAGGCGTCCGGTCTTGCGCACCGACGCCTCGACGGTGTCGAAATCGACAGGCGAGAGGGAACGCAGGTCGATCACCTCGATGGAGATGCCGTCGTCGGATGCTGCGGTCGCGGCATCCATCGCGGTTGCGACCAGCGGACCGTAGGCCACCAGGGTCACATCCGTCCCCTCGCACACGACCCGCGCAGACTCCATCGACAGTGTCTGTGGCCCGAATTCCTCCTCGACCTCGCCTTTCATCCAGTAGCGCCGCTTGGGCTCGAAGAACAGCACAGGGTCGTCGCAGGCGATCGCCTGGCGGATCAGCGTGTGAGCATCCTGGGGGTTCGAGCAGGCGATCACCCGGAGACCGGACGTGTGCGTGAAGTAGGCCTCCGGCGACTCCGAGTGATGTTCGACCGCCCCGATCCCGCCGCCGAACGGTACCCGGATCGTGATCGGCATCGTCACCGCGCCCGCAGTGCGGTAGTGCATCTTCGCCACCTGGGCCACGATCTGGTCGAAGGCCGGATAGATGAAGCCGTCGAACTGGATCTCCACGACCGGACGATAGCCGCGGAAGGCCAGCCCCACCGCGGTCCCGAGGATGCCAGCCTCAGCGAGAGGCGTGTCCATCACCCTGTCGCGCCCGAATTCCTCCTGCAGACCGTCGGTCACCCGGAACACGCCGCCCAGCTTGCCGATGTCCTCCCCGAGCAGAACGACCTTCGGATCGTCAGCCAGTGCACGGCGAAGGCCCGTGCCGATGGCGCGGGAGAGGGTGAGTTCGGTCATCGCTCGCCTCCCTCGACATCGATGGAAGCGTGAGCGTCGAGATCAGCGGAAGCGTCAGCAGGAGCCTCGAAGCCGGCCAGGTACGCGGCGTACTGGCTCTTCTGGCGCGCGAGTCCCGAGTGCGGTGTGCTGTAGACGTTGTCGAAGACGCTCAGCGCCTCGGGGTCCTCGAGCGAGAGACAGCCCGCACGAAAATGGGTGGCCACGTCATCCGCCTTCGCCGCGACCGATGCCCTGGCCTCGTCGGTGAGAATACCCTCGCTCTCGAGAAAAGCCTCCACTCGGGCAATCGGGTCCTTGGCGGCCCACTTCTCCCGCTCAGCCGGGTCGACGTAGCGACTCGGGTCATCGGATGTCGTGTGCGGCCCCATCCGGTAGGTCACGGCCTCGATGAAGGTCGGCCCGCCGCCCGTGCGCGCCCTGTCCAGCGCGCAGCGCATCGCCGCTGTGACCGCGAGTACATCGTTGCCGTCGACCCGCAGGCTCGGGATGCCGAACCCCGGCGCCCGCGAGGCGAGTGGCAGCCCGGACTGCAGGCCAACCGGCTCGGAGATCGCCCACTGGTTGTTCTGGCAGAAGAAGATCACCGGGGCATGGAAGCTGGCGGCGAAGACCATCGCCTCGTTGACATCCCCCTGGCTGGTGGCGCCGTCACCGAAGTACGCGACAGCCACCGAGTCGACGCCGTCTTTGGCGCAACCGATCGCATAGCCGGTGGCGTGAAGCGTCTGGGCGCCGATGATCACCGCGGGGGTGGCCATGCCCACGTCGTAGGGGTTCCACCCGGAAGCTGCCGTGCCGCGCCAGACACGGACGAGGTCGATGAGTTCGACGCCCCGACAGTAGGCCACCGCGTTCTCGCGGTAGCTGGAGAAGACGAAATCGTCGGCGCGGAGCGTCCTGGCCGAGCCGACCTGGGCAGCCTCCTGACCGAGCAGCGGCGGCCAGAGGCCCAGTTCACCCTGTCGTTGCAGTGCGGTGGCCTCGGTGTCGATGCGGCGGACGACGACGAGATCTTCATACAGCCCGAGCAACTGCCCCGGCGTGAGATCCGCGATCCATGGATCGTAGAGATGGTTGCTCACCCGCTCTCCCTGCGGGGTGAGGAGTTGCACGAGTTCATCGCTCATGCCCCCCAGCTGGTGGTCCAGCGTGTGGTCAGCAACAGTTGCGCGCAACATGATCTCCCGATCTGCTCCGCTTTCAACAGGTACGTCGGCGGCGAGGCGATCACTCACAGCCGCGGTTGGTAAACCGCTGGCCGGCCCGGGCATCGTTACCCGGAGATACCTTGACGCTAGTCACCCGATGCGGCGAACACAACCCGCCGCGCACCACGGCTCTCGATCAACCGACGCCGAGGTATGCCTCTTTGATCGCGGGATTCGCCAGCAGTTCCCTGCCGGTGCCACTGTGGGTGATCGTTCCGGTTTCGAGCACGAAAGCCCGGTCGGCTCGTGCGAGGGCCTGGTTGGCGTTCTGCTCGACGAGCAGCACCGTCGTACCCTGCTCATTGATCTCCGAGATGATCGTGAAGATCTGCTTGATGAACTGCGGAGCGAGTCCCATCGAGGGCTCGTCCAGCAGTAGCAGTCGCGGCTGCGACATGAGTGCGCGACCGATGGCGAGCATCTGCTGCTCACCGCCCGACATCGTTCCGCCCACCTGTGACCTGCGTTCCGCCAGCCTCGGGAACAGCGTGAATACCCTCTCGAAGTCCACCTTCATGCTGCTGCGGTCCTTACGGCCGAAAGCGCCCATGTCGAGGTTCTCCAATACCGTCATACCAGGAAACACCCCGCGACCTTCTGGCGCCTGCGAGATGCCGTGGACGACACGGATGTGCGCCTTCATGGTGGTGATGTCTTCACCGTCGAAATGGATGCTGCCGGAGCTCGGGTTGAGCAGCCCCGAGATCGTCTTCATGGTGGTGGTCTTACCCGCACCGTTCGCGCCGATCAGGCTGACGATCTCACCCTCGTCGACCGCGAAGGACATGTCATGGATCGCCTCGATGCGCCCGTAGCGCACGCTGACGTTCTTCAGTTCAAGCAACGTCATCTTCAGGCTCCCCCAGGTAGGCGGCGACGACTCGCGGGTCGTTGCGGATATCGACGGGGATGCCGTCGGCGAGCTTCTTGCCGAACTCGAGCACGATGATGCGATCGGTGAGGCCCATCACGAGTTTCATGTCGTGCTCAATCAGCAGCACGGTGTACCCGTCGTCCCTGATAGCGCGGATGAGCGTCATCAGATCTTCTTTCTCCGCCGGGTTGAATCCCGCAGCGGGTTCGTCGAGGCAGAGCACCTTGGGGTCAGTGGCCAGCGCACGCGCGATCTCGAGGCGACGCTGGTGGCCGTAGGAGAGGTGACGGGCGAGCACGGCCGCGTCATCCGCGATTCCGACGAATTCGAGGAGGGCCATGCCACGCTCGATCGAGGACCTCTCTTCGCGACGATGACGGGGCAGTCGCAGCAGGGCGCCGACGACACTCGTCTTGTGTCTGGCATCGAGGCCGACGACCACGTTCTCCAGTGCCGTCATCTCGCCGAAGAGCCTGATGTTCTGGAAGGTTCTGGCAAGCCCCAGTCTGGTGATCCTGTGGCGGGTTCGCCCGAGCACGGACTGTCCGTCGAGCGTCACCTGGCCACCGCTCGGCTTGTAGACGCCGGTCATGGCGTTGAAACAGGTGGTCTTGCCCGCGCCGTTCGGGCCGATGAGACCGAGGATCTCACCGCGCCTGATGTCGAACGACACGTCGTCCAGAGCCGTGAGGCCGCCGAACTTGACGGTGAGATTCCGGATCTCCATGATGTTCTCGCCGACGCCCACAGCGATGTTTCGCTCGGGCGCCGCACCTTCTGCGGTGTCCTTGTCGATGCCCAGCTCGTCGAGAGCAACCTCGGAGCCGGATGCCGCGGCCGGCGTTTCCGCGCTCACTTCCGCTCCCCTTCCGGGGCGAGGCCTGTGGCGGGTGGTTCGGATTCACGATTCGTGACGCGCTCGTAAGTCGACTTGCCGTAGGCCAGCAGCTTCTGCCGCGCGGGCAACAGTCCTCTGGCACGCCAAAGCATCAGGATCACCAGAACGACGCCGAAGATCAGGTATTTGTAGGGTGCGATCGCCGTGAAGCGGAACGGGACGTAGGCGACGATGGCGCCACCGATAATCGCTCCGACCTTGTTGCCCGCACCGCCGAGCACCACCGCGGCCAGGAACAGGATCGAGGTCGGCACATCGAACTTCTGGTTGTTGACGAATCCGATCTGACCAGAGAACAGCGAACCGGAGAGACCGCCGACGGCGGCTCCGATGGCGAAGGCCCAGACCTTGTATTTGAAGACCGGCACGCCCATGATCTCGGCGGCATCCTCATCCTCGCGAATGGCGACCCAGGCGCGACCAACGCGGCTCCGCTCCAGGTTGCCGACCAGCAGCAGAATGATGATGGTGATCGTCAGTGCCAGCCAGTACCACGGAGTTCCGTTGGAGTTGGAGAAGATCGGCGTGCCATCCGCAGCCGTTCCGGGCGGACGACCCACGTTTTGGAAGCCGACCTGGCCCTTCATGGCGGGGATGATCGTGGCCAGGATTCGCACGATCTCACCGAAACCGAGAGTGACGATGGCGAGATAGTCGCCGCGGAGCCGCAGCGTCGGTACGCCGAGCACCACGCCGAAGAACATCGTGACCGCCATCGCGACCGGGATCGTCCACAGATAGGGGATGTGCAGGAACGGCGAATCGGGACTGGTGAGCATCGCCGTGACATAGGAGCCGACGGCGAAGAATGCCACGTACCCGAGGTCGAGCAGGCCGGCGTAACCGACCACCACGTTGAGGCCGACCGCCACCAGAGCATAGATCGCCATCGTGAAACAGGTGATCGACCAGTCGGTGCTCGGCTCGGTCGTGAGAATCGGGACGTTGAAGACCGGAAGCAGGTAGGCGAGGGCGACGATGACCAGCAGGAACGCCCACTGCTGCGGTCGCCGGAGTGCGTTCCAGCGATCCCCCAGACGGTGGAATCGGCCAGGCTTTTTCGACCCGGACTCACGATTGACGGCATCCTGCGCTGCCTGTGCGTCCGGCATGAGTGTCGGTCCGTCCGTGGTGCTCATGCGCGGCTCCTTCCCATGGATTGACCGAGAATACCCGATGGCCTGACCAGCAGAACCAGAACGAGTACGACGAAGGCGACGACATCCGCCCACTGCGAGTTGCCAAGCAGGATCTGCCCGTAGTTGCCGATCAGGCCGAGCAGCAGGCCACCGAGCAGTGCTCCACGAACGTTTCCGATACCGCCGAGAACAGCGGCGGCGAATGCCTTGATACCGAGGACGAAACCGCCGTTGTACTGCACACCGGACGGGATCTTCATGACGTAGAAGAGCGCAGCAGCACCGGCCAGGAGCCCGCCGATGATGAAGGTGATCAGGATGATGCGATCCCGGTTCACACCCATCAGCGTCGCGGTGTCAGGATCCTGGGCCACGGCCCGGATACCGCGGCCGGTGCGGGAGCGCCTGATGAACTGATCCACGCCGACCATCATGATCACTGCCGCGACCACGATGATGATCTGCTGGTTGTCGACGATAGTGCCGAACACATCGAAGATCGGTGTCGGCGTGAACATCGTGACGGCGGGCTCTGCGTTGGGACCGCGCACGAGGAAGATCGTGTACTGGATGGTGAATGAGGCACCGATCGCGGTGATCAGGAACACCAGCCGCGGTGGATTGCGTTTGCGGAGCGGCCGGTAGGCCACTCGTTCCAGGACGTAGGCCATGGCCGCGGAGGCGAGCATGGCGACCACGAGCGCTATCAACAGGTCGCCGATGATCGCGATCACCGACAGGTTGGGGGCAGAGGCTCCGAAACCCAGGGCGCTCAGGGTGAAGAAGACGCCGTAACAGCCGATGATGAAGACTTCAGAGTGGGCGAAGTTGATCAGGTTCAGAACCCCGTAGACGAGGGTGTAGCCGAGCGCGACCAGCCCGTAGATCGCGCCGAAAGTGAGTCCGTCGAAGGTCGAACTCCAGAAGTTCTGGATGAACGCCGGTATGTCGAAACTGATCCAGCTGTCGTCCATCGGCAGTTGGGAAAGAAGCATGGGGATCAAGTGGGCGTCCTCGTTTGGATGGTTCTGCGCCTGTCGGGCTCAGGTGATTGCCGGTGATGGAAAGCGGATGCCGTCGGCCTGGTTTCCGAAGCCGACGGCACCCGCGTGACGATGACTACTTGCCAATCACACCGATCGGAAGGATCTTTCCGTCTTGCACCTTGTAGCCGTAGACCGCGGGGGTCGCGAGTTCGCCGGTGGCGTCCCACTTGTAGTGCTTGCTCAGGCCGTCGGCGTCGTAGGACTTGACGTAGCTGAGCAGGTCCGCACGCGAGGTCTTGCCCTTGTCGATGCCTGAGAGCAGCACCGTCGCGGAGTCGTAACCCTCGATCGAGTAGGTACCGGGCTCGGCGCTGAACGCCGCCTTGTACGCCTTCTCGAAGTCCGGGATCAGTTCGCCGGGGATACACGGGCAGGTGAAGAAGGCGTTCGACGACGCGTCGCCGGCCTGCTTGATGAACTGGTCGTCCTTCGCGCCATCAGGGCCGATGAAGGTGCCCTTGAAGCCCTTGTTCACGAGCTGCTGGTCGAAGGGTGCACCCTCGGCGTAGTAACCCGCGTAGTAGACCGCGTCGGCCTTGGCGTTGATGATCTTCGAGATGACGGCCGAGAAGTCCTTCTGGCCGGTGGTCACCTTGTCGGTGCCGGCGAGCGCCGAGCCGAGGCCCTTGCTCGTCGCGGTGCCGAGGCCGATGCCGTAGTCGGAGTCATCCTGCACCAGGTAGACCTTCTTGGCCTTCAGCTTGTCCGTCGCGAACTTCGCGGCAGCTGGCCCCTGAACGCTGTCGTTACCGAGAGCGCGGAAGAAGGTCTTCCAACCGTTCTTCGTGAGGTCGGGGTTGGTCGCGGACGGGGTGATGTGCACGAGACCCTTCTGCTCGAAGATATTGCCGGTGGCCTTCGACTCACCAGAGAACGGTAGGCCGACGACGCCGACGATGGCCTCGGTGTTGACCACCTGGGTTACCGGGCCTGTGGCTTTCTGCGGGTCACCCTCGGTGTCGAACTTGGTGAACTGCACCTGGCAGTCGGGGTTGGCCTTGTTGTGCTGGTCGACTGCCAGCTGCACACCGTTGTAGATGTTGATACCGAGAGCGGCGTTCGCACCGGTCTCCGCACCGACATAACCGATGGTGGTTGTGGCCTGACACTTGCCCTTGCCGTCACCGGCCGGGAGCACCGCGTTGGCGGGAACGTCGACCTTGGTGATCGCAGGAATGTCGACCTTGGTGCTGCTTGAGCCGGTGCTGCCGCCGGTCGTCGCCTGGTTCGCACAGCCGGAGACCAAGAGTCCTAGGGCTGCGACAACGGCCACGCTGGCCGCGATTCGTTGGGAATACATCAATTCGATTCTGCCTTCCATGCTGTAACGCGGCGAGACCGCAGACCTGCGACCTGGCTCATTGCGAATGGTGTCCCGATACTACAGCGCGGTTCACAGCCGATTGGCGAAACTTTGAGAGTCGTTACCTAGGTTAAACACGGCGACCCGACGGATTGGCCGACTAGCGCATTTCGCAGCCAAAACTGCCATCTGCTGTCGAAATCATCACAACCTCATGGCCTGGCAGCAATAAACCGCGGCAGGCTCGGTGATTTTCCGCAATCATGAAGACACGTCAGACGAAGGGGTCGATGGATGACACAGCAGGCGGATGCACTCATCGTGGGAGCGGGTCTCGCGGGGCTCGTGGCTGCCGCGGAACTCGTGGATGCCGGCAAGCGCGTCACGATCCTCGAGCAGGAGCCTGAGGCGAGTTTCGGCGGCCAAGCGTGGTGGTCCTTCGGAGGTCTCTTTCTCATCGACTCCCCTGAGCAGCGCCGCATGGGCGTTCGCGACAGCGCAGAACTCGCGCACCAGGACTGGTTCGCCTCAGCAGGCTTCGACCGCGACGAGGATGCCTGGCCGCGCCGGTGGGCGGAGGCCTACCTCGATTTCGCGGCCGGCGAGAAGCGGGCATGGTTGCACCAGCAGGGGGTGCGCTTCTTTCCCGTCGTGGGGTGGGCGGAGCGCGGCGGATACACCGCGACCGGTCACGGCAACTCAGTGCCCCGCTTCCACATCGTCTGGGGCACCGGCCCAGGCATCCTCGCACCCTTCATCCGTCGCGTCCGCGCCGGAGTGGACGCCGGCCTCGTAACCCTCGCCTTCCGCCATCGGGTCGACGAACTCATCGTCGAAAACGGTGCGGTCGTCGGCGCTCGCGGGGCCATGCTCTCCCCCGACGACGCCGAGCGTGGCGCACCGAGCAACCGCACGATCTCCGGAGATTTCGAGCTGAGAGCCTCAGCCGTGGTGGTTACGAGTGGCGGAATCGGCGGCAACCACGATCTCGTGCGTGAGCAGTGGCCCTCCCGCATGGGTAAAGCTCCGGAGAAACTGCTGTCGGGGGTTCCCGCGCACGTGGACGGACGGATGCTCGGCATCAGCGAGCGGGCCGGTGCCAGGCTGATCAACGGCGACCGAATGTGGCACTACGTGGAGGGGATCGAGAACTACGCGCCGGTGTGGGAGCGGCACGGCATCCGGATCCTGCCAGGCCCTTCGTCGGTCTGGCTGGATGCCACAGGCAAGCGCCTACCCGTGCCGCTCTTCCCCGGCTTCGACACCCTCGGCACCCTCGAACACATCGTCTCGACAGGTTATGAGCACAGCTGGTTCGTGCTCACGCAGAAGATCATCGAGAAGGAGTTCGCCCTCTCAGGCAGCGAGCAGAATCCCGACCTGACCGGCAAGGACATCGGATTGCTGCTGCAACGGGTGAGGAAGGGTGCGCCGGGCCCGGTCGAGGCTTTCAAGGCTCGAGGTGCCGACTTCGTCGTCGCCAACACTCTCGACGAGCTGCTCGCCGGAATGCAGAAACTCTCGCCCGAGATCGCTATCGACACAGTGCGCGTTCGCCTGGAGGTCGAGGCACGCGACCGCGAGCTGGAGAATCCCTTCGCGAAGGATGCCCAGATCACCGCTCTGCGCCAGGCCCGCAAGTACCGCGGCGACAGGCTCATCCGGGTCGCGAGCCCGCATCGCATCCTCGATCCGAAGGCCGCACCTCTCATCGCCGTCAAGCTGCACATCCTCACCCGGAAGAGCCTCGGCGGAATCGAGACGGATCTCGACGGACGCGTGCTGGCGGCATCCGGTGAACCGATTCCGGGGCTCTACGCGGCGGGCGAGGCGAGTGGTTTCGGCGGAGGCGGCGTGCACGGCTACCGATCGCTCGAAGGCACCTTCCTCGGCGGCTGCCTGTTCTCCGGCCGGGTCGCGGGTCGCGCGGTCGCCAAGTCCGTCTAACCGCACAGCGAGCCCCGAGTTGCCGCCCACATCCAACCCTTCCGCCTGTGCCAAATGAAGGCACCGGCGCGTGGTCGGCCCGGCTTTCCGGCGCCGACATCCGGAATCAGGCCATTGATGCCTTCATTTGGCACTAAGGACGCCCGTGCGTCGAACTGAAAGCGCGTCTAGGCTCGATGAGACAGCTCCGAGCAGCTGCGACCGAGGGGTGGCCATGAACGACTTCAACGACAGAATCATCGCGGAATTCAGGGAGAACGACGGAAAAGTGGGTGGCCCGTTCGCCGGTGCGCACCTGGTGCTGATCACTTCCACGGGAGCGAAATCCGGACAGTCCCGCACATCCCCGGTCATGTACTTCCCAGACGGTGAGACCGTTTACGTGATCGCGTCGAAGGCCGGCGCACCCACGAACCCGGACTGGTATCACAACCTGCGGGCGAACCCGAAGGCGAGCCTCGAGTTGGCGACCGACGACGGTGTCGAACGATTCGACGCCACCGCCACCGTCGTCGCGGGACCGGAACGTGATCGTCTCTATGCCGAATTCAGCCGTTCGAACCCCGGATTCGCGGCCTACCAGGAGAAGACCGACCGGGTGATCCCGATCGTGGCTTTCCACCGCGAGTAGCGCCGAGGCAGGCAGTTTGCTAGCGCTGCAACGACCAGGCTCGGCGCTTCACCAGCACGTGGCCGCGCGGGGTGGTGAGCCTCGTCCACGGGCCGGTCTCGAAAATGCGCACGGCATCCGTTCCGCCGAGGAAGCCGAGGCTGAGGGCTGCGAATGCGGCTCCGGCCGGAACGTGTTCCAGGCCGTCGATCGGGCGGCCCCAGACCTCGGAACGCACGCGCTGCACGATCTGCTCGCCGGTTCCCGTGGGGATGGCGGTGGCCACCTCGTCGATACCGGCCTTGGCGACGGCCTCGAGACCGGATCCGTCCACACCGTCGAGCGCGGTCCATCCACCCTTCGGTGGGGAGATCGCGGCCCAGGTGACAGTATTCACCTGCATCGGCAGGCTGACGGTGACAGCGGCCGTCGGATCGACGATGTCGGACTGGAGGCGGGCGAGTCGCTCCAGCAGGGAGCGTACAGGTACGACAACGTCGAAGGCATCCCTGTCGGTCAGCGCGAAGGTGCGCAGGCCCAGCACTGTCGGGCTCTCGTCCAACAGCCCGGCCGGATGCAGCACCGCCACGTAGACGGCGAGAACACCAGACCCGGCGATCAGGCGCACGGAACCGTCCTCTACCCGACCGGCGCGGCTGAGGTATACCTGCAGGTCGCCGAGGGAGAGGGAGTCAACTAGGGAAAATGTCTGGCTCATCTGCTCTCTAAACTACTAGGAACGCCACGCATCGCCGCTGTGAGGCGTCAGGATGACGGGAGAAACCATGTCCGACCCCCTCGCCGAGTTGCTCGCAGCCCTCGATCTCAACGACACGCACGCGAGAACCAACGAAGACATCTTCATCGGGCAGAGCCAGTGGTCGGCGCTCGGCCGGGTGTTCGGTGGGCAGGTTCTCGCCCAGTCCCTCGTTGCCGCGCAGCGCACCATCGTTGACGCCCGCTTCGTGCACTCCATGCACGGCTACTTTCTGCGGCCGGGCAATGTCGAGCTTCCGATCACCTTCTCGGTCGACCGCATCCACGACGGTCGTTCGTTCTCTACCAGGCGCACCCAGGCCTACCAGGATGGCCTGCCCATCCTGTCGATGATCGCGTCGTTCCAGGATGTCGATGAGGGCCTCGAGCACCAGGTCGAGATGCCGACAGACCTACCGCAGCCGGAAGACCTGCCGAACGCCGCTGAGGCCCTACGCGGGGTGGACAATCCGATCGCGCAATCCTGGGCCACCGGACGCCCGTTCGACATGCGTCACGTGCCGGCGCCGATCTTTCTCTCCGTCGACGGACCGCATGTCGCCCACCAGGCGGTCTGGCTGAAGGCGATCGGCACCCTGCCCGACGATCCCAACCTGCATCGCGCGGCTCTTGCCTACGCGAGCGACTACTCGATCCTCGAACCAATCTTTCGCCGTCACGGTGTCGCCTGGGCCACCCCGGGGCTCAAGGCGGCGAGCCTCGACCACGCCATGTGGTTCCATCGCTTCGGACGTGCCGACGAATGGCTGCTCTACGTCGAAGAGTCCCCTACCGCAACCGGCGGGCGCGGACTGTCCCTCGGCAGGATCTTCAGCCGCGATGGCGTGCTGCTGGCGAGCGTCGCCCAGGAGGGCATGGTCAGGGTGCCGAAACCCTGACCGCAATTGGAGTTCAGCGCGGTTGCCGCTGAGCTTCTGGATAACGACGTTGTGGCAGGGTTCATGGTTTATTCCCAGCCGATGTGGACCGGATGTCACCTCGCCTCGTTGTGAGGAGTGACAAGCTTTTGACGTCGATCACCTCGACCCAGCCTGGAGGAACCACCCATGAATGCCCCGTCAACGCTCACCCGCCGCTCACTCATCACCGCCGGAAGCGTCACCGTCATGGGCGCGGGCGCACTGGTACTGGCTGCCTGCAGCCCTGCCGGTGCCGGCAACTCGGGTGCTTCTGATTCCTCTGGAGGGGGCAGCGCGAACACGCCGAAGGTCGACGCGGGGACCGAGGTCGTCAAGCTCGCTGACATCCCTGTCGGTGGCACCGCCGCGGCGAAGATCGGCGACGCACCCGTGCTGCTCGCCCAGCCGACAGAGGGCAAGGTGGTCTGCTTCAGCGCGATCTGCACGCACCAGGGCTGTGTCGTGGATGCCGCTGCGAAAGAATTCGACTGCGCCTGCCACGGGTCGAAGTTCGAGGCTGCGACCGGCAAGGTGCTGCACGGACCGGCAGTGAATCCGCTCGAGAAGATCGCGGTGAAGGTCTCCGGTGACGCGGTGGTCACCGCCTGATGGACTACGAATTCAACGGGCTGCCGCTTCATGTGCTGCTCGTACATTTCGTCGTCATCGTCGTGCCGCTGGCGGCGCTCCGCACGGCGCTCGTCGCCGCCTGGCCTGCGCCCGTCGCCGACGGGAATCGTCACGCCGATCATCGCGCTCGGCGCACTCATTTCGGTACCGATCACGATATCAGCTGGAAAATGGCTCGAAGAGCGGGTCGGACACACTGACTTGATCGCCGCTCATGAGGCTCTCGGCAACACCCTGCTGCCCTGGGCGATCGCCACCTTCATCGTCGCCCTCGTGCAGTGGGTCTGGTTCCGCTTCTTCTCCCTGGCGAATGCGAAGCCCCGTGTCGCCAGCAAGGCAGCCCGTGTGCTTATCACCGTCGTGCTGGCGGCAGCCGTTGCCGTCACAGCGGTCGGATCCGTCGTCACCGTCGTGCGCGTCGGAGAGTCGGGTGCGAAGGCCATCTGGTCCGGGTCGTTCGCTGGGTGAAGCGCCGCGAACAGATTGCGCGCGACGAGTACGACGCCTCCTGGCTCACCCGATTCGTCATCCATACGAATGCCGGCAGAGGGCACGCTAACCGCGTTTGGCGAAAACGACAGGATCTTCGAGATAGGGAGACCAGGCCCCACGCTGAGTCTCCGGTATCCGCGCCGGCTTACCTGTCGCCGCGGTCACCATCACCAGCGTGGTCGCCGCCCTGGTGAAGAGGACGCGGGGCGTGACGCCCTCCGGTGAATACACCTCGTAGCCGATCTCGAGGCTCGCGCCACCCATCCGACCGATCCACATCTCGATGTCCACCGGAGCCCGCATATACGGGATCGGGGCGAGGTATTCGACCTCCTGGCGCGCGATGAGTGCGATCATCTCCGCGCCGGGCCGGGCATCCATAACGGCGGTGTCGGTGCCTTCGCCGCTATCCGGTCGCCAGAAAGCCTGAATGCGCGCCTCCTCGAGGATGCGCAGCATCTCGGCGTTGTTGACGTGCGCGTAGGCATCGAAATCCGACCAGCGCAGCGGGATCTGGATGTGCAGGCGCGTCAACGGTTAGTCCCTGGTGAGCTTGCGATAGGTGGAACGCTTCGGCTTCGCCGCATCCGCACCGAGTCGCTCGATCTTGTTCTCCTCGTAGGCTTCGAAGTTGCCCTCGAACCAGTGCCAGTTGCCTGGATTCTCGTCGGTGCCCTCATAGGCGAGGATGTGGGTCGCGATGCGGTCGAGGAACCACCGATCGTGAGTGATGACCACAGCACAGCCGGGGAATTCCAGCAGGGCGTTCTCGAGGCTCCCAAGGGTCTCGACGTCCAGGTCGTTGGTCGGCTCGTCGAGGAGGAGGAGATTTCCGCCCTGCTTGAGGGTGAGAGCGAGGTTGAGACGGTTGCGCTCGCCACCGGAGAGCACGCCGGCCTTCTTCTGCTGGTCAGGGCCCTTGAAGCCGAACTGGCTCACGTAACCGCGCGACGGAATCTCGGTCTTGCCGACCTGGATGTAGTCCTGCCCGTCGGACACGACCTCCCACAGCGTCTTGTTCGGATCGATGCCACCGCGGTCCTGGTCGACGTAGGAGATGTCGACAGTCTCGCCGACCTTGAGGTCTCCGCCATCCAGCGGTTCGAGGCCGACCACGGTTTTGAAGAGGGTGGTCTTTCCCACGCCGTTCGGGCCGATGACACCGACGATGCCGTTGCGGGGAAGGGTGAAGCTCAACCCGTTGATGAGCACCCGGCCGTCGAAACCCTTCTCGAGCTTCTTGGCGTCGATGACCTGGGCACCCAAACGCGGGCCGATCGGGATGACCAGCTCCTCGAAGTCGAGCTTCCTGGTCTTCTCCGCCTCGTTGGCCATCTCCTCGTACCGGGCGAGACGCGCCTTCGACTTGACCTGGCGCCCCTTGGCATTGCTGCGCACCCATTCGAGTTCGGAGGACAGCCGCTTGGCGAGCTTCGCGTCTTTCTTTCCCTGGACTTCGAGGCGGGCGCCCTTCTTCTCCAGGTAGGTCGAGTAGTTGCCCTCGTAGGGATAGAGGTGACCGCGATCGACCTCGGCGATCCACTCGGCAACATGGTCGAGGAAGTATCGATCGTGAGTGACGGCGAGAACGGCACCGTGGTACTGGGCGAGATGCTGCTCGAGCCAGAGCACGCTCTCGGCGTCGAGGTGGTTGGTGGGCTCGTCGAGAAGCAGCAAATCCGGCTTCTGCAGCAGGAGCTTGGTCAGCGCCACACGGCGCTTCTCCCCTCCGGAGAGGTTCGAAACGGTCGCGTCTCCCGGCGGGGTGCGCAGGGCATCCATCGCCTGTTCGAGCTGGGAATCGAGGTCCCAGGCGTCGGCGGCGTCGATGTCTTCCTGCAGCGAGCCCATCTCTGCCATGAGTGCGTCGAAGTCGGCATCGGGGTCGGCCATTGCGAGGGACACTTCGTTGAAACGGTCGACCTTGGCCTTGATCGGGCCGACGCCTTCCTGCACGTTCTCGAGCACAGTCTTGTTCTCATCGAGCTCTGGCTCCTGCATCAGGATGCCGACGGTGAACCCGGGGCTCAGCCTGGCTTCGCCATTGCTGGGGGTATCGAGCCCGGCCATGATCTTGAGAATCGTCGACTTACCAGCACCGTTCGGACCAACGACGCCGATCTTCGCTCCGGGGAGGAACGACATGGTGACGTCGTCGAGGATGAGCTTGTCGCCGACCGCTTTGCGGGCGCGGACCATCGAGTAAATGAATTCGGCCATAACCCAAGTTTAGGCTGGCCTGCCCGGCGGACTGAACCGCGCTGGCGACTCGAGCGGGTTACCAGTCGATGGCGCGGGTCTTGCCCACCAGGCACCCGCCGCTCACGAGCGCAGGCTCGACAGAGCTGCTGTAGCCGCCACTGCCGTGCTGGCCGAGTAGGCAACTGTCGCCGACCTTCACCGAGAACAGGATGGAGTCGACACCTCCATTGATGGATGTCTTGTCGGGCGTCACCTGCATGGCTGCCTTGTCGAAGCCGGCGCTCGCCAGGTTGTCGATGATCGTGCGACCGTTGGCCGAGCCGTTCGCCGCGAAGAGCTTGTTGTTCGTCAGGTCAAAGAAAACCTTGTTGTCTTTCGCCGAAGCGTCGGGAGCGAAGGTCGGATCCGCCGTCGGAGTGGGCGTCGGCGCAGAGGACGCGGTGCCGGACTTCGTCGGCTTCGGATTGGGCGCCGACCGGGTGCATCCAGCGAGCGTGACCACCGCAACCAACACGGCCACTGCGACAACAGGCACACGGGCGGCGGCCAGAAGGCGAGACCTGCCCATCGGAAACTCTTTCCTCGGCCGCGGGAGCGGTCAGACGCAAAGAGTCTACGGTGGCGATTCCTCCTGGGCGCTGAGGCCGTGCGTTAGAACGGCACCGCAACGCTCTCCGCGGCGACACTGTCCGCCAGCACCTCCGGACTAACCTCCGACGGGGCGGCTGTCGCTTCATCGGAAGGCTCCGCGGCTGTCGCTTCATCGGAAGGCTCCGCTGTCGTCGCTTCTGAGCTCGCCGCAGGGTCGATGATGGCCGCCGAGATGCTGCGGACGAAAGTGGAAGTACCCCAGCTGAGGTCATGTCCGATGGCATCCGCATCCACTTCGATGGTGGTGCCGGCTTTCTCCCCGGCCGCCCAATCGCGGATGCGGAGCCGACCGGTCACGACCACGCGTTCGCCCTTCTGGAGCGAACCGGTGATGTTGATAGCGAGCTGGCGGAAACCGGTGATGGTGTACCAGTTGGTTTCGCCATCCACCCAACGATTCTGCGAGCGGTCGAAGCGACGCTGGGTAGAGGCCAGCCGGAAGCTGGTAATGGGCAGTCCTTCGCCAGTGACGAGGTGCCGGGGCGGTGTGGCCACGAGGCCGGTGAGAGTAATGGTGTCAGTCATACAGGAGAGTGTGGATCCGCCGGCCACGACGCGGGGAAGGCCGCCTCCCAACCGGGGAGACGGCCTTCCCTCGTGGTGCTGTGAGGGACTAGTGCTCGCGGAATTCCGGCCACTCGGCCCCGGGGAGAAGGGCTGCGTGCAGTGCACTCTTCGCCACTTCGAGGGTGGGATACTCTGCCCGCGGGGCCTCGTCGGTCAGAAGACGGAAGGTAAAGCCGCCTTCGACCTGATGCACCGATCCGACGACTCCGGCTGGTCCATATGCCACCCAGGTCTTCTCAATCGTTGTCTGCTGGTTGTCATTGCTCATCGTCGAGCTTCCTTTCTGACTGCCGGCTGCGCCGACCGCCCCAGTTTAAGACGCGGCAGCCCGCTTGGCGTCTATTTCGATCACATACACAGATCGGCCCTCCGGAGCTGGTACGGAGGGCCGATCATCACGTTTCACGGAGTGTCAAGAAGCGAGCACGTACTCCGCAAACGACTTGCGGATCTTGTTTACCTTCGGCACGGCGACGGCCATGCAGTAACCCTGTCCAGGGTTCTTCGCGAAGAAGTCCTGGTGGTAGTCCTCTGCCGGGTACCACTCGGCGAGAGGCTCGATGGTGGTGACGAGGCCGCCATCCCAATACTCTGATGCGCGGTCGCGAGCGGTCTCGAATTGAACCTTCTGCTCGTCATCCGCAGGGAACATCGCGCTGCGGTATTGGGTGCCGACATCGTTGCCCTGCCTGTTGAGTTGGCGAGGGTCGTGCAGCGAGAAGAACACGTCGAGAATCACGTCGGCCGGGATGATTTCTGGGTCGAAGGTGACCGCGACCGCCTCGGCGTGGCCGGTCATGCCGGTGCAGACGGCGTCGTAGCTGGGGTTCTTCGTCGTACCACCGGTGTAACCCGAAACCACGTCGCTCACACCACGAAGGGTGCGATAGACAGCGTCGAGACACCAGAAACAGCCACCTGCGAGAACGAATGTTTGCATGCTGAGAGCCTACTTTCTGCTTGTGGGAAGATAGCTGGCCTGCCAGCGTGAATAACAGTGGATAACAGTCGATGCCTTCCCGCCATTCCCCGCTCACAGGCCCCTCTAGGCTTGGACCATGACCTATACCGCTGACGCCGATCGTTACCAGTCCATCGAATACACGAGGGTGGGGCGAAGCGGGCTGAAGCTTCCGGCGGTATCCCTCGGCCTCTGGAATAACTTCGGTTTTGACCGGGCCGTCGACACGCAGCGCGCGATACTTCGCCGCGCTTTCGATCTCGGGGTCACCCATTTCGATCTCGCCAACAACTACGGTCCGCCCGCAGGCTCCGCCGAGACCAACTTCGGACGCATCTTCGCTGATGATTTCCGCCCGTACCGCGACGAACTCATCATCTCAACCAAGGCCGGTTACGAGATGTGGGACGGCCCCTACGGTGAGTGGGGATCGCGCAAGAACATGCTGTCATCCCTCGACCAGAGCCTGTCACGCATGGGTCTCGATTACGTCGACATCTTCTACTCGCACCGCCCGGACCCCGACACCCCGATCGAGGAGACGATGGGTGCGCTCGCCACCGCCGTAACTTCTGGCAAGGCTCTGTACGTCGGAATCTCGAACTACAACACCGAGCAGACGATCGCGGCACACAAGGCTCTCTCCGCCCACAACATCCCGGTGCTGATCCACCAGCCGCGGTACAACATGTTCGATCGGCATATTGAGACCGAAGGGCTGCTCCCCGTGCTCGACGAACTGGGTATGGGAAGCATCGTTTTCTCCCCGCTCGCGCAGGGGTTGCTCACCGACCGCTACCTCGCTGGTATTCCTGCCGATTCCCGCGCCGCAGAGGGCCGCTGGATGAATGCCGACAACATCAGCGAAACTTATCTCGAGCGCGCCAGGGGCCTCAATGAGATCGCCAAGGGACGCGGCCAGAGCCTGGCCCAACTCGCTCTCAACTGGGTGCTGCGCCAGCCGCAGGTCAGCTCCGCTCTCATCGGCGCTTCGAGCGTTGCGCAGCTCGAGAACAACATCGCCGCTTTCGACGGGACCGCTCTCAGCTCCGACGAGATCGCCGCGATCGAGCCCTATGCGGTAGACGGCACCGGCACGCGCTGACGCCCGATGTTGTCATGACGGATGTCGGTGGCCGCCCCTAATCTGGCGGTACATCGACAGCTGGGCCGGCTGCAGTCCCGAACAGATAGCACGCCTTCGACAGGCGCCGCGTCTTGATTAGACAGGCCGAGGAATCCGCATGACAACACTTGCTTTCGTGGGCGACCTGCCCCTCATTCGACCGGGGCAGCGCCGACCGGGTCGACGCCAACCGGATTTGGCCCTGGTGCAGTTGCACGACGAACTGTGGCGCGTGACGCGCCCCGACGGCGATGTGCTGGGCTACATCGAACAGTTCAGGGTTCGCGAGGGGCTCCGCTATCGCGCCAAGCGACTGCTGGTGCTGCAGCGACGATTTATCGTCATGGGCGAGTTCTGGAGCATCGACGACGCAATCGAGTGCTTTCGCCCCAGTTAAGGGGCGCCTGGCCGTGTTCGAGACTCGCCACGCACAGTCGCCCTTCGCCGGCATAACGGGGTTAAGGTTCGTGCATGGAATGGTGGAACAACTTCGTTGACTGGCTGAACTCCGATGGCGGATGGCGTGTCATTTCCGGCGCCGTCATTCCCTTCATCGCGATCGTCGTCGCAGGACTGGTTGCTGCCGCGATCGGCCGTGGATTCGCCAAGCGTGTCATCGCGCTCAGCGACCGTGAGGTCAAAGCATCCGCGGTCACCGCCCTGATCAGTGCCGGTCGTAAGGCCGCCGTGTGGAACACGCTGCCAGCCCCGGAGCAGCAGCACATCGATCACCTCATCGGCGATGCCGACATCCGTCTGCGCCTCTTGCCGGTACCCGGGACCGCGCTGGCCGCCGACTGGGCACGTCACGAGATCGCCGAGATGAAGAAGAATGCCGTCTCGTTCAGCTTCCAGGCCGAACAGACCCTCCTCGTCTTCCGCGATCGGATGATCGAATGGCAGGCTCGCCCCACCAGGGCAAAGAAGCTCTTCAAGAACGATCTCGACTCCTGGGCCTATGATTCGTCGGTCAGTGAGCAGGAACTGGTGCACCAGCAGCAGGCCTGGGCCGCGCAACAGGTGACCGAGACAGGTCCCGTGGAGACGGTCAAGACGTCCCGATGGGCACGGCCAGCCGCCGCCGCGGTCGCCGCCCCCGCAGTGATCCCCGCCGCAGTGATCCCCGCCGCGGTGATTCCCGCCGCGGTGATTCCCGCCACGGCATCCGTGACCCCCGACACCAAAGCGGACACCGACCGCTCGGCCAGCGAGACCACCGAAGTCGCCCCCGCTTCTGCATCCGCGCGCCCGACAGCATCCACGGCAGCGGATGACGACATTCCCGAACTGGTCGAACCGGCCGAGTCCGAGACCACCGACGAAGTCGAGACTTCCGGCAAAGTCCAGTTCTCTGACGCTCGGGGCAACTCCGACGGTTTAGACGCAGACCGATCGGATCACCTCGTCGACGACTCGATCTTCTCCCCCGCATCCGCCATCGCAGCTGGCAAGGGCACCGACCCCGTCGACGACCAGCACCGCTCGCGGGACTGACCGATCGTTCCGGCTAGAGCCGGATCAGCTCCGGCGAGATGTGATGATCGTTGACCCACATGGTCACCGTCTCGTTGAAGAGTTCAGGATTTTCGACATTCCAGACATGGCCGACACCGGGTGCGAGGGCTGCGACGGCGCCAGGAATCGCCGCGGCGACGATCGCGGCTGAGCGACGCGCGGTCGGGCTCTCCCGTTCCCCAGCGACGACGAGCACCGGCACATCCATTGTCGATAAGCCGTCGAGCGATACTCCCGCGAAGATCTCACGGGTGAAACGCTGGTAGTCGCTGCGCCGGAAGTTGCGTGACTGGGCGAGGTATTCCTCGAGCAGCTCCGGTGGCACCTCGATGGTGCGCGCGCTCATGCGGGCATAGGCACGTGATTTCATCGATAGGCCGCCCAGGCGGCCGATCGCCTGCATCAAGGGACTAATGGGTTCGGCCGCGAGACCGGTGAGCATTGCGGATCGCACGACGCCGGGATGCCGGGCCAGCATCCGCACGCCGATGTCTCCGCCGAGCGACAGTCCGATCACGTGCGTGCGGCCGCCGTGAGCCACGGCATCAATGAGTTCTGCGACGCGATCGGCAGCGTCATCCAGGCTGAGGAATTCGAGGTGGCTGCTGGATGCGTGGCCGGGCAGATCGACGACGACCAGGTGAAAATCTGTGAGAGCCGCGACCTGGGTGCGCCACATGAGCCCGGTGACGCCACCGCCGTGGAGCAGGAACAGCGTCTCCTGCCGGTCGGCACCGTACTCGGAATATCCGAGGTTTCGGGATTGCATACTCAACTCTTTCATGGGCCGCAAAGGCCGTGTTGCTGATACTTCGTGGGCGCCGCGACGACTCTGTAGTTCTCATTCCGCAGCGGATACGCGCCCAGCGTCGAAAGTTGCCAAGTTGCCCCCGCCCACAGCTGGAAAGGGCAATTTGGCGACTTTCGTGACACTGGGCGTTCTGGCGTGGTGCCCCTGGTAGGAACGAACCCGCAGAGCGAAGCTCTGCGCCGCAGTCTCACGGGTGCAACTGGTGCAACTTTCGGGACGTGTGCCCCTGGTAGGAATCGAACCTACGACAAGCGGATTAGAAGGCCGCTGCTCTATCCACTGAGCTACAGAGGCGGGAAGCATTCCAACGATACCGCAGGGGCTCATACCGCCTTGGCGAGCGCTACCAGCACCTGATCGAGGCTCGGCACGCCTTCCGCACGAAAAACCTCCGACCCTTCACCGTCGAGTACGACCACTGTCGGCGTCGAGCGGATACCCGCCTTCTCGGCCTCCGCGGTCTCCCGCGCCACATCGAGTTCCGCGATCTTCAGCGCCGGCACGAGCTTCGAGGCCTGGTCGAGCACGGCCCTGGTCTGGATGCACGGCTCACAGAAGGAGGAGGCGAAGAAAACTAACTGCATCCTGATCCCAACGGTGAAACGGTGAGGATGATTCCCTACTGGCGGTCGCCGCGGTCTTCCGGGTCGTCTACGGGCTCGCTGTCTTTCGCGTCATAGCGGTAAACCACGTGGTACTGGCCGCCGACCTCGGTGAAGCTCGATTTGTTGTAGTCGATCAGGGTCTCTTTGCCGCCGACAGCGGTGAGCACGGTGATCTCGGCGTCGAAGCCACCATCGGTGCTGATGCGGATGTCGGTCTGACCGTCATTGGGGCCGCCCTCGTAGATCACGAGGTATTCGTCGCCGTGGGCAAGTGTCGGTTCTGCATCAGTCATGAAGCATTACTACCACGCGCCGCTGAGCGATGCGATCGCCGCCACGACGGATGCCGCGGCAATCACCATTGCGATCACCAGAAGCACGAGGTGCACCGTGAGGAATTTCGTGGCTGCGCCTGCCGCATCCCTGGCCCTCGGATCCTTGGCGACACGTCGATAGAAAGTGGGCCAGGTGAGCACGGAGAATGCAGCATTCACGAGGAGGAGCACGCCGACGGTAATGTTCATCCCGTTAATTTTACGGCTGTCGTTTGGCGAGCGTGTTCTGAAACGACCGATTAACTCTTGGTTGACAGTCGAAAAAGCCCCGCGCCGAGCGCCCGCAGCCGCATCATTGCCGGGATGCTGTGCGTGTGGCTACCGCAGGCTGGACCAGGTACGTGGCAGTTGGCGACTCCATTACCGAGGGTCTGTGTGACGCGGTCGCCGGTGACCGGGAGCGCTGGATGGGATGGGCGGACCGACTCGCCGCCATCCTCGACAGCGCCACAGGCGGAATCGAATTCGCCAACCTCGCGGTACGCGGCCGACGGGTGACTGATGTGTTGGAGAGGCAGATCCCCGCGGCGATTGCACTCGACGCCGACCTCGTCTCCGTGATGATCGGCGGGAACGACCTCATGACTGCTGTTGCGGACCCCGATGCTCTGGCGGCCAGGATCGAGGGTGGGGTGGTGGAACTGCGCAAACGCGGGATCGATGTGCTGCTCGCGACCTGCTTCGATCCGCAGTTCGCCTTCTTCCTCAAGCCGCTGCGCGGGCGGGCCGCTGTATTCAACGCGAACCTGTGGAGCATCGCCCGCAATCACTCCGCCTACACACTCGATCTCTGGGGCATGCACGAGCTCCGCAATCGATCGATGTGGGCGGAGGATCGGGTTCACCTGACGACCGCGGGTCACCGCATACTGGCGGGCCGCGCAGCGCGAGCCCTGGGCCTCGACGACGACGAAGAATTCCCGTGGAACCCGCCAACCGCATCGCATCATCTTCCGCTGACGGTGTGGGCGAGACGTTACGCGCTGCCCTGGCTCGGCCGGCGCATGAGAGGGGTGTCGCTGGGCGACGGGATGCCCGCGAAACAGCCGTCGCCAGAGCCTGTCGCCGCACGACGATAGAATTTGGGAATGCCTTCTAGCGCCGACCACCTCGTCTGGATCGACTGCGAAATGACGGGACTCGACGTCGACGTCGACGAACTCGTCGAGGTCGCCGTCGTGATCACCGACTTCGACCTGAACCTCATCGACCCCGGTTTCGACATCGTGATCAAGCCCGACCAGGCCGCACTCGAGAACATGAACGATTTCGTCACCGAGATGCACACCAAGTCGGGACTGCTCGAACTGATCCCCGACGGCGTCAGCCTCGCCGACGCCGAGTTCGCCGTTCACGAGTACATCCTCAAGTTCGTGCCGGCAGAGCAGCACGCACCGCTCGCGGGCAACACGATCGGAACCGATCGCACCTTCCTCGCCAAGTACATGCCGCGCGTCGACAAGCACCTGCACTACCGCAACGTCGACGTCTCCTCGATCAAGGAACTCTCCCGCCGCTGGTTCCCGCGGGTCTACTTCAACGCTCCTGCCAAGGATGGCGGGCACCGCGCGCTGGCTGACATCCTCGAGTCCATCCGCGAGCTCGACTACTACCGCAAGGCGGCCTTCGTAGCCGACCCAGGACCGACCACCGACGAGGTACAGGCGATCTCGGCATCCGTCGTCGACAAGTTTCTGCCACACCTGTCGTAGGGCACTTGCGCGATTGTGTAATAAGATTGCGGAGTTGTGTCGGTCGCGAAATATCGTGGACGGCACGCATGGTGGTCGTAGCTCAGTTGGTAGAGCGCTGGCTTGTGGAGCCGGATGTCGCGGGTTCGAGCCCCGTCGGTCACCCCAACGAAGTGAAAGGCCCCGCATCGCGCGGGGCCTTTCCATTTGTGTGAGGCTGGAACAGTGCCCGAAGTTCTCGAACGCCCGGAGATCGTCGAATCGACAGTGCGCGAATCACCATGGATCACGATCGTCTGGAACGACCCGGTCAATCTCATGAATTACGTGTCGTGGGTGTTCCGCAGCTACTTCGGTTTCTCCAAGGCCGAGGCGGAGAAACGGATGCTGCAGGTACACACCGAGGGACGTGCGGTCGTCGCAACCGGTAGCCGCGAGGAGATGGAACGGCACGTCGAAGCAATGCACGATTTCGGTCTCTGGGCCACCCTGAGTAGGGCCGACGCATGAAGGCGTTCCGGCGCAAAGGGACGTCGTTCCGCGCCGAATTCGAACCCGTCGAGGCGAGCATGCTGGCCTCATTGGCCGGCCAGGTCGCCGAACTCGTGGAGGCGCGCTCCGGCAACGAACAGGATCCCGCGGTGCTCCGACTGCTGCCGGATGCCTATCCGGGCGATGTCGAAGCGTCGGACGAGTTCCGACGGTTCACCGCCGACGGCCTCGCCGAGCGCAAGGTGGCGAATGCGGGTGTGCTGGCGGCGTCCGTCGCCGAAGCCGCTGCCGCGACATCCGCAACCAGGGTGCTCATCGATGCGCAGCAGGCGCAGGCCTGGGTGAGAGCGCTCACCGACATCCGGCTGACTGTCGCTGCGCGACTCGGCATCGAGAAGGACGAGGATGTCGGCGCTGACGATCCCCTATTACGCGATCTCTACGACTGGCTGGGCTTCGTGCAGGGTTCACTCGTGGAGGTGATGGGCTGATGGACGGCATCGATAGTGCCGAGTTCGAGAAACTCGTCGTCGACGAACTCGACCTGCTGCCGGATGACATGGTCGAGGGCCTGGAGAATCTGGTCTTCGTGACCGAGGATCGCCCGGAGGACGGCTCGCTCGACCTGCTCGGCCTCTACGACGGCGTCGACCTCACAAGGCGTGGCAACTACGGCTTCGGGGAGCTGCCCGACCGTATCGTGCTGTACCGGGAACCGCTGCTGGCGATCTCCGCCGACCTCGAGGAACTCAAAGCCCAGATCCACGTGACGCTGGTGCACGAGATCGCCCACTTCTACGGAATCGACGACGACGAACTGCACGACCTCGGCTGGGGCTAGCCAACAACCGAATCGCCCCGGTGTGTCCGGAGACAGGTGTGTTTGAGTGCCAGTGGTGTACCGACCCTGAGGAAGCCGAACCGCCGTCGTAACATTTTGTCCATGCCGCACGCCTAACCCCACTCGGACTATCGCGCGGCATGGGCCGACGAGAACCCGTGTGATCCGTGGACCTACTGGTCGGGTACGGCTAGCGGACCGACTTCTTTATCAGAGCGGTTATGGCCTTCGCGTCGGCGTCCGTGACCTCGATGAGGCCATAAGAGCACGCGAACATTGTGCCGTCGTCGATCGCTGCCGCATCGTCGAACTCGATCTTCGCGTAGCGGGTTTTGAACTTCGAAGCTGGCTTGAAGAAAAGTACGACTTTGCCATCTTGTGCCCAGGCGGGGAAGCCGTAGTAGGTCTTCGGGTTCAGTTGCGGTGCCGCAGCCTGAACCAACTCGACCACCTTTTCCGCGAGCTGCCGATCGAGGCCCTCCAGTTTCTTGACTGCCTCGACCAGGGCATTCTCCCCCTCTTCCCGCAGCGTCGAGGCCTTGAGCTCTTGTGCGCGCTGCTTCATCGCGGCGCGCTCTTCTGGTGAAAAGCCCGAATTCGTGGTCTTTGTCTCTGCCATGGGCCCATGTTAGGCGGATGCGGCTGGCTTGCACAAAAACCGACTTCCCCGGTTGCTGCTAGGGAGACTGTGACATCTGTGCGGCGTCGGCTCGAGTCTTTACGGTGTGGTGGCGCCGATCTGCTGCAGCGCCCACGAGTTACCGTCGGGGTCGCTGAAGTAGGCGAATTGCACGCCTCCCATGTCCTGAATGGGACTAACACCCGCGCCTCGACCCAGAAGTTCCTCTCGCGCTGAGGCGATGTCACCTACCACCAGATGTAGTCCGTTCACGGTGCCGTCGGAAGGGTCGCCTCCCATGCCTGTGCCGATGACGATCGAGCACGCTGAACCGGGAGGGGTGAGTTGCACGATGCGCATGCCATTGCCGGGCTGCACGTCGTGGTCGAGCTCGAAGCCGATGACTTCGGTGTAGAACGCCTTGCTCCGTTCGATGTCGGAGACGGGCAGGGGTACGAGTTCGAGCATCATCTTCACAACGGTTCGCTTTTCCCTTTTCGCATGGTCTCATCATCCAACGATCACGCCACCCGCTCGAGTGGGGCATGGATCTTGCAACTCAGGTCGTCGAACGACGCGCGGGCGGCAGCAAGGTCGAGACTGTCTTTCCGGATGCCCGTGCCGGTGACGTGTTCAACGCCAATGCGTTGGATCCGTCGACGCGTGTGCCGGCCGCGCGAGGAGGCCACGATCAAGGCCGAGTTCTCGCCGAGCAACTCACCGAATTCTGGCCTGCCGGCCGCGGTCAACCTACCGACAGTGGCAGTGTCTCGTCAGCCGACCACTCCTCGAGCGAGCCGTCGTAGACGCGCACCGCCGTGACACCGAGCTCGGCGAGGGTGATGGCGTTGCCGGAGGCCGAGATGCCACCACCGCAGTAGAGCAGCACCTCCTCATCGCCGGACACGCCCTGCGTCAGATAGGCCTCACGCAGCTCGTTCTCTCCCCTGACCGTGCCGTCGGCGGCGAACAGGTCACGACTCGAAACGTTGACGCTACCGGGGATCCGGCCGCGTCGCGAATACCGCGAGGGGTCAGTGCCGGTGAAGCTACCTGCCGGCAGTCCGCAGACGAGCGGGCGGGCATCCGTCTCCGAGCGGGCCACCAGCTCGTGCTTCGTGACCCACGCCTCGCGCACGGCGAAAGCCTGCCACGGAGCCACGGGAGCCGACGCTGCGACTGTACCGGAGGCGACAGGATGCCCCGCGGCCACCCAGGCGCCAAAGCCGCCGTCGAGCACCCGCACCTCGACGCCGATCCAGCTGAGCAGGTACCAGAGGCGCGCCGCGAAGAGCCCTCCGGTGCTGTCGTAGACGACGACACGGTCTCGCTGCCCCACGCCGATGGCGGCGAGTTCGTCCGCGATCGCCTGTGGTTCCGGATGCGTGTAGCGCAGGGCTGCGGCGCGATCGGAGAACTGCCTCGAGACGTCGACGAACTGGGAGCCGGGGATATGCCCATCGAGCCAGCGAGGCAGCCCGGAGTCCCGACGATAATCTCCGTCGAACTTCGGCGGATGAAGCACGAGGCTGGCATCGAGAACGACGGGAGGAGCTGCGGAATCGAGAGCGGCGGCCAGTTCGGTGACGGTGACGAAGGGGGAAGCCATGCTTCGACGCTAGCCGAATTCACGGAGCGCGGCCGCTAGCCGAATTCAGGGAGCACGTCGCCGTCGATTATCAGGTCCGCGAGGAGCTGGGGATGCTCTCGCTCGGCGAATGCGGCCTCCTGCCGCGCCCAGCGATCCCAGTACGGCGCATACGCATCGCCGTCGCGTTCGAGGGCGCGGATCTTGCGCGACTCGGCATCGAGCTCGACCCAGATCCCGAAGGTCGCGAGTTGGCGGTTGGCCCGGCTGAGGCTTCCGCAGCCCTCAATGACGAGTGGTCGGTTCGCATCCAGTAAGTGCCACTCGGCCGGGGCATCCGCTGTCCAGTCCCAACGCTGCCAGCGCGGGTCGCTCGAGAGCACGAATTCCTTCACGTGAGCGCTTGCTGCCTCGAGACCGTCCCAGCCGGGATAGATGTCGTCGAGCCGAACGAGCTGGGCGTCGAGCGCGTGCGCGAGGCCAGGGGCAAGGGTGGTTTTACCCGAGCCGGAGCCGCCGTCGACCAGCACGACCGGTCGGGGCGACAATCGGATTCTAGCGAGAACGTCACCGTTCACGAGAGAACGAATTTCCACGTGCCCGACAGCAGCGCTGAGACAACCGCGATCACGGGAATGAGAATGGCGAGCGCGAGGAACCACCATTCGCGGTAGCCAAACGACGAGGGCCGGGCCCAGGTGCGAGGCCGATCGGATCCGAAGCCCTTCGCCTCCATCGCCGTGGCCAGCTTGCTGCCACGGCGTACCGACAGGACCAGCAGCGAGAAACCCTGCCTGGCGATTCTCGCGATCACGTTGCTGTCCCCCACACCACGCGCACGCCTGGCGAGGGCGAGATAACGCCAGTCTTCGATGAACAGCCCGACGAGACGCAGGCCGGCGAGGCCGCCGAGCACGAATCGCGCGGGAAGTCGAAGTACCTGCCCGAGACCGTCGGCGAGGTCGGTGGGATCCGTGGTGGCGAACAGCACGATGCCAGGAAGACCGATGGCGAGGATACGAAGACCGATCGCCAACCCCAGCGAGAGCGAGCCGTCGGTAATCGACACCAGGCCGGTGTCCCACAGCGTCGCGCCGGAGTCCTTGCCGTAGAGCACCGTCGTGAGGCAGGCGAGCGGGGCCGCCACCCAGAGGGTTGCCGTGCGCAGCCAGAACTGCCTCGCCGCCAAACCTGCAAACGGCAGAAGCAGCGCCTCGAGGACGAGTGCGACGAGCGCCGACACCCAGTCGATGGAGAGCAGCAGCGCCACGGCGATCACAAGTGCGGCGATCAGTTTCGCCACCGGGTTGATGCGCGCGATCGTGCTCGCGCGAATGTCGGGCACGACGAGCGTCATGCGAGAGCACCGATCGGAGTCTCGAGCCTGAGCGTGCGCTCGGCAAGGGCCTCGACAAAATCAGTGTCGTGGGTGACAGCGAGCATGGCGGTGCCGGAGCGCAGCAGCTCGGCGAGGAGGGCGACGAGTTCTTCCCAGGTGCGTGAATCCTGCCCGAAAGTCGGTTCGTCGAGCACGAGCAGCCGTGGGCGCGTGGCGAGCACCGTAGCCACGGACAGCCGACGCTTCTCACCTCCCGAAAGAGTAAAGGGATTCGCGGTGGCGAGCGCATCCAGATGCAAGCGGTCGAGCAGCTCATCGACGCGCTGCGTCACCTGAGTCTCCGAAAGCTTCAGGGCCCTCGGCCCGACAGCGAGTTCCGCACGTACGTCAGCAACGAGAAACTGGTGCTCCGGATCCTGGAAGACCATTCCGACCCTGGTGAGCAGCTGTCTCGAACGCCAGCGGTGCGGCGCAGTCCCGAGGCCGTCGGCGAGCGCCGGTCGGGCTGAAAGCTCACCTCCCGCCGGTGGGAGCAGTCCGGCGAGAGTGAGGGCAAGGGTGGATTTGCCCGCGCCATTCTCCCCGGTGATAGCTATCGAGTCCCCCACAGCCACGTCCAGATCGATCTGCAAATTGACGA
This sequence comes from Glaciihabitans sp. UYNi722, assembly GCF_040549465.1. Taxonomy (NCBI): domain Bacteria; kingdom Bacillati; phylum Actinomycetota; class Actinomycetes; order Micrococcales; family Microbacteriaceae; genus Glaciihabitans; species Glaciihabitans sp. UYNi722. Next base: position 65,605 of record NZ_JBEPTL010000007.1, on the reverse strand, counting down.
CGCTGGGCGTGCGGCGCCCGAATTCCACGCGACCGACGGACAGATCGGATGCCGCGAGCAGAGGCATCCGATCCCCCGGGTCGATCGGCTCACGTCGCGGCAGCGCCGGAGGGAAGCCGGGGACCCACACACCCGCGGCGGCAAGCTCGCGCCCGTTACGCTGCAGAACCTCCGCGGGCGAGCCGTCGGCCAGCAGACCGCCATCCGGGTCGAGCACGATGACCCTGTCGACCACGTCGAGCCACACGGACACCCGATGCTCGATGACGACGAGCGTGGCACCCGACGCCTGGAGCGTTCTCGCCACGGCATCCCGCACCTCGGTGACACCCTCCGGGTCGAGGTTGGCCGTCGGCTCGTCGAGCAGTAACAGGCGTGGCCGCATGGCCACGACACCCGCGAGTGCCAGCCGCTGCTTCTGGCCGCCGGAGAGGTTCGAGGTCGGGTGGTTGAGCGGCAGGTCGAGGCCGACCTCGGCGAGCGCTGCCGGCACCCGCCGCCAGATCTCGTCACGCGCGACACCGAGGTTTTCACAGGCGAAAGCGACATCGTCGCCGACCCTGGCGAGAACCACCTGGGAATCGGGATCCTGCAGTACCAGGCCGACCTCGCCGCGCGCGGACTCCGGACGATGCCCGTCGATCAGCAGCTCGCCGGTGCCGTCTCCTTCGTCGTCGCCGCCGAGCACCCCTGCGAGCGCGTGGATGAGGGTCGACTTCCCCGCCCCGGAGCGACCGAGCAGCAGCACACGCTCGCCGGGCGAGATGTCGAAGTCCACGTCTCGCACGGCGGGCTGTCTGCGAGAGGCATGACGCCATCCCCAGCCGCGTGCTGTCACCCGAGCGCCGAGCGCCGACCCGTTCACGCTCGTGGCAGAGCCTCACGACCGGAGGCGAAGCGGCTGAGCGCGCCGGACCGGGCGAGGCCGCGGGCTGCAAGCCAGGAGAGCAACCCTGCAATGACCACGCCGGAGATGACGGCGCAGATGAAGTAGACGGCTTTGAATCCGAAGTCGAGGGCCGCGTAGTCGGTGAAACTCGTGTCGAGCAGGCCGACGGCCACACCGGCTCCGGCTCCGGAGAGCAGGACGACCCCGAGCCGCCAGCTCGAGTAGAGGAAGAGCGCGAGCACGATCTCTGCACCCAGCCCTTCGACGATTCCCCAGATGAGGGTAGAGAAACCCCACTGCGTGCCAACGAGCATTGAGACGACCGCGGCGATGACCTCGGTGTACAGGGCAGCGCCCGGCTTGCGGATGACGATGCCGCCGAGCACACCGGCGAACAACCATCCACCGGCGAGCAGGCCGGAGAGCCCGGGGGCGAAGGCGAGCGCGGCGCTGATCGGCGTCCAGGCGAGGCCCCAGGCCCAGAAGATGACGCCGCTGGCCACGCCAATCACGCTGGCGACGACGATATCGACCACCCGCCAGCGGAAGACGCGGCGGGGTGTGGTTACTGCCTGTGCGGAAACTGTTGAATGCACTGTCGTGCCCTTTCGGTGAAAGAGGGCACGGGTTGGGATAGCGGCGGAAGCCACGACCCGGAGAGTAAATCTGCCTCCCTGCGCTGGCATGATCCAGATCAGGTTCGACGGTCGAAGCTTGGAGAAGCTTCCTCTCAGCCCGGCTCACCGGACTCCCGTGTTCAGATCCAACTATAGGCTTGTTTGATGGACTTCCGCATCTTCGTCGAACCCCAGCAGGGCGCCACCTACCACGACCAGCTCGCCATGGCACGGGCGTCGGAGAAGCTCGGCTTCGATGCGTTCTTCCGCAGTGACCACTACCTGGCGATGGGTGACGGCGATGGCCTGCCCGGTCCGACGGATGCCTGGACCACCCTTGCCGGCCTCGCCAGAGAGACCGAGAGGATCAAGCTCGGAACCCTCGTCTCCTCAGTCACCTACCGGTACCCTGGCATCCTCGCTATCCAGGTGGCGCAGGTGGACCAGATGTCTAACGGACGTGCGGAGCTCGGGCTCGGCACCGGTTGGTTCGAGGCGGAGCATCGCGCCTACGGCATCCCATTCCCGGAGAAGCGCTTCGACCTGCTTGAGGAGCAACTGGTGATCGTGACCGGGCTGTGGAACACGCCGACGGGCGAACGCTTCTCCTTCTCCGGCGAGCACTACTCGCTGCAGAATTCGCCCGCGCTGCCCAAGCCCGTGTCCACAACCGTGCCGATCATCGTGGGCGGTGGTGGCCCAAAGCGCACGCCGGCGCTAGCCGCCCGTTATGCCAGCGAGTTCAACTACGGGTTCAAGGCTTTCGACAGCGTCTCGAGCGGGTTCGACCGCGTGCGTGCGGCCTGCGTCGACATCGGTCGCGATCCAGACGAGCTCGTCTACTCTGTCGCCTACACGACGGTCGCCGGGGCCACGGATGCCGAAGTCATCCGCCGCGCGGAGGCGATCGGTCGCGACGCAACTGACCTTCGCGAGCACGGCATCGCCGGAACCACAGCAGAACTCGTCGACAGGCTCAGCATGCTGAGGGAAGCAGGCGCGTCGCGCGTGTACCTGCAGATCATGGACTTCCACGACCTCGACCACCTCGACTTCATCGCCCGCGAGGTTCTGCCGCAACTCGACTGAGCACCGCGCGGCAGCGCGAGCGCGCGACTCGCATCAGCCATTTGTCACCAACTGTGGGCTGAACGCCGTCACACCACGCTTGGCGACAAATGGCAGAAGACGTTCAGCGGCCGAGCTCGTTGATCCGCGCGAGCAACTCGCCGAGCTTCTTGAGGTCGGGCACCTGCCAGTCACGCAGGCTTTCGTAGAGCGTCGCCTGGTCAGCCAGGCGCACTTCGGCGATGCGCTCGATCGCGGCAGGTGTGGCAGCGAAGTATGTCGCCCTGCGATCCTCAGGATCCGGCTGCCGCTCGAGAAAGCCGAGTTCCTCCAGAAAGTTGGCCTGCCTGCTGACGATGCTCTTGTCGAGGCCGAGCAACTCCGCGAGTTCACTCGCGTGCGTCGGCCCTGATCGAACGAGACTGCTGAGCATGTTGTAGGCGAGCGGCTGCATCTCGGGATGCACCCTGACGGCGCGTTCCTTCATGCTCGACTTTACCCTGGTGAACATCACCGCGAACTGCTGCTCGACACCAGCGATCGCCTCGTCTGCAACGTGACGATCGCTGGTGCTCATGGCGGTGATCATAGTCGGGATGACCGACCGGTTTCCTTCGAGTCACGCAGTTCATCCGCGGCCGAAGCGGCCGGTGCGCCTGCCACCATGGCCTCCGAGACCTCGGCGAGGGTGCTCTCCGCCTCGAGGACCGCCGCCGACTCGCCCGGTTCCGGCTCCACCATCCGCTCGAGAGCGGTCTGGGTGCCGAGCCTGTTGTTCGGGATGAGCGCTATCGCGATGATCGTGAGGATGGCGAGCGGGGCAGCGATGAGGAAGACGTGCGCGACCGCGTCGCCGTAAACCGATTCGATGATCGTGCGAACACCGGTCGGAAGTGCGGAGACCTTGGGGATGGTGCCGCTCTGCAGCGCTTCGGCCACCTTCGCGCCACCCGCACCCAGCTTGACAATCGCAGCCTGGAGGTCGCCGGAACGATCGCCAAGCAGTTCGACGACCTTCGAGCCGAGCGCCGATCCCATGACGGAGACGCCGATGGTTCCACCAATGCTGCGGAAAAAGGTGACCGAGGAACTGGCTACACCGAGCTGCTGCGGCGCGACCACGTTCTGCACGACGAGTACCAGGTTCTGCATGACCATTCCGACGCCGGCGCCGAGAACGAGCATGTATACCGAGAGCAGCACGTAGTTGGTGTCGTAGCTGATGGTCGACATCAGGAACAGGCCCGCGGTCAGCAGGATCGACCCGGTGACCATGTAGGTCTTCCACTTGCCAGACCGGCTGATCAGCTGTCCGACGATCACCGAGGAACCCATCAGGCCGATGATCATCGGCAGGGTGAGCAGACCGGACTGCGTCGGGCTGGCCCCACGAGCGAGCTGCATGTACTGGCTGAGGAAGACCGAGGTGCCGAACATCGCGACACCGACAGCGATCGACGCGATGACCGCGAAGGTGAAGGTGCGGTTCGTGAACAGCTGGAGCGGGATGATCGGCTCCTTGGCCTTCATCTCCGTGATCACCGTGGCGATCAGGAGCGCGGCAGCCCCACCGACCATCCAGAAGCTCGTCGCGGAATCCCAGGCGAACTGGCCCTTCTGGCCGGCGAGCGAAACCCAGACGAGCAGCAGAGAGACGCCTGCGGCGAGGAAGATCGCACCGAGGTAGTCGATGGAGACCTTGCGGTGCGGCTTCTTTGGCAGGTGCAGCGTGCGCTGCAGCAGCAGGATCGCGACGATCGCGAACGGAACGCCGACGTAGAAGTTCCAGCGCCATCCGAGTGAGTCGGTGAGCAAGCCACCGATGAGCGGTCCGCCGACGGTGCCGACGGCCATGATGCCGCCGAAGAGGCCCATGTAACGGCCACGCTCACGAGGGCTGATGATGTCGGCCATGATGACCTGGCTGAGCGCGGTGAGCCCACCGGCGCCGATGCCCTGCACGACACGGAACGCGATGAGCGTGTTGGTGTCCTGCGAGAACCCGGCGAGGGCAGAACCGACCACGAAGATCCCGAGGGCCAGCTGGATGAGCAGCTTGCGGTTGAAGAGGTCAGCCAGCTTGCCCCACATCGGCGTCGTGACCGCGGTGGCGAGCAGGGTCGCCGTGACCACCCAGGTGTAGGCGGTCTGGTCGCCCTTGAGGTCGGAGATGATCCGCGGAAGCGAGGTCGAGACGACGGTGCTTGCGAGAATCGCCACGAACATACCGAGGAGCAGGCCGGAGAGGGCCTCGAGCACCTGGCGAGGCGTCATTTTTATAACGGGTGACGCTGTCTGAGCAGCGTCGATGGTCTGTGACATGAAGGAGACTCCTGGTGACATAACGATGGAGGGCTATGAGCCACGTAGATCGTTGATTTACGTCAACTATATTCGGATGCTGGACCGGAGTCAACTAATTTCTTGCAGTCTGTGCAGAAATATTCAGAAGCTTCGACCTATGCCAGCGGATGCCGCCACAGCCGGGCGGCGACGCCTCGCTGGGGATACCCCGTCTGCAGGACCGCCAGGAGGAGGCTGACTTGGCACCAACTGTGGTCTGGATGCCACCAGACCACAGTTGCCGCCAAGTCGCGGGGTCAACGACGGATGCCCGCCGCGCACGCCGATGTCATTTACCGGGGTTCCTGCGCGGTTGTGGCAGGCTCAGTCGTCGACCGGGTCGAGAATCACCACGGGAATCTGTCGATCCGTCTTGAGCTGGTAGTCGGCGTAGTCGGAATAGACGCCGACGACTCTGTCCCAGAGCGGCGGCTTCTCGTCAGCGGTCGCCGTGCGCGCGATGGCACGGAACCTGCGGGCGCCCACCTGGAGGTATACCTCGGGATTCGCCTGAAGGTTGAGATACCAGACCGGATGCTTCGGAGCGCCGCCAAGCGAGGCGACAAGCAGCACGCGGCCAGCATCCTCCGCGTAGATGAGGCAGGTACGACGCCAGACGCCGGACTTGCGCCCTTTGGTGGTGAGCAGGAGCAGTGGTGCGCCACCGCGGAAGGTCGGTTTCTCGCCATCCGTGGCGACATATTCGGCGATCTGCCGAGCAACCCACGGCGTTTCGTTGTCAATGGGGTTGAGGGGGTCGGTTCCTGCTTCTACACTCACCAGTCGAGGCTACTCCGCGCGCGGACACACACGGCCTCGCCGCACACCCCGAAGTCGTCGACCGACCACTGTTCGGGTTACGGTGAGACACCAATCACGCAGGGAGAAAAATGGAAACCTGGCCAGGGTCCGCGTACCCGCTCGGGGCGACCTTCGATGGAAGCGGCACGAACTTCGCACTGTTCAGCGAGATCGCAGAGAAGATCGAACTCTGCCTGTTCGACGACGATGGAACCGAGACCAGGGTCGAACTGGTGGAGGTCGACGCCTACGTCTGGCACGCCTACCTGCCATCAGTGCAGCCCGGTCAGCGTTACGGCTATCGCGTCTACGGAGAGTACGACCCGAAGAGCGGCAAGCGCTCTAATCCCCACAAGCTGCTGCTCGATCCCTACGCCAAGGCGACCTGCGGTGACATCGACTGGGATCCCGCGCTGTTCTCGTACAACTTCGGCGATCCGCTCTCGCGCAACGACGCCGACTCGGCGAAGCACATGATGATGGGCATCGTCATCAACCCCTTCTTCGACTGGGCCGGAGACCGGCATCCGCGCATCTCCTACAACGACACGGTGATCTACGAGGCGCATGTCAAGGGCCTCACCGAGCTGCACCCGGATGTTTCAGAAGAGCAGCGCGGAACCTTCGCCGGCGTGGCACACCCCGCCATCATCGAGCACCTCAAGAAGCTCGGCATCACCGCGATCGAGCTCATGCCGGTGCACCAGTTCGTGCAGGACAACACCCTGCTCGAGAAGGGCCTCCGCAATTACTGGGGCTACAACACCATCGGCTTCTTCGCGCCGCAGAACAGCTACTCCTCGGCCGGTGACCGCGGCCAGCAGGTGCAGGAGTTCAAAGGTATGGTGCGCTCGATGCACGATGCGGGCATCGAAGTCATCCTCGACGTGGTCTACAACCACACGGCGGAGGGCAACCATCTCGGCCCGACGATCTCCTTCAAGGGGATCGACAACCAGGCCTACTATCGCCTGGTCGAAGACGACAAACAGTTCTACATGGACTACACCGGCACGGGAAACTCATTCAACGTGCGCCACCCGCATTCGCTGCAACTCATCATGGACAGCCTGCGTTACTGGGTCACCGAGATGCATATCGACGGCTTCCGCTTCGACCTGGCTTCGACGCTCGCCCGCGAGTTCTACGACGTCGACAAGCTCTCCACCTTCTTCGAACTCGTGCAGCAGGACCCGATCGTCTCCCAGGTGAAACTCATCGCCGAGCCGTGGGACGTCGGCCCCGGCGGCTACCAGGTGGGCAACTTTCCGCCGCAATGGACGGAGTGGAACGGGAAGTACCGCGACACCGTCCGCGACTTCTGGCGCGGAGAGCCCTCGACCCTCGGCGAATTCGCCTCACGGATCACCGGATCGGCTGACCTGTACGAAGACGATGGACGTCGCCCCGTGGCATCCATCAATTTCGTGACCGCGCACGACGGCTTCACCATCGCCGACCTCGTCTCCTACAACGAGAAGCACAACGACGCGAACGGTGAGAACGGCAACGACGGCGAGTCGAGCAACCGCTCGTGGAACAGCGGTGCAGAGGGCCCGACGAAGGACCCGGCGATCCTCACGCTGCGAGCGCGCCAGCAGCGCAACTTCCTCGCGACGCTGCTGCTGTCGCAGGGTGTGCCGATGATCCTGCACGGCGACGAACTCGGCCGCACCCAACAGGGCAACAACAACACCTACGCGCAGGACTCCGAGATCTCCTGGGTGCACTGGGACAGCGCAGACGTGCCGCTGAGCGACTTCGTCGCGGCCATCACCCGCCTGCGCAAGGAGCACCCAACGTTTCGCCGCAAGCGTTTCTTCGACGGTCGACCGGTCAGGCGCGGCGAGGGTGAGCCGCTCCCCGATATCGTCTGGCTGACGCCGACCGGCGTGGAGATGGAACCGGAGAACTGGGATTCGAGCTTCGGCCGCTCGATCGGCGTCTTCCTCAACGGCAACGGCATCCAGGGTCGCGACAGTCGAGGGCAGAGCATCACCGATGTCAACTTCGCGATTTTCTTCAACGCCCACGACGACAGCGTCGACTTCACGCTGCCGAGTGCCGAGTATTCCAGCGCCTGGGAGATCGTCGTCGACACTGCGGGAGCCGAGGCGGATTCCGCACCGCGCAAGGCCGGCGAGGTGGTGCCTGTCGAGGCGAAGTCTCTCGTCGTGCTTCGCGCCTGGAACGCTCCAGAGGCGGACGTCGACCATTCCGTCGCCGCGTCGCTGAGCTCACTGGCCGGACAGGCAGCGACGCCGTCGGTGCGACCAGAGGTGGGCTGATGCGCGTCCCCCGCTCCACCTACCGATTGCAGGTCACCCCGGAGTTCGACCTGTTCTCGGCGGCGAACATCGCCGACTATCTGCATGGCCTTGGCGCCGACTGGCTCTACCTGTCGCCGATCCTGAAGGCCGAGGAGGGCTCCGACCACGGCTACGACGTGACCGACCACTCGCTCATCGACCCGGCCCGTGGCGGATCGGCTGGACTGGATGCCGCCTCCGCCGAAGCCCGCAGGCTCGGCCTCGGCGTGCTCATCGACATCGTGCCGAACCATGTCGGCGTCGCGACCCCGAAGCAGAACCCGTGGTGGTGGGACCTGCTCCTGAACGGCCGCGACTCGCGGTACGCGAAGGCTTTCGACGTGGACTGGGAGTTCGGGGGTGGGAAGGTGCGGATTCCCGTGCTCGGCTCCGACTCGCTCGACGACCTGGTCATCGTCGGCGACGAGCTGCACTATTTCGATAACCGCTATCCGATCGCCCCGGGTACGGCCGACGATGGAGCGTCACCACAGGAGGTGCACGCCCGCCAGAACTACGAGTTGATGAACTGGCGACGAGCGGATGCTGAGCTCAACTACCGCAGGTTCTTCGCGGTGAACAGCCTGGCCGGCATCCGAGTCGAGACCCCATGGGTCTTCGACGAGTCGCACGCCGAGATCGTGCGCTGGATCACCACTGGGCTCGCCGACGGACTGCGCGTCGACCATCCGGACGGCCTCGCCGACCCGGCAGGCTACCTCGACGCCCTCGCCGCGGCGACCGGCGAGACCTACGTGCTCGTGGAGAAGATCCTCGAGGGCGACGAGCAGTTGCCGACCTCCTGGGCATCGGCCGGAACCACCGGCTACGACGCCCTCGCCGACGTCGACAGGGTGTTCGTCGACCCAGCGGGCAAGGAGGCCCTCGACCGGCTCGACTCCTCGCTGAGGAACAGCGATGTGGCGGTCTCCTGGACCCATCTCATCCACGACACGAAGCGCGCGATCGCGGACGGTATCCTGCGCGCGGAGGTGCTTCGCCTGGAGAGGGACCTCGGCAGTTCCGTCGAACAGGTCGTCGCCGACGAGGGTGCGGAGATCTCGCGGACCGCTGATGCCCTCGCTGAGCTACTCGCCTGCTTCCCCGTCTACCGCTCCTACCTGCCACTCGGGCTCGAACACCTGCACGAGGCTGCCAGCCTCGCGAAGGTGCACCGGCCAGAGCTCGGTGAGACGATCGACGGACTGATTCCGACGCTCAGCGATCCCACTCATCCCGCGGCCATCCGCTTCCAGCAGACCTCGGGCATGGTGATGGCCAAGGGCGTCGAGGACACCGCTTTCTATCGCTATACCCGCCTCGGGTCGCTCACCGAAGTGGGTGCCGATCCGTCAGAGTTCTCCATCGGGGTCAGGGAGTTCCACCGCCGCCAGCAGCTGCGGCAGGCCAGTTTCCCTGCCTCACTCACCACGCTCTCCACCCACGACACCAAGCGCGGAGAAGACGTGCGCGCCCGCATCAGCGTGCTGTCAGAGATGCCGGAGGAGTGGGAGACCGCCTTCGGCCGTTTACGTGAGGCCGCACCACTCGGCGACGGACCGCTCGAGGCCCTGCTCTGGGAGGCTGTCGTCGGCTCGTGGCCTGCCAGCCGTGAGCGCCTGCACGCCTACGCGGAGAAGGCCGCGCGTGAAGCGGGCAATTCCACCGGCTGGGCAGCACCGCGCGAAGAATTCGAGCAGCGGATGCACGCCCTCATCGATTCCGCCTTCGATGACGACGCCGTGATGGCGGTTCTCGGCGAGGTGCTCGACGACATTCGCGACGCCGGCTGGAGCAACTCGCTCTCGGCGAAACTCATCCAGCTCACCGCCCCCGGCGTGCCCGACGTCTATCAGGGCAGCGAGCTCTGGGAGACCTCACTCGTCGACCCGGACAACCGGCGCGCTGTCGACTTCGACATCCGTCGGCTGTACCTGGCCGCCGTGGATGCCGGCGCCCACCCGCCGATCGATGAGACGGGTGCGGCGAAGCTGCTCGTGACCACGCGCGCGCTGCGGCTGCGGCGGGATCATCCGGAGTTCTTCAGTCGCTACGCCCCGATCACGGCCTTCGGGTCGGGCGCGAAGCACGTGGTCGCCTTCGACCGCGGCCAGGCGATGACCGTCGCCACACGACTGCCTCTCGGCCTTGAGCGGGCAGGCGGCTGGGGCGACACCTCGATCGCGCTCGCCGGCCGGCCGGTCACCGACCTGATCAGCGATCGCCGGTTCGAGGGTGGAGAGTTGCAGATCGGTGACCTGCTGAAGAAGTATCCCGTCGCGCTGCTCGTTCCGACCGAAGGGCTCGACTCGTGAGTTTCGAACTGTGGGCGCCGAACGCCACGACCGTCACGCTGCAGCTGGACGGCTCGCGGCATCTGATGACCTCTGTCGACGACGGCTGGTGGATCGCCCTGGACAGCGTGACCGGAAGCGACTACGGCTACCTGCTGAACGACGACCAAACTCCGCTGCCCGACCCGCGCTCACGGCGGCAGCCAGAATCCGTCCACGGTCTCTCACGCACGTTCGACGCCGCAGAGTTCCGCTGGACCGATGAAGCATGGACCGGCCGCCAGCTCGCCGGCGGCATGATCTACGAGTTGCATCTCGGCACCTTCACCCCGCAGGGCACACTCGACAGCGCAATCGAGAAGCTCGATCACCTGGTGTCGATCGGCGTGGACTTCGTGGAGCTGCTGCCCGTCAACGGCTTCAACGGCGCTCACAACTGGGGTTACGACGGTGTGCTCTGGTACGCGGTTGACGAGACCTACGGCGGACCTGACGCCTACCAGCGCTTCGTCGACGCCTGCCATCAGCGCGGCCTCGGCGTGATCCAGGATGTCGTCTACAATCACCTCGGCCCGAGCGGCAACTATCTTCCGCGCTTCGGCCCCTACCTCCACGAGGCCAGCGCCAACACCTGGGGATCTTCGGTCGACCTCGGCACCCCACAGGTGCGCTCCTTCGTGATCGACAACGCGCTGATGTGGTTGCGCGACTACCACGTGGACGGCCTGCGACTGGATGCCGTGCACGCCCTCGTCGACGATTCGCCGAAGCACATCCTGCAGGAACTCTCGGAAGAGACGGATGCCCTCTCGGCCTTCCTCGGGCGACCGCTGACCCTGATCGCCGAGTCCGACCTCAACGATCCGAAGCTCATCAGGCCCCGCGAGGGTGGCGGTTATGGTCTGACCGGCCAGTGGAGCGACGACTTTCACCACGCTGTACACGTGGCGGTCACCGGGGAGACCACGGGCTATTACGCAGACTTCGCGCATCTCGAATCCCTCGCCAAGGTCGTCACCCGCGGTTTCTACCACGACGGCACCCACTCGTCGTTCCGCGAGCGGGAGCACGGACATCCGATCGACACCGAGAATATGCCGGGCTGGCGGCTGGTGGTCGCCAACCAGAATCACGACCAGATCGGCAACCGCGCGACCGGCGACCGGCTCGCGGCGACCCTCGATTACGGCCAGCTCGCCATCGCGGCAGTGCTGACACTGGCGAGCCCGTTCACACCGATGCTGTTCATGGGTGAGGAGTGGGGCGCGTCCACGCCCTGGCAGTTCTTCACCGCGCATCCGGAGCCGGAGCTTGGCACAGCCACCGCCGAGGGCCGCATCAGGGAGTTCGAGCGAATGGGCTGGGATCCGGATGCCGTGCCAGACCCCCAGGACCCGGGCACCTTCGAGAACTCCAAGCTCGACTGGTCGGAACCCGCCGACGCTGATCACTCCAGGCTGCTCGACCTCTACCGCCAGCTCGCGGAGTTGCGTCGCACGCGCTCCGACCTCACCGATCCGCGGCTCACGCGGGTCAGCGCCGATTTCGACGACGAGGAGAAGTGGTTCGCACTGCACCGCGCGGACACCAGCATCGTCGTGAACTTCGCCGCGCACCCGGTCGCCCTGCCCTACGGCGGTACGGTGCTGCTCGCCTCCCACGAGACCATCGGCGCGTCGTCATCCGGTGTGGTGCTGCCCAGTCGCTCCGTGGCGATCCTCGCCCGCCGACCTCCCGACCGATAACCCGGGAATAAGATTCTGGAGTCGACGGATGCCACTGCGACGCACGCCCCGATCGGAGAAACCATGGCTGCCACAGCCCCGCACGCAGACCTCACCGGATGGAAGCGCGCCCCGTTCACCGGTGCCGGGTTCACCTACGACTGCTTCGAGAAGGGCGACGGGCCGGGCGTCGTACTGATACCGGAGATCCCGGGCATCACCCCCGAGGTTCTCGGACTCGCCGAGTACCTCGTCGCGGAGGGATTCACCGTGGTGGTTCCGTCACCGTTCGGCGAGCCGGAGAAGCCCGCAACCGTCGGCTATACGATGCGCGTGGTTTCGAGGCTCTGCGTCTCGTCGGAGTTTCGCGCATTCACCGCTAACGCCCACCGACCGATCACCGACTACCTGCGCGCGGTCGCCGCCGATCTCGCCTCCCGCACCCCGGCATCCGGCGTCGGGGTCATCGGAATGTGTTTCACCGGCGGCTTCGCCCTCGCGACCGCCGTCGACGACTCGGTGCTCGCCTCGGTGCTGAGCCAGCCGGCAGTGCCGTTCCCCCTCGGGCGCGCACGACTGTTGGACCCTGGCATGTCAGCCGCCGAGTTCGATCGCGTGGCCGAACGCGCGAGCGAGGGTGCGGTGTGCGCGATGGGACTGCGATTCAGCGAAGATATGGCCTCTCCCCGCGCCCGCTTCGACACCCTCAAGAACAGACTCGGCGACGCCTTCGAGGTGATCGAACTGGATTCCTCACCCGGCAACGCGGGCGGTTTCGCGAAGGGCGCACACGCGGTGCTCACCAATGAGCTGCGAGAGGTGGATGGTCATCCGGCCTTCGAAGCACGCGCGAAAGTCGCCGCTTTCCTGCGCGGGCAGCTCACTCCTTCGGTGGCTTGAGCTTCTTCGTCGACGCAGCCTCCCTCGTCGGCGCAGCCTCGTAGTCGATGCGATGCGAGTTCTGGGCGTCCCCGCGCGGAGCCGCAGTCTTCAATAGTGACGCGGGCCGCAGTGAGCCGCGGCCGAAACGCGCGCTCACGGCATCCATGGTGTCTTCCGCCTCACGCCAGACCTCGTCCTCGTCCCAGAGGCCGAACTGCTGGTCGTCGCCAGCGCTGAGTTGCTCCACGCGCACGCCGATCAATCGCACGGCGCCGTGGTTGCCGAGCGCGTCGTGGATCGAGCGCACCTCCTCGTAGATGCGCCGACCAAGGTCTGTCGATTCGGCGAGGGTGCGCGACCGCGTGAGGGTGCTGAAGTCGGCGTAGCGAAGCTTGAGCACCACGGTGCGCCCCACCCAGCCGGCTGTGCGCAGCCGCACGGCCACCGCGTTGGACTGGCGAAGCAGTTCGCGCCGCAGCAACTCCGAATCGACAGTGTCGACCTCGAAGGTCACCTCGTGACCGACGCTCTTCTCCACGGCCCGCGGGTTGACCGAGCGCGGATCGATGCCGTTCGCGAGATCGTGCAGCTTGCGACCGGATGCCTCCCCCACAGCTCGCTGAAGGGCACCGAGCTGGCTGTGAGCGATGTCACCGATCGTGTGCAGCCCGCGACGCGTCAGGGATTCCTCGGTCGCCGCACCGACGCCCCAGAGCGCACTGACCGGAAGCGGATGCAGGAAGGCCAGGGTGTCCGCAGCAGGCACCACCAGCATGCCGTCGGGTTTCGCCCGCCCGGAGGCCAGTTTCGCGACGAATTTGGTGGATGCTGCGCCGACCGAGCAGGTGAGTCGTGTCTCCTCCTGCACGCGGCGACGCACCAGCGCGCCGACGTCGGCGGGCGACCCGATCACCCTACGGGCGCCGGCGACGTCGAGGAAGGCCTCGTCGATACCAAGGCGTTCGACCAGTGGCGTGACGTCGTCGAAGATCTCCATGACTTTCTGGGAGTAGTAGCGGTATTTCTCGAAGTGCGGTTCGAGCACGATCGCCTTCGGACACATCCGCAGCGCCTGCGACAGCGGGATCGCCGAACGCACGCCGAACTTGCGGGCCGGATAGTTGGCGGCGGTCACCACTGATCGCGCCGAGCGGCCGGCCACCACGACAGGCAGGTGGGCGATCTCCGGTCGATCGAGCAGTTCTACAGAGGCGAAGAACGCGTCGAGGTCGACGTGCAGGATCGTGGCGGTGCTGCTGTCTACGGAGGTGGCGCTGACCTGCCGGTTGCTGCCGTCCTGTTTGCTCATCCCGAAGGCAATCTACCCGAGGCTTCGGACATCCTCGCCCACCATCGGCAGCAGGCCGAGCCGGGCGAGTCGTCGCCTGGCCGCGACCTCGCTCGTCGAGCTCGTGCCGAGGATCTTTCCAGCGAGCGCCAGCACTGCCCGGGTCGCCGTGATGGCTGGCCACCACGGTCGTCTCAACCCCAGAAGCCTGCGATAGTCGGCAGGGATCGACGCGACGGCTCCGGCGAACAGGATGCGATAGGCAGGCATCATCCCCCTGGTGAGCCCTGGACTGCGGATGAACCTCACGGCCTCCGCCACCCGCTCGTCGCTCTTCAGGATGCCGGCCGTGCGGAAGGCATCCAGCTGCGAACGCAACTCGGCCTCGGACGCGGGCGGGTCGACCACGCCGATCAGTTCGCCGGCTTTCGTCCATTCTCGAACGTACTGGTCGGCACCGCCGGGGATGCGTCCGCCCCAGATCATGTGGCTACCGAGGAAGGCATCAGTGAAGACCACATGAACCCAGGAGAGCAGTTCTGGATCGCCGGCGGAATATGACCTCTCGACACCCTGTGCGTCGAGATAGGTTCCCGTGACCCTGTCGTGAAAACGACCGACCCGCGTCGATTCGCGAACCGCCATCGCGGTGTCGGAGAAAGTCACGCCGATCAGCCACTGGATCGTGCCGGAGAGTCGCCCGAGGGGGTCCTCCCGGTACCGGGACCAGTCGTGTACACCGGCCATCGCACCGGGATGAAGCGTCTGCATCAAGAGCGCACGGATGCCGGCGACCAGGGTCGGCATCCCACCGTGAACCGCCCAGGCGGCCGACCCGACACCGAAGAACCCGGCATCGTCGCCCTTCTCGATCTGGGCAACCCAGTCCGGACGCCCGTTCGCACTGCCGGTGAAGGCGGAGAGCATTCGAGATCTCACCCCTGGCGCGAAACTGGTCACGCTTCGACGCTAACCCCTCTTGCTGGGAGAGCAGCCCGTCACTTGCGGTCGGCGAAAGCCTGCCGTCGCTGCCTGATGGCGCGAACGGTCTTGAACAGCGGATAGATCACCAGGAAGACGATGATCGGCGCACGAAGAGCCGGGCTGCGGATGCCGTGCCTGGCATAGGTGCGATCGAAACGCAGCGCGTAGTAGGCGTAGTCGCGTGGCGAATCCTCGAGTCGACGCGCGGACATCCCGCTCACCATCTTCGGCACATAGGCCACACGAAAAGCATGGCGGGCGAGATGCACCGAGAGGTCGATGTCTTCGTGCAGCTCGTCGTCCTGGTCGCGACAGACCTCGAGCCGCACTGCTTGCCACGCCTCCCGGCGGATAGCCATATTGCTGCCGAAAAGGAAGTGGTATTCACGACTGAGCTTGAGAACCAGCTGGCGGAGGGTGTCATCCGCTTTAAGACCGAAACGACGCAGCGGCATGTCGTAGTAGAGCACCGGGCCGGTGGATGCCGCGACAGAGGGGTCTTGGAACGCCTTCTGCACCTCCTCCACCCAGTTCGGTTCGATGATCGAGTCGGCGTCGATGCGCCCGAGCACTTCGCCCTGCGCGTGGTCGAGCCCGAAGTTGCGTGTGGGAACGAGGCCCTGCTCCTCGTTCTGCTGCAGGTAGATGATCGGGGCGTCGGGATATTCGACCTGCACCGCGTGCACGATCGCAGCCGTGCCATCCGTAGACCTGTTGTCGACCACGATGATCTCGCTCGCGGGAACCGTCTGGAGAATGGCGGCCAGAAGACAGGGCCGGATCGTGGCCTCTTCGTTGTAGGCGGGTATGACAATCGATACCGTTGCGCCAGTAATCAACATCAGGCTAAATCTATCCGGCCAGCCGATTTTCACCAGCCCCAGATTGAGCGAGCACCGAAAGGTAGAGGTCGAAATACAGTCTCTAGCCGAGGTGGGCGTGCATCCAGGTGATCGGATTGACCGGGTTGGTTCCGCCGGCGCGAATCTCGAAGTGCAGGTGTGCGCCCGTGCTGGCTCCGGTGCTTCCGACCAGTCCGACCACTTCGCCCGGATAGACGTAGTCGCCGACCTTGAGCGGCATGGAACCGACCTGCATGTGGCCATAGGCACTGACCACGACCTGCCCATCGATCACGTGCTGGATCGCAACATGGATGCCGAGGGCCGCCCAGCCAGGCGCGTCCGTCTCCACGACCACACCGGCCCCGATCGCGTGCACCTGGGCTCCGTAGCCCGGGTCGAAGTCAGCGCCCTCGTGATTGCTCGAACAGCCAGCGCACGGCGAGACCCGCGGGCCGAATCCGTCGCTGATCGGCGTGCTCGGGTCGACGGGCCAGACCAGTGGCGGCGGCGAGGTCACGCTGTAGGCGTCCCTGGCGATCACCGTATCGGCAACGCTCGTGGCTACGTCAGCGAGGACGACGGGCGCAGTTTTCTGCGACACGGCCGTGTCAGAGCTGGCTGCCGTGATCGTGTCCGGTACCGAGAAGGCCTGCAGTCGGGGTGCCTTCACAGCGGTGACTTCGAACGAGTGCGCGTAGGCGGGAACGGCGAAACCGGCACCGAGCGCGACCGCGAAGACGGCGGCGATGACCGCGACGAAACGACGCACCGAGCGCACGAGCGAGAGGTTACGGAGGTTGCGAACGGACCGGCCGTTGAGGCCCGGAAGGTGCGCCGCAGTAGGGGCTGCATGGATCGGGGCGTGCGTGGACGCACGGGGAGGAAGGGTAGGCAAGCGAGGTTCTCCGGATTACTGCGGGAGCGCTAGGGCACAGGCACAGGCGGCAAGCACACATCATCGAGCTTGGGGACGGTGGGTTCCCCGATATGAGGGGGAAACCGAGGCCGATCGGGTTTCACATCAGGTGGAAATACTCGCACCGATGAAACGTCATACTGACGGCTCTCATCGACTACCCTCGAACATCAACCTCCGTATCCCCTGTGAAGGAGGGGAGGATAACTCAGCGCGCGAAGTGTTCGCCCTCATTCGGCGAGCAGCACGAGGAGCTTCTGTACGGTGTTCCAGTTGCGCGCCGTGACCGGCGAATCGAACTGTTTCCAGAACGATTTCGGTACCTTCGTCTGGAGGCTGCCATCGGGCATCCACTGGTAGATCGCGGCGGCGCCGACCGCCAGCACCTCGGGGGCGAGAGCCGCGGCATCCGGAGCCTGAAGGTTCTTCGGAAGGTCCGCGATGAAGGTCACGAACGATTTCGAACCGTCCGTGGCGATGTCGAGAAGCGGGTTGGCTGACGCGATCGCGGCAAAGTCTGCGGCGGAAAAGACGAGCACGCTGGATTGGACACCGGTTGATTTCAGAATGGCCGCCTCGATGGATGCCGCAGCGCCCGCAGGCACAGTGCGCTTCGATGAGAACACCACGTTTCCGCTGCGCAGCACTGTCGCGACCCTGTCGAAGCCGAGGTTCTCAAAGACTGTCGCGAGCTCCGCCATCGACACGGACTTCGCCGTGCCCACGTTGATCCCGCGGAGCAGTGCGACGTTCATGGCCATTCCTCGAGGGTACCGGCGACGTGCCTGCAGACCCAGCCGGTTAATATTTCGTAAAATTTGTGACACGTCACCTATTTTCGGAATAGTTTCTGGATTTATGCGATTGCATAGAGCTATGACCAATCTCACTGACACGCATCCGGACTATGTGGCCGGCACCTGGAAACTCGACCCCGCCCACTCCGAGGTGTCCTTCACCGTCAAGCACCTCAAGATCAGCAAGGTGCGCGGCACATTCGAGACCTTCGACGCCACCATCGTCACGGCCGCGGATCCCAAGGACAGCACCATCGAGGCGACCATCGACGTCGCGTCGGTGAACACCAAGCAGAAAGACCGCGACGCGCACCTGCGCACCAGCGACTTCTTCCTCGCCGAGGAGCACCCCACCATCAAGTTCGTCTCGACCAGTGTCGAAGCCGACAGCGACGACTTCACCGTCGTAGGCAACCTCACGCTTCGTGGCGTAACCCTCGCGGTGACCCTCAAGGGCGAATTCGGTGGCATCGTCACTGACGGCTACGGGCAGACCAAGGCGGGCGCCACCGCGACCACCACGATCAACCGCCAGGACTTCGGCGTCAGCTGGAATGCAGCCCTCGAGGCCGGTGGCTTCACGCTCGGCGACGACGTGACCATCACGCTCGACCTCCAGGTCGTTCTGCAGAAATAGTCCACACGACAACCACGGGGCTCTCGCCACAGCGAGGGCCCCTTTTTCGTACCGCCGGTCGTGAGGATCGGCTAGCGGTGTTGCTCGAGCTCGTGGTCGGCGTGCTCCTCCGGCTCCAGCTGGAAGGTCGAGTGTTCCACATCGAAGTGTTCGGAGAGGCACTCGCTGAGCGAGTCGAGCAGCGTGTCCGTGCGGTTCTCGCTGAACACTCGTCGCTCCACCACGACGTGGGCCGAGAAGACGTTCGACCCCGGTGTGATCGACCAGACGTGTACGTCGTGCACAGAGACCACGCCCTCCTTGGCCAGCACGTGTTCACGGATCAGCGCGACGTCCGTGCCCCGCGGCGTGCCCTGGCTGAGTACCCGCAGCACGTCCCGCAGCAGACTCACCGCTCGCGGCAGAATGAGGGCCGCGATCACGAGGGAGGCTATCGAGTCCGCACGTTCGAAACCGGTGAGCAGGATGACGATGGCCGCGACGATGACCGCGAGCGATCCGAACAGGTCGCCGAGCACCTCGAGATATGCGCCGCGCATGTTGATCGAGTCCTTGGCACCGCCGCGCAGCACGAGCAGGCTCGCCGTGTTGGCGATGGCGCCCACCACGGCCACCACGAGCATCAGCGGCGCCTGCACCCCGCCTGCGCCAGCGCTCGCCAGCCTTTCGATGGCTTCGACGAGGATGAAAACGACGACCGCCAACAGGATCGCCGCATTGATGAAAGCGGCGAACACCTCAGAGCGGCGGTGGCCAAAGGTCTGCGCATCGGTCGCAGGACGCGCGGCGATGATCGTGGCGACGAGGGCAACGACCAGCCCGGTGAGATCCGAAAGCATGTGGCCTGCATCGGCAAACAGTGCGAGCGACCCGGAAACCAGTCCGCCGATGATCTCGACCACCAACACAACGGAGACGATGCCGATCGCGATGCCGAGGCGCGACCGATTGGCGCTTCCCGCTGGCCCGTCGAGGCCGTGAGAATGCGCGTGATCGTGTCCGCGCGAGTCGCTCATCACTACAACTCTAAGAACGCCGGGGCGGCGCGGCCAGCATTTCGGCTAGTCGGGAATGAGCACCGTTCTCAGCACGGCCCGACGACCCCGTTTCAGACCGGGAAGACCAGCAACGTGCTGCTCGCGGTGGCGATCAGCTTGCCATTCGAATCGTGCACGGTCCCCTCGGCGAATGCGGCACGACTACCCGGTTTAGTGACGATTCCCACGGCGGTGAGCTGGCCGGTATCCGCCATCACCGGTCGGAGATAGCTGACCTTGATCTCGAGCGAGGTGTAGGCCTGGCCATGCGGAAGCGTGGTCTGCACGGCACAACCGAGCACCGAGTCAAGAAGGGTGCACACCAGGCCACCGTGCACGGTACCGATCGGGTTGTAGTGCGACTCATCGGGGTCGCAGGTGAAGGTGACCCGGCCCACTTCGGCCGATACCGCTCGCATCTTCATCAGCGTGACAATCGGAGGAGGCGGAACAGAACCGTCGATGAGCGCCTGGATGTAGTCGAGCCCCGACATCGTGCGGGCCAGCTTCGCCCCGATCAGCGGATCCTCCCAGGTCATCGTCCTGGTGCGTTCGCTGTCGGATATCTGTGCGTCGTTGCTCATTGGCGATCCTTTCCCAACTGCCAGCCTAGGTCTCGGGATAACGTGTGAACTGCACGGAAGGCGTAACGGATGTTCGCGAGCGAAAGTCCTTCGAGGGACGAAGCACAGCGGCTGCTCACCGACCCCGAAATGCTCGCGCGACTGCGGGACATATACCGCGGACGGCATGATGTGGCGGATGCCCTGTGGTGGCGAGCCAATCCTGGTGCGGCGTCACCCATGGGGCGTCCCGATCCGTCCGACGCTCTTGACCCGCTGCGACGAGCCGTGTTCTCTCGCGAAGGTGCTTCGGCGACGATGGTGGAGACAGACGATCCGCTCACCGGCGAGCGGGTGCAGATCACCAAAGACGCGTTGTCCCTGCGAATGGCGGAGCGCACGATCCGGGACGACGATCGTGCACTGGACGAAGCGATCCTGGCGTTTCATCCGCCCACCGCCGGTGCCGCCGAGGCAGCGGCCGCCACGGAACCGCCGACGCAGGAGGCAACCGACGATAGTCCGCCACAGGATCGTCGAAGAACCGCTCTTGTCGTGCTCGGAGTCGCCGTCCTCCTGGTTGTCGGGTTCGCCGCCGGCCGCTTTCAGCCCGCTCCGCCTCCCCCCATAGCCGCGGCTCCGAGCGGCGATGCGCTGAGCGTGTTCAACAGGGCTCAGGGGCCCGTCGACGCACCGTCGATCGACCTCGGTTTCGACATCCGCGCCGAGACCACTCGCTCGCTCGGCCAGTTCGGCGACCCCATCCAGAACATCTACGGCTCACGCACCGACTCCGGCCTGCTCTGCCTCTCGGTACTGCTGGCAACCGGGGCCTCCGCCACCACCTGCAGCACCGTGGCGCAGTTCAGGCGCGATGGTCTTCGCCTGCGCATCACCACCACGGATGTCGTGCAGAACACCGACCCGGAGGGTGTTACTGCCCCCGCTTTCTACCAGTACTACTGGTCGAACGACGGTGCGCTCTCCGGAAGCTCCAACACCTCCCTGTTCTCCTTGTCATCCTTGCGGTTCGCCACCGCCGGCTTCTGGCACATTCCCGCCCACACCACCCCGTAGATTGACACTGCAAACATCGAGTTTGTCCGGCGATCACCCGTGAGGGTGACGGTTAGTCCTGAACAATGTCAAGAGAGCCCGGCATTGGCGCAGGCCGGCGATGAATCCTCCGTTCGGGACGTCTGATTGTGACGGTGTCGTTCTTGTCACGGGGGCGAATTCGGGGCTCGGTTTCGCGACTGCGCGCATTATCGCGTCGAGGTCTGCCCGAAGTGCCGTGATTCTCGCGTGCCGGAATATGGCCAAGGGTGTCGAGGCTGAACGAGCCATAACCGAGGCCACCGGCAATACCAGGGTTCGTGCGATGCGGCTGGATGTTTCTTCGATGTCGTCGGTGCGGGAGTTCGTAGCACAGTGGGTCACTCAGCCAGAGCCGCCGATCGACGCCGTGATCTGTAATGCCGGCATCGCAGGAGGCAGTGGTCCGACCGCCGACGGTTTCGATCCGGTCTTCGCGACGAATCATCTGGGGCATTTCTTGCTGACCAATTCACTGCTGAATTCGATGTCTCCGACCGCAAGAGTGATCTCTGTCTCGAGCGACATGCATCAGCCACCCGGCCCGCGGCTGACCTGGCTCGGCGCCGAGGCGTTGGCGTAGCCAGGTCAGCGGGCGAGCATCAGGGCTCGCCGGTATTCCTATTCCAAGCTCTGCAATCTCTACTTTGTTTCTGAGCTTTCGAGTCGTCTTCGAGCCGAGCACTCGGGCATCACCGCAGCCGCATTCAACCCCGGCCTGATGACAGAAACGAATTTCGCCGCGACGCCGCGGCTGGTTGGTGGTCTGCTCAGGCGAGTGTTTTCGGCACGGGTCGGTAGCCTTGACACCTCGAGTAACGCGCTCGCGAATCTGGCTACCGCAACTCCCCGATTGCCGCTTGACGGTCGCTATTTCGATCGCACCGATGTAACCGACGCGCGATCGTCAGAGCTTTCGTACAACGAACAGAACGCGCGCGAGCTCTGGCGGTTCAGTGCTGCTGTCACCCGGCTGGGGCTTTGACGGCGACATCGCGTCAGGGCTCGAGCCCGCGCAACCGGATTCGGTCTTCAGCCTGAAATATCTTTGCGGCTGAACCACCAGGCCGCCCCCGTTCCGAGCACCAGCGCCCAGATCAGGCCAGAGAGCACCGATGCGGCCACTGGCGCGAGATCTGTGGGCGCAGTGAGGAACTGATTGAATGCGGTCGAGTAGTGCGTCGGCAAAATAATGCGGAGGTCGCCCAGTGTGGGGATCGAATCGAGCAGGCGCGACAGGATCGAGACGAGCACGACACCGCCGGCTGCCGCGAGAGGCGAGTTGGCTACGACCGTCAGAAGGGTACCGAGACCGGCCGCCCAGAGCATACCGGCGGCTCCGGTCGCGGTGGCCAGGCCGATTCGGCCGAGCGAGTCACCGAGCCCGAGCAGCGGGCCTCCCGGTATTTGGATGCCGCCCGGCCCGTACGAGATGATGCCGACGACGAGAGCAACCACGGTCAGCGCGATGAGGCCGGCGGCCAAGAGGGCCGACGATACGGCCACCTTCACTCCCAGCAGTCGGAGCCGCGGTACTGGAATGGTGAGCAGGTATTTGAGCGTCGAACGCGATGCTTCGCCGGCGATCATGTCGCCGAAGAGCAATGCGGCGATCAGCGTGATCAGAAACCCCTGAGTCAGTTCAAGTACGAACCCGGTAAAGGTGCCCCCGCTCACTTGCGCGAGCGCGACGAGGCTCGTCGCCGAGGTGCCGCCACCACCACCGCCGCTACTCGTGCTTGTCGGCGGCCCGCCGAAGAGAAGTGCGACTCGCACGATGACGGGCAACAGCACGAGGATGATCAGCACGATGCGCACACGCCACTGACTCAGCTGACGTGCCAGCTCCACTCGGAACGGCATCGTGCCGCGTCGCCGTTCCGAGCCGGGCGCGATTGTGCCGGTGCGGTCGGTGGTTGCAGCCGTGCTACGAGTCACGGTGTTGTGCCCGCTCATGCTGACGGCTCCGTGGCACCGATGAGAGACAGGAATGCTTCTTCGAGGTGGCGACCGCGCTGCATGTCGGTCACGCCGACGCCAGCCTCGACGAGCGCAACGATGACCTCATCAACCCGGTGAACGCCAGGCGCAACCCTGATTCCCTGCGGCTCGTGGGCCTCGGCGCGGTCGACGCCCAGGGCGAGCATGGCCGTAAGTGCGGTTTCGATGTTGGTGACGCCGATCACTAACTCGTTTGCGTCGCCGGCGATGTCGCCTACTTCACCCGTCGCGACCACCCGGCCGTGTGACATCACAACGACGTGAGTGCAGGTGAGCTCGACTTCTCCGAGTAGGTGCGATGAGACGATCACGGTTCGGCCTCCTTCGGCGTAGCCGCGCAGCACGCCGCGCAGGGCGGTGATCTGCGGCGGATCGAGCCCGTTGGTTGGCTCGTCGAGAATGAGAAGATCCGGCATCCCGAGCATGGCTTGAGCGATGGCCAGGCGTTGACGCATGCCTTGGCTGTACCCGCGTACGGGTTTTGCGAGGGCACCGCCGAGGTCGGCGACCGCGAGTGCCTCCTCGAACCGTGCGTCGCGGCGTGGCCGGCCGGTCGCCGCCCAATACAGCTCGAGGTTGCGGCGCCCTGAGAGATGTGGCAGAAAACCGGGCCCCTCGATAAAGCAGCCGATTCGCGAAAGCACCGGGGCGCTCGGGCCGATTGAAGCACCGAACGAGGTGGCAGTTCCGGCGTCGGGTCGGACGAGGCCGGCGACCATGCGCAGTGTGGTGGTCTTGCCGGCACCGTTCTCGCCGAGAAGGCCGAGTACCTGACCGCGTTCGACGGTGAAAGACACGTCATCGACCGCGATAAATCCCGAGCGAAAGCGCTTCGTCAGGCCTCGGATCTCAAGCGGAGGCGCTTCGCGCACGTCTCGGCCCTCGAGGTCGACGGCGGTGTCTGCAGCGGCCTGGGGGGATGCGTTGACCCCAGTCGAGTCGGTGAGTGTATCTGTGGTGGTCGGAGCACCGTCGGCGACCTGGGGGACGCATCTGCTGCGCACCAGGGCGATCACGATCAGCACGATCCCCGCCAGCAGGGTCGCCGCGATGCCGATCAGTACGCCGATCGGCGGTAGCCCGGCATTTTGGGCGGTCGCTGCTGCGGCAACGGTTGGCAAGCTGATCGGTCCGTCGACCGCGACCAGGTAGGCGGCAGGGTTCGTCGCGCCTTCGAATTGCGAATCGGTAGTGCGGATGGTCAGGGTCACCCGGTCTCCGGGGGTGAAGCTCCACGCGGTGGCGGGCAGCGTCACCGTCACATTGGCCCCCGCTGTCGGCAGAGTCACCCTGATCGGCGCAACTCCGCCGGGGAGCGCACGCATCGAGTCTCCTGTACTCACCGAGAGCTGGGCGTACAGCAGGGCATCTGTTGGCGTGGTTGTCCCCGGGGCCGGGGTGACGCGCAGGTGCGCTGTGGCGGCGCCGGCCAGTACGATCGGATCGGTCAGCGCAGCCGATACGAATTGTGCCTGCTCAGCCGGGGAATTGGCTGCGCCGAGCAGCCCGATGGCGGCACGACCCGCGACGCTGCTTGTGTCGAGACCGGGCAGGCCGGTGACAGAGGCCGGTTGCCCGCCTGGTGGATTGATGATGGTTGCCTCGGGGCCTGCGAGGGCGATCTGCTGGCCGGCACCCACACCGTCAAGGCCGGGGTAACCCGGCGTCGTAATGGTCTGGCCGAAGGCTGTGGCGCTTGGGGGTACCGCGTAGGTAAACGTCGACGGCACCGGCAGGTTCGTCTTCACATGGTCGGCCAGCCACGACTGGATGATCGTGTCGGTGCCCGCGATGCCGCCGCCGTCATGACCGCCATTGAACCACTGCACCTGAACCGGGGCGCCAGCCTTCGCTAGCTGTTGTTCGTTCGCATTCGCCTGGTCGAGCCCGAACAAATTGTCTTGCAACCCCTGCAAGAGAAGCGTCGGTGCGTGCATGCCTGAGAGCACCGTCGACGGCGACGATCGGGCCAGCAAAGCCCGGTCAGCGGTGCTCGGTTGGGCACCTGAGATGAGATTCTGATATAGCGCGCAGAACGCGGGAGTGAATCGCCCGCACGGGTCGGTTGGTGTGATGCCGGCAGCGAATAGACGCGAGCCCCACCCCGACTTGAAGTCGCGCAGCAAGGCCTGACCAGATGAACCCGATCCTGCTGAAGCTGATCCCGCGGGCGCCGTCACGGTACCCGCAGAGCCCGGCATCAGCGCCTGCGCGAGGTCGTTCCAGGTGATGGCGGCGACTACGGTGTCGATGCGGGGGTCTGTCGCGCCGAGCATCAATGCGAGAGCGCCGCCGTATGATCCGCCGACTGCGCCCAGGACAGGGTCGCCGTTCTGCTTGTGTACGGTGGGCTCACTCGCCAACACGTCAACGAGTGCCCGGGCATCCGGAACCTCGCCGTCGAGCGAATCGAGCCCGATCGAGCCACCGGATTGACCGAAACCGCGGGCGGTGTAGGCGAGTACCACGTAACCGGCGGCTTGTAGCTTTTTTGCCTCGGGGGCGAGATCGGTTTTTGTCTGCCCGAAACCGTGCGCGAGCAGCACGGCCGGCGCGGGGGTCGTGGCGGGGGTATAGAGGTCGACGTCGAGTTTGATGGTCGTGGTGCTGCCTGGCGATTCAGGCACCGGTACGAAGAACGAACGAACCTGGCCGGCCGACGCGGTGCTGGCTGATGGGTTGCCGCGTGGCGGGTTCGCGGCAAGAGCGGCCGTCGCGCCAGCCGTAAGCGTGAGGGTGGCGGCGGCTGTGAGCATGAGCAGTGCCGCGAGCGGTTTTCGAAGCACGCCGCGTGTGCTGGTACCGCCGACTCGGCTTGGTAGATTGGCACGCCTCATGGTTAGCCCCTGTTATCGACGGCTAGATGCTGTCGAGCACAGCGACGGTTTTGTCGTCGAGGTGAATGTCGCCCGCGGCCACATTGGCTTCGAGATGGTCGAGGTCCGCGGTTCCGGGAATGAGCAGCGTGTTCGGTGTGTGCCGAAGCAGCCAGGCGAGCGCTACTTGCGACGGGGTGCAGCCGAGTCGTTGTGCAGCGTCTTCTACCGCCGGTTCGTTGGTGGCCTTGGGGAGGGTCGGGAGTGCGCTGCCGAGCGGAAAAAATGGTACCCACGCGATACCCTCGCTGACGCACAGATCCAGAAGGTCTTCGTCACCCCGCGCGACGAGGCTGTACGCATTCTGCACACACACGATTCCCGCGGGTAACGCATGCCGAACTCGATCGAGGGTGACGCTGCTGAGCCCGATCCCACCGATCTTGCCTTCATCTCGCAGGGCGATCATCGTGGCGAGTTGGTCGTCGAAATCGACGACCTGGTCACCTTCAGCGAGCACCCGCGAGTTGTTCTCGGCGCGCCTGAGGTTGACCAGGGGAATTCGGTCGAGACCGAGGCTGGTGAGATTGTTTTCGACGCTTGCGCGCAGCTCTTCGGGTCGCTGGGCCAGCCGCAACGGGGGTCGGCCGTCAGGGTTCGGTTCAGCTCCTACTTTGCTCACGATGAGCGCATCGTCTGCGGGGCTGAGCGCTTGCCGCAGCACCGAGTTGCTGAATCCGTTGCCGTAGAACTGGGCGGTGTCGAAGTGATTTACTCCGAGATCGACCGCGCGGCGCACCAGGGTGATTGCTGCCGCACCGTCGCCGCGCAGGCGTTCGAGTTGCATTGCGCCGTAGCCCACTCGGGAGACGACACGCCCAGCGAGAGAGAGTGAGCCGCCCGGATGCGGCCGTTCGCCCGCGATGCCAGGTGTTGATACGGGAGTGTCAGGGGACATCGACGGGCATCCTTATGCGATGATGAGGCAACCGGAGGTTCCTCCAGTGCACCTAATCTAGCATGAGCGGAGGCGTCTCCACTTGACCGAGTCGGATCTGAGAATCACAGAAACTTTCTCCGCGAGCTGCGGGCAAGCCGAACGCCCTCTCCGTGCTGATGCTCAACGCAATCGTGAGCGCGTCATCGAGGCCGCTCGGGCCGCGTTCGCCGAGAGCGATTCGGTTCCGCTGGAGCACATCGCACGCGAGGCCGGGGTCGGAATCGGCACTCTGTACCGGAATTTTCCGAACCGTGAATCACTGCTCGAAGCCGTTTATGCCGCCGAGCTCATCAGCGTGACCACGAACGCAGAGGATCTTCTTGCGCGTTACGCGCCAGAGCAAGCCCTTCGGGCATGGATGGCGCGCTACGCAGAGTTCATCGCAGCGAAGCGGGGCCTTCTGCCTGCCCTGAAAGCGGGCTCACCGACCGGGCGGCGCACAAATACACGCGAGCGAATAGTTGCTGCAATCGATACGATCGCGGCGGCAGGTGTGAGTTCAGGTGTGTTTCGTTCCGACGTCGATTCAGACGACATCGCGACCCTGCTGCAGGGCGCGTTCTTTTCAACCACTCGAGACGACGGGCCAGACCGTGTCGCGAGACTTCTCGACCTCATCGTCGACGCGCTCCTTACCGGAGAGCAGTAGCGTGCGGCAACGAAATGGTCCGCGAGTTAGGTGGCACGGAACACCTCTAATCGGAAGCGTCGCACAGGGAATGCGGGAGCGGGCCACGAGCGTTGGGTCAGACACAGCTACGACGATGGGAGCACGACCATGCCAGAGATCCGCGACTGGTTGACACTTCAGAAGCAGGCCCATCGCGAGTTCGCCACCCGGTTGGGCGCGGTCACCGATTGGGATGCCCCGACGCCCGACGCCGGATGGAGCGTGCGCGACCTCGTCAGCCACGTCATCGACGAGCAGCAGCAGGTGCCCCACCTCCTCGCCGGACGCACGGTCATGCAGGCACACCACGCCGCGAAACCCCTGGGCACGGACCTGCGGGCGGAGTGGCGCCTCTACTCCCTCGCCGCAGCCGCAGCCTGGGAAGCCGCTCCGCTCGACGTCACCGTCACCCTCTTCCACGACACCATGACCGTCACCGATTTCTTGCGCGAGCAGGTGAGCGAGGTCGCCATCCACGCGTGGGATCTCGCACGTGCCGTCGGAGCATCGGAACAGCTCGATGACGCGCTGGTGGAAGCGGTCTGGACGGTATTCGAACCACAGCGTGCGACCCTCGCCGCGAGCGGCCTCTACGCGCTGCCGGTGGCGCTGCCCGACGACGCTCCGCTGCAGTCGCGATTGCTGGCCCTTACCGGTCGCGATGACCGCGAGTTGGCCTCCGCTGCCTAAGGAGCAGGCCTAGAAGCCGGCGATCGCGTGGGGCACGTACGGCGCCTCGAGTTCCTCGAATTCATCATTGGTGAGAGCCAATTCGAGAGAAGCCACCGCGTCGTCAAGGTGCGAGAGCTTGGTCGCGCCGACGATCGGCGAGGTCACGGCATCCTGCTGGGCGACCCAGGCCAGAGCAACCTGCGCGCGCGGCACGCCGCGCTTGGTCGCGATGGATGCCACCGCTTCGGCCACTCGGCGGTCGGCGTCTTCGGCCTGCCCGTACAGTGTGCTGCCGAACTGATCGGTCTGGGTGCGGTTGGTCGTGGCATCCCATTCGCGGGTGAGTCTGCCCCTGGCGAGTGGACTCCACGGCAGCACCCCGACACCCTGATCGAGGCAGAACGGATGCATCTCGCGTTCCTCTTCCCGGTTGATCAGGTTGTAGTGGTCCTGCATCGAGACGAATCGTGTCCAGCCGTTCAGATCCGCTGTGTACTGGGCCTGGGCGAACTGCCAGGCGAACATCGACGATGCTCCGATGTAGCGCGCCTTGCCCGCCTTGACGACATCGTGCAACGCCTCCATCGTCTCTTCGATCGGGGTGAGATCCGACCAGCGATGGATCTGGTACAGGTCCACGTAGTCGGTGCCGAGTCGGCGAAGGCTCGCATCGATCTCGTGCATGATGGCGCCTCGAGACAGGCCGGCGCCGTTCGGACCTTGACGCATCCGGCCGTGAACCTTCGTCGCGATGACCGCTTCGTCGCGCGTGGCGTACTCGGCGAGGGCTCGGCCGACGATCTCCTCGCTCGATCCGTCAGAGTAGACGTTGGCCGTGTCGAAAGTGGTGATTCCGAGCTCGAGGGCACGCCGAATGAAGGGGCGACTCTGCTCTTCTGGAAGGCTCCACTCGTGATTACCCCGTGACGGCTCGCCGAAGCTCATACAGCCGAGGGTGATCGCCGAGATCTCGAGGCCGCTGTTTCCCAATCGCTTGTAATCCATGGGGATAAGTCTCCTCCTCGTCAGGGTCGTAGACGACCATCCCGCACGTTCACAGCGCCGCGGCGAGCAAAGCGACGGTCACCGAGCCGCCCTTCGTCGACTGCTCGCCCACCCGCTCGAAACCCAGTCGTGCGTGGAAGGCGAGCGAACCGGGGTTCGGCGGTGAGATGTTGACCTCGCAGGTCACCTCGGTGCGGCCCTCTGCCCTGGCCCGGTCGAAGACGGCGGCGTAGAGCATCCGTCCGAGGCCGCCGCCGCGCGCTTCTTCATCGATCACAATGCGATCGACGTAGAGAAAGTCGGTGCCGCGAGATTCGAAGAAGCGGTAGTTCTCGCTGTCGTAGTCGTTGCCCGGCCGCATGCCGATGACGAAACCCACCAGCTCGTCGGAGGCATCGGTGGCCGCGAAGGTGAAATCCGCCGCGTCGAGCAGCTGGGTCATCTCGGCCACCGGCGTGATCGGTACCGCCGGATAGGCGGCGTCATTGAGTTCACTGAGACGAGGGATGTCGGCGGCCGCAAGCGGGCGAGGGTGCATGTTCACTCACCCATTGTGCCGTGCGGCTACTTCTCCGCCGGAACCAGTATCCAGAGTGCGATGTAGATGAGGAACTGGGGGCCGGGCAAAATGCAGGAGAGGATGAACACCAGCCGCACGATGTTCGGCCTCCAGCCGTAGCGGTGCGCGATTCCCGCGCAGACACCGGCGAACACTCGCCCGGACCGTGGTCGTTTCAATTCAGCCATGATCCAAGGCTGCCAGCGAAATGCGAGGCGCGCGATGGGGTTATCCCCCGAATTTTCCGGCGAAGTGGTCTAATCGGCTCATGCGCCATCACCATATCGCCATCCGCCTCGTGATCATGCTCGTAGTCGGGGTGATCGCGGCGATAGTCACGGGTGCCTTCGGCGAGTGGGTCTATGCACCCACCGTCGGCTGGTGTTTCGCCTCTCTCGTCTACTCCGCGTGGGTCTGGATCTCCATCGGACGTGAGAACCCCGAGCAGACGGCCGCGCACGCCAGCCGGGAGGAGCCGGCCCGTGGAGTCGCCGATCTCATGGTGCTGTTGCTCAGCATTGCGAGCCTGTTCTCGGTGGGATTCGTGCTCGTGAACGCCGCACACGCGCCGGGCGCCCAGAAGGGCATCCTGGCAGGACTCGCCCTGGTGAGCGTGGCGCTGTCCTGGATCCTCCTGCACACCCTCTTCACGCTCCGCTACGCCCGGCTCTATTACACCGCCGAGAAGGGCATCGATTTCAACCAGCCGGACCCGCCGCAGTACACCGACTTCGCCTACCTGTCCTTCACGCTCGGCATGACCTTCCAGGTCTCCGACACGAATATCACCAGTCATCGCATCCGGGTGACCGCACTGCGCCACGCGCTGCTGTCGTTTGTCTTCGGGTCCGTGATCCTCGCCTCGACAGTGAACCTGATCGCCGGCCTGTCGAGCTAGACCGGCTCGGTCGGCTCGACCCGCTCAGTCGGCTCGGTCACGAAATTGGTTCGGTCACGAAGTCGGTCCCGTCACAAAGTCGGTCCCGTCACAAAGTCGATCAGCTGCTCGACCCTGCCGAGCAGCACCGGCTCGAGATCGGCGTAGGTGCGAACCTGTCCCAGGATCCGCTGCCACGCCCTCGCGATGTCCGCCTGTTCCTCATGCGGCCAGCCCAGCGCCTCGCAGATGCCGTGCTTCCACTCGATATTCCGCGGGATCACCGGCCATGCCGTCAGCCCCAGACGCGCCGGCTTCACCCCCTGCCAGACGTCGACGAACGGATGCCCCACCACGAGCACGTGAGCACCGAACGGCCCGCGGGCCACCGCCTCCGCTATCCGGCTCTCCTTCGATCCGGCGACGAGATGATCGACGAGTACCCCCACCCGGCGCCCTGGACCCGGAGCGAAGTTCCTGACGATCGCATCGAGATCGTCCACGCCTTCGAGGTATTCGACGACAACACCCTCGACCCGCAGGTCGGCACCCCACACTTTCTCGACCAGTTCGGCGTCGTGTCGCCCCTCGACGAAGATCCGACTGGGCAGGGCCACCCTGGCTTTCTGGTCGGCGACGGCGAACGAGCCGGACGCGGTGCGCGCCTTTCCCGTCTGCGCGGCGGACGGCGCGCGCAGGATCACCGGCTTGCCCTCGAGCAGGAATCCGGAGCCGAGCGGAAAGACCCGCACCCTGCCGTGGAAGTCTTCGAGGCGCACCAGCTTGCCTTCGATCCCCAGTACCGCGCCGCAGAAGCCTGTCGCAGTCTCCTCGACCACGAGGTCCCTCTCGGCTGCGATAGTGGGCACGACAACCCGGCCGGCGTCACGCCAGTTGCCGGCCAGAGGGTCCTTGTCGTATCGATCGAAAGTCACTCGGCGAGGGTAGCCGCTGTGCTTCGTCGACGCATGACGACTCGCTCAGGCTTCGTCGACGGGAGGTGCGAGTTCCAGGTACTTCTCGTGCACCTGGGCGGAGGGAAACAGACCGTCACCCTCGGCATTCGTCTGGAGTTCGTCGAACTCGACCCACCACATCCGTCCGCCGCCACCGCGACCCCACACCCCGGCGAGCGCAGAGCCGCCTGAGCGCACGATGATGCCGGAGGGTTCGTCGGGCCACGGTGATCGATCGGAACCGGAGGCGTCGCGTACGACGACCTGCGCGCCGACGCCGAAGTCGCTCATCGGCTGACGATCAGCCGCCGAGGCGCTTCAGAACGTGGAACGGGATGGCGATCGACAGCGCGATCGCCACGAGGCCGCCGAAGAACATCACACCCTCGCCGCTGCCCGGCTCGAAGGCATATCCCATCAGCAGGAAGCCGCCGAGGAACAGCGCCATCGAGATGACAAATGCGACGATCTTCACTGTTCCTCCAGGATTCGGATGCGGTACCTCCATTCTACGGAACCATCGGACTGTGGAGACTAGTCCGCAGCTCCCTGGGCCTCGATCGACACGTCATTCCACTCTTCCCAGAGCGCGATACGGCTCGCGTAGTCCGCAGTGGCGATGCCGAGCGGGCCGTCGCCGAAGAAGATCCTCAGAGGCGGGCGATCAGCGTCTACGACCTTGAGGATGGCGCTCCTCGTGGCCACCGGGTCGCCAGGCGTTCCGAGGCGCTGCTGGCGCGCCGCCTGCACCTTCTTACGGAAGTCGGCGTAAGCGGGGTTCTCTTCCGAATGCACGGATGATGAACCGCTCCAGTCGGTGGAGAAACCACCGGGTTCGACCAGCGTGACATTGATACCAAAGTCGGCGACCTCCTGGGCCAGAGACTGCGTGAAGCCCTCGAGCGCCCACTTGGATGCGTGATACAGGCCGACGAGAGGAAAGGCGCTGATGCCGCCGATTGACGACACCTGGATGATGTGGCCACTCCCCTGCTCACGCATAATCGGGAGGGCCGCCTGGCTGATCCAGAGTGCGCCGAAGAGATTGGTCTCCATCTGGGCCCGCGCCTCTTTTTCGGTGACCTCCTCGACGAATCCGAAGTGACCGTATCCTGCGTTGTTGATCACGATGTCGAGACGACCGAAGTGTTCATTGGCCTGGGCCACGGCTGCCGTCGCCGCGGCCTTGTCGGTGACATCCAGCGATAGAGGCAGAACCGCATCGCCGTACTTCTCGACCAGTTCCGACAGGCTGTCGGTGTTACGCGCGGTCGCCGCCACCCTGTCGCCGCGGTCCAGGGCCGCGATCGCCCACTCACGACCAAAACCGCGCGATGTACCAGTAATGAACCAAACCTTGCCAGCCATGTGGCCTCCTTAGACGACAGGTTAAAGCCGCGCTGCCATCCGCGAATTCCCTATCTGCCAGTATCCGACGCGCCTACCGACAGCGGCTCAGCGACGTCCTCCAGCGACTGCCGTTCGGCATTCGTGCCGAAGATGAGCGCAACCACCCCGCCGAGGATCATGATGCCCGCACCGAGGAAGTAGCCGCCGGTGAGCGGACCGCGGTCCTCACCCTTGCCGATCAGCGCGCCGTAGACGACGGGGCCGAGCGCCCCGAACAGCTGGCCAAGCGAGAAGAAGTACGAGATCGCGCGACTGCGCAATTCGAGCGGGAAGGGCTTGCTCCCCGTCAGGTAGGCGGATGAGGCCCCGGCGCTGGCGAAGAAGAACGACACGCACCAGAAAATGGTCTGCGTCGTCGCATTGAGGGCGCCGACGCTGAACAACACCGCAGAGACCCCGAGCACAGCCGCGGCGATCACATAGGTGCTGAAGATCATCTTCCGCCTGCCCCAGACATCGAACAGGTGGCCGAGAATCAGCGGGCCGGCCAGGTCGCCGATGGCAAAGGGAAAGAAGTACAGAGCGGTGGATCCTGTCGGTATGTGATAAAGGTCCTGCAGTACCAGTGCGTAGGTGAAGAAGATCGCGTTGTACAGGAACGATTGGGTGATCATCACACGGCACCGGTGAGCGTGCGCTTGGGGTACTTGATGAACAGAACCCTCATCATGGCTAGGAAACCGACCCCGTTGGACGCCGTCACCGTGATTGAGTTGATCGCCGCGTACTCGCCGCCGGGACGGATCCGGCGGCACCGACCTCCACGGAGCTCATATGCAGGTCTTTGGCATAACCCGCGGATGCCACGATCTGGATCTCGAGACCGTCGAGAATCCAGGCCACGCCGAGACCGACCACGATGGACCAGTGGAACTTGGTCCAGGGAAGACGATCGAGCCTGGCGGGAACGAGGCTCTTCACACGCTTGATCGAATTACCTACCGAATCGAACGCCATTGCATTCTCCCTCCGCGAGCGCAGCTGTTCTGGTGCGGTGGCAACCCGGAATTCAACCTATGCCTGTGTGGGAAAATCTCGAAAATTACCCCCGAGGGGTTGCGCTACGAGAGAAAAGATGAGGAGCGGCAACTAGTCGCCCTTGAGCACCGAGAGCACGTTGCCCGCCGGGTCCTTGAACCAGGCGATGTCCGGTCCGTTGCCGCGCATGATCCCCTTTTCGTCACCGGGCATATCGTCGTAAATCCTGGTGACGACCCCGCGCGAGTTGAGATCGTCGACGGCGGCTTCGACGTCATCTACCGGAAAATTCATGATCGTGAAGCTCGCTGGCTCGTGGCTATCCTTGACGTAGGCGAGCACCGTCGCACCGCTACCGAGGCGCAGTTCGAGGAAGCCCATACTGTTCTCCGAGACCGTCAGGCCCAGCGTCTCACCGTAGAATTTTTTTGCGGCTTCTAAGTCGTTGATCGAAAAACCGCTGAATGCATGGTCGGCTGTAAACATCGTTGTCCTCCTCGGATTGTGAAAATAAATGTATACACTGTCCACAATGACACGGATTCACCCCGTCGTCCAGAGGAGTGTTGTGTGATGAGCGCGCTCAGCCGTGAAAGTTACCGGCACGGTGACCTCCACCAGACCCTTCTTTCTGCCGCGCTGGAGATGGCACGCGAGGGCGGACCGGATGCCGTGGTGCTCCGCGAAGCAACCAGGCGCGCCGGAGTCTCCCCCAACGCCGCCTATCGCCACTTCGCCGATCGCAGGGCCATGCTCCTCGCTGTGTCAGCTGCCGCCCAGGGGATGGCTGCGGACAGCATGGAGAAAGCGATCGCCGCGGTGCCCGAATCCGGCGACCCGAAGGTCGACGCCCGCGAGGAACTGCGTGCCGTGGGACTCGGCTACCTCGCCTTCGCCCGCGAGCAGCCCGGCCTCTTTCGCGCGGCTTTCTCGGTTCCCGACGACCTCAGCAACGCCCGGTCGGAGGACAAGGCGGGAGCACAGGGCCGCAGCCCCTACGGCGTGCTGGGTGATGTGCTTGACCGTTTGGTCGAGGTGGGAGCCCTCCCGCAGGAACGACGGGCCGACGCGGAGCTGCTGGCGTGGTCATCCGTTCACGGGCTCGGAATGCTCGTGATCGACGGGCCGCTGCGCAGGCTCCCCAGCGAGATGGTGGCGAACGCCAGCGAACGACTCGTCGACATGGTGGCGCGCGGCCTCTAAATGAATTCGGCTAGGTGATCGTGGCCAGCGACTCCGCACTGATCTTCTCCACCCCGGCGGTCACCAGCTCGACGAGTAGGTCGAAGCTCCGGTCGAGGTCGTCGGGCAGGCCGAACCCTCCACCGA
This sequence comes from Glaciihabitans sp. UYNi722, assembly GCF_040549465.1. Taxonomy (NCBI): domain Bacteria; kingdom Bacillati; phylum Actinomycetota; class Actinomycetes; order Micrococcales; family Microbacteriaceae; genus Glaciihabitans; species Glaciihabitans sp. UYNi722. The sequence goes on along the minus strand of NZ_JBEPTL010000007.1, from coordinate 30,243 downwards.
GTTCCAGCAGGATGAACCCGTGCAGCGCGGACCGGATGACGCGGATCGCGTCGATCGTCAGCTCGGGCGGCAGAGCGAAACCGCGCAGCACCGCTGCCATCACGTCGAGCGTCCGTGTGGCGGCGACGGACAGCGGTTGGTCGAGCGGTTCGTCGCGGCGGGCCGCGACCTGGGTCGCGGCGTAAAGACCTGGGTTCTGCTGGGCGAAGATACGAATCGCGTGCGCCATGGCCCGCAGTGCGTCGCGACCGGCCAGACCCGTGGATGCCGCCGAGATCACTTCGGTGAGCCTGTTCACCGAGACGATGGCGATCTCGCGCCGAAGGTCGGCGAGGGATGTCACGTGCTTGTAGAGGCTCGGAACCGCGATCCCGGCGCGCGCCGCCAGAGCTGCCAACGTCAGGTCGGCGAATCCGGTGTAGCCTCCCTCGTCGACCAGGTCGATGGATGCTGCGACCACCGCGCCGCGATTGAGCCCGACCCTAGGCACGCGTCGCCCACCCGACCACGCTCTCGTCGCGGAGCGCCGCGAGGAACTCGAGCGTCGCCGGCACGGTGATGTCAGGACGCTGGGCGTGCGGGTAGTGGCCGGAATCCGACACGAGGTCGACCTGTGCTCCAAGGTTCGCCATCCATTCGCTCTCCGCTCGCGGGTCAGAGTAGTCGGGGTCGAGCTCACCGACGAAGGCGCGGATGGGTGCTTTCACATCGATCAGCCGAGGTTCGACCACCGAGTGGTCGAGTTGGAGGGCGAGATCGCGGAACGAGCGGAGCCGACCGGGTTTACGCAGTGTGGCCGTGATCTCTGCGATGTGCTCATCGAGCCACGGAGCGCGCGTTCCCTTGTTGATCGAACGGTAGTAGCCCGCCCAGAACCTGGCTCCCCACGGGCGGGCGAGAACGATGCGATAGAGCAGTCGATTCGTCGTCATCACTAACCGCGACGAGCTGCCCTCGCGCAAGAGCGGCCCGTAGAGCACGAGGCCGGCGAACAGGTCGGGACGTTCCGCCGCAGCCCAGGCCGCTGCGGCGGCGCCCATCGAGTTGCCGAGTACGACGGCCGGGCCATCCAGCTTTTCAACCAGTGCAATCAGGTCCTGGCCGGTGGCGATATCTCCGTGAGCGCTAAACGTAGTGTCGCTGTCACCGTGACCGCGCAGGTCCATGACAGCCACTCGGTAACCGGCGTCGATGAGCGGCGCGACCAGTTCACGATAGCTGGAGCGCAGGTCTCCCATGCCGGGGATTGCGACGATCAGCGGGCCAGCCCCGTCGAGGCTGTAGGCGACGCGGCCTTGTGGGCGGTCGAGGTAGCGAAAATCCTGCGTTGTGGAAGTATTCATAGCTTTAAAGCTAATGGCATTAGCCGTAAAGTGCAAGCGCGTTTCACCCGCGTTCTGCGGCGAGACGCGCCTGATGCATAGCCGGCCGAGGTCAAGCGAGAAAACCGGTCTCGATGAGTTCACGGATGCTGGGCAGAAGTTCGGCGCTCAACGCACTCTCGTCGGCCTCCAGCAGTTGCGCGATCGCGGCGATGATGGCGCGCACGCTGAGCTCGCCGTCGCAGGCGCCGACCAATGCGGCAAGGCCCGTGTCGAGGGCCATCGAGCGACCGAAGCCGCCGCCCTGCCGGAGGGTCATCACCGTGGGGTCTTCGTTGCCTGGCCAGTAGTGTCGCTCCTCCGTGACGTCGCCGGCGACCGCGAGCACCAGGCGGGAGAGTAAGTCGTCGTCCAGGGAGAACTGGCGATCGTGAGCATCGAGCGTCGCCACCACGTGCGGGCCGAGACCTGAGCCGACCGGACCGTCGAGCCGCTCCAGCCTGCGCAGGGTCGAGCTTGACCGCGGCGAACGCAGGGTGAGGTATCCGAAGCCCACACTCGTGACCTCGCGGGCGGCGAAGTCGTCGAGCCATGCTCCGTACAACCGATCGAACTCGGCGCCGGGCCTTGTGCCGCCGTCACGGATCCAGGTTTCGGAATAGAGGGCGGCATCCTGCACCTCGCGCTCGACGACCCAGGCGTCGAGGCCGCTCGCGTCGATCCAGCCACCGACCCGATCCAGCCCGTCACGCTCGAGTCCGTCGCGGTCGATCCCGTACTCCCAGTTGCCGAGCAGTTGGGCCACGCCGCCCGGTTCGAGGTGCTCCGCGCAACCGGCGATCACCGAGGCCACCAGGGCATCGCCGACCAGGCCGCCGTCACGATACTCGTAGGCCGGTACCCCATCGGTGCGCGGGGTGATCACGAAGGGCGGGTTCGAGACGATGTGGCCGAAGCGCTCCCCCGCCACCGGGTCGAAGAGACTGCCGAGGCGGAACTCGATGTTGTCGATTCCGTTGAGTTGCGCGTTGAGGGACGCCAGGTCGAGCGCGCGCTGTGAGATATCGGTGGCGACCACGCGCTTCGCATGCCTCGCTGCGTGCATCGCCTGGATGCCGCATCCGGTGCCGAGATCGAGCGCGCTGTCGGCGGGCGTGCCGATCATGAGCCCGCTCAGCGTCATCGAGGCCCCGCCGACCCCCAGTACGTGGTCTTCGCGCAACGCCCCGCCAGTGGACAGTTCCCCGAGATCGCTGGCGATCCACCAGCTCACAACACCGTGGGCGTCGACGAAGCTGTAGGGTCGCAGGTCGAGCAGCGGCCTTACGAGGTCGTCCGTCTGCTCGACCAGTCCGAGTGAGACGGCACCGTCCAAGCCGATCACGGGGAGGGCCGATTCGAACACCTCCCGCGAGACGGGCATCCCCAGCACGAAGAGAGTCGCGAGCGTTGCCGAGGGCGAGCGCTGGTCGGCAAGAGCTCGAATCGCCGGCACGCGCTGCGCGCGATGGAGGGCGGCATCCGCCTCGTCGCCCCAGAGCGTCGTGAGACCTTCCACGCTGAAATCGGCGAAGAGCAGGTCGGTGCGCAGCAGCGTGATGAGGTCGGAAGTCACCCCGCAATTCAACTGCATGTGCCTCACTTCGATATGCACAGCTGCGATGTGCATATCTATCCAGCCCGCTGTTCGGCGAGCAGGTCACCGAGGGAACGGCTCTTGGATGCCAGCCGCACAGGGGTGCGTGACACATCCACACTCGGCGGAGGAATAAGCACGTACCCGGCTCCCTGCCGCTCGATCTCCCGCCAGTTGTCGTGCAACAACATGTGATGATGCCGGCACAGCAGCACACCGTCGGCGACATTCGTTTCGCCCTGATCTCGATGCCAGTGATCGATATGGTGCGCTTCCGTCCACGAGGGTGGTCGCTGGCAGTCCGGCCACATACATCCACCATCCCTGGCGGCGAGAGCCACTCGCTGCTTGGCGGTGAAGAGTCGATGCTCTCGTCCGACGTTGAGGCAGGCGCCATCGTCGTCGAAAGCGATGGGCAGGATTCCCGTATCGCAGCTATACCGCTCGATCGTCTCGATCGAAACCGGGTCCGGCTGCCCTTCGATCCGTCCGTGACCCATCCATCGCGCAAGTGATCGTTCGCTGACCAGGACGCGAACGGCGGGTCGCTTTCCCCCGAAGAGCACACCGTCGTCGACGATCCCGGCGATCTTCACCATCCCCACGAGGGCATCGAGCATGATCTGCTCTGTGGAACGTTCGTCGGCGAGCAACTCATCCGCATGTGCCCTTTCGGCACTATCGACGAATCGCGGACCTCCTCGACGTGGCGAGGTGACGATGTCGAAAGCATCGGTCACCAACGCCGCAGACTCCGGATCGAGCAGCCCGCTCAGCGTGACCATCCCGTCGGCGAGACGCGTCAATCGCAGGTACGGCGACCACGACGTTCCGCCTCTCGATCAGCGATGCCCGCGGCATCCAACTCACCCCGTAACACGCGGGCTTCTGCAAAAAGTTTGTCTGCGTCGAGGATTTCTGCCCGCGCGACCAGGACGTGCGCAGCGTCACGCAAAGCGGCCGCGCTGATCTCGTCACCCGGCAGCCCGAGGCCGTTGCGAATGGCGTCGACGGCCGCAAGTTCGATGTCGCCGCGGAGGACCGCATCACCCACCTCACCAAGCCAGGAAGCTTTGGCATCGCCGGTAGCCTGCGACTCGCCCACCACCTCACTCGCCCTCACCAGGGCAGATGCGTCACGGCGGGTCCAGCGGGTGACATTCTGGATCAAGGCTTCCGGCGTGCGGTACCCGGATCGTTGAGCGACGTCAGCATCCAGAGCGCGGGCCCAGCCACAAGCTCCGGTCGACCGGAGGCGGGTACCGAGGGTGAAGACCCGATCCTCTCAGCAGAACGCGGGCTACGCTTTTAAGCATTCCAACCCGTGCGAGGAGAATGTGAAACCGCTCAGCGAAACCGACATCCGGTCCAGCATCGTCAACGCCACCCGCGGCGAGATCGAGCGGATGCCGCTTCCTGGCCTGCACGAAGTGCTCTGGGACGAGCGCGAATACCTCGGCTGGCGCGACCCACGCGCGCCATTGCGCGGCTATCTTGTTCACTGGGTGGACGACCAGCCTGTCGGTGTAATGCTGCGAGCTTCGGGCGCCAGTATGCGTCCAGGGATCTCGGCGATGTGCTCGCTCTGCCACACCCCGCAGCCCTCTGACCAGGTGGCCCTGTTCGCTGCGGCGAAAGCGGGCCAGGCCGGCCGCGACGGCAACACCGTGGGGATGTACATCTGTGCAGACCTGGCCTGCTCGCTTATCATCCGCATCGTTCCGCCGAAGATGCCGATGCAGCCCGAACCCTCCGAGATCGTCGCCCGCCGGGCAGAAGGCCTGATGGGACGTGTGCAGTCATTCACCGCCGACATCATGAAAGCCGTCTGATGACCACCAATACCCACCTCGTCGGCGGCGTCAACCTCTCCCGATGCCGAGACCGCTTTCGATAACCAGCGGCGCCAACGAAGTGCGCTGGCTGGTGAACGTGAGATCGTCGATGAACTCGTCGCGCACGGGGCGCTCTCTCAGTACCACCTGCTGCCGAGCGTTCGCGGCGATTTCCTCGCCAGGCTCGGGCGGCATGCGGAGGCACGAACAGAGTTCGAGCACGCAGCGGCGCTCACGCGCAATGAGCGCGAGCGGACGCTACTGCTCCAACGGGCCGCCGGCCTCGACTAGCCGTTCGACTTGGATGCCGCCTTCGACTTCTTGTCGGCGCGCTTCTCCTTGAGGGACTTCGATGCCGCGGTCTTCGAGGTGGACTTTTTCGGTGACTTGTCGGCCATGGTGAGCTCCCTCGGAATGGGAACCCGAATGGCTCCACGTCTGCCTGAGAATACGCGCATTACCGGGGTGCCGCATCCACCGCTTGACATCCGGGCAGGACTGCCAAACTAAAACCAATTACTTCTGGAACGAAATGGTTATGAGCTTGACTGCCCCTGACAAGCGTTTCGCGGCACCGCTCTGCCCCGTCGACAGGACCTGCGGTCTCGGCGGCCCGTACGACAGGATGATTCGGCTCAGGCGAGTCGGGCCATCCTGTTCAGCGGACTGGTGCCGACAGAAGCCGCGGCGCGCGGGCCAGTCCGTCGGTGCCGGGACTCAGCGCGGTGCCAGGACTCAGGCGCTGCGGCGACGCAGGCGCACCACGAGGGCGACAATCCCCCGCCAGCCGAGCAGGAAGATCGCGACGACGATGGTAGCGACGATCACGAAACTGACCTCGACGCCCTGTCCGCTCGCCACGCGCAACAGCATGCCGAGAAGCACGGTCGCCACCCAGATCCCGATCCCGGTCCAGACCACTCGCCGAGGCGACGCCCAGGCGCGCATCCCCAGCCAGCCCACGATCAGTCCGACGGGAAACGGCCACAGCGTGTTGAGGGTGCCCGGCAGGTCCTCGCCGTGGCTCGCGCGCCCGATCAACACGAAAGCGATCACCAGCACCAGGTCGACGACGAACGACAGGACGACGGATGCGGGGCGCGGGGCGGTCATCCACCCAGCCTAGAGTCAGAGTCTCTGAATTCAGGAAGCGACCAGGGTGGCGAAAACGACGAAGTTGTCGGTGTAGTGGCCGGTTGTGCGGTCGAACGGCCCGTCGCAGGTGATCACGCGCAACTGAGGAGTCGGAACGTTTCCATAGACGCTGCCGGTGGGGAAGTTGGCTTTCTGCACGAGATCTGTCGACTGCGTCTCGAAAGTGAGTGTCGTGCCATCCGACATGGTCACCAGGATCTTTGCGCCGGGCTTCAGGTCTCCAAGGTGTTCGAAGACGGCAGGACGCGTGACGGAGTCCACGTGGCCGGCGATCACCGCCGCCCCCACCTGCCCCGGCAGTATTCCGGCGGCATACCAGCCGGCTTTGTCAGGGTCGACCGGAGGGTGAAGTACCCCCGCGCCATCGACGCCGAGGGATTCCAGGTCGGTGGAAACCCCAATATCGGGTATCGCGACATGGGAGGCGACAATACCCGAGGTCGGCGCTGCTACCGCAGCTTCGATGGGATCGAGCAGCCGTCCGGCATCCCCCACCTTCGACACGCTCGTGGCCCCCTGCGCCTGGCCGCGACTCGTCATCGTGCCGGCGATCACAGCAGCCGTCGACACACCCATCACGACCCCCAAGGCCAGCGCACCGGTGAGCACCCAGGTGGAGCGATAGACCATCGATCGGTCGGCGAAAGCTTTCTTATGCCGTGCCATGGGTCACCTTCTTCTGTGAATATGGATGCAAGTCAGCGGGCGAAAGCGCCCCGCGTCGGATGGTGCGCTTCACAGTCCGTGCGAGAAATCCGCCGCCGGTCTGTACGGCGCCCACCGGCGTCTGCGCTGCGGCAGCGCTGTCGAGGATCGGCCTGGCCGTCAGCCCTCCGGACGCCGTATCGAGCACGACGACGGTCGTGACGCTTCCGGAGGCCAGCGACACCGTTGCCGAATACTTCAGCTTCTGGCCGCCGATCGAGAGCGTCCACGGCCCAGCTGGCACCTCGACGTAGGGAGTGGTCGCCCCGGCCCTCGCGTCCGTGGCTATCGCGACGCCGGTGGAGGTGACCACCGAGACCACGGGAGTCAGCGCAGAAGCCTGTAGCAGCCTGATCCGCGCCGCTCCCGCCGCAGGAGACGCCAGGTCGTCGGGATAGGCCTTCATCCGCAGTCGCACATTCCGGCCGAACGCGGCAACCGTCGTGCTCTGTCCCGCGGTGACCACCACCGATGACGTGATCACGGGCTTGGTGCTCCGCTTCGCCCCGCTCGGCGTCATCGTGACGGTGTATCGGCCGGCCGGCAGGGCCGAATAGCCGGAAACCGCGCCGTAGGCGACACCGTCCAGTTCGAGGAGCACTGTTCGTGAACCTTTAGCCGTCACCCTCACATCGACGGCGTCGGTGTCCGGCGAGAGATGTGCCAGTCGAATCCATCCCGCGGTCGAGGCGGTAATTGGAACCGTGACCTGTGCGGTGTCGGCGAGCGCGGGGGCAACGCCGAGAGATAAACCTGCGATGACGGCCGCCGCGATGGAGATGGTGCGGGAGAGTCGCCGAACTGTACTTGTAATCATGGGTAAGTCCTTCATATCGACGCGCTGTCGGGTGACGGCGATACACGGGTGGTTCGTAGCCGCGACGAAAGTGGTTTGGGTATGCGTGCCGAGACACGCTGACGCGCCTTCCCTCATCTGCGTAGGGTGGAGCAATGGAAACAGGCAGCCCCCTGGGCGAGTACCTCCGCGCCCGCCGAGAACTTCTCACCCCGGAAGAAGCAGGGCTGCCCGGCACCGGTCGACGACGCGTGCTCGGCCTGCGCCGCGAGGAGGCCGCGCAACTGGCCGGCATCAGCTCCGACCACTATCTGCGACTCGAGCAGGGTCTCGACCTGCACCCCACCGACCAGGTGCTCGATGGCCTCGCCATGGCACTGCAGCTCGACGCGGATGCCACAGCCCACCTGCATCGTCTCGCCCATCCCACGACCGGCCGTCGCCGCGCCGATCCGGGGCCAGAGTACGTGTCGCCGAGCCTCGAGTACCTCGTATCGTCATGGACGAACCAGGCCGCCATTGTGCACGGACGCCACATGAACGTGCTGGCGTCCAACGCGCTCGCCGTAGCGCTCTCGCCAATCTATAAAGTCGGGGCGAACGCCCTGCGCTCTGCCTTGCTCGACCCCGGCATGCAGGAATTCAACCGGGACTGGGAAGGGATGACCGAGCGCATCGTCGCGGGCCTGCGCGCGACGGTCGGCTCGGAGACGGATGATCCGCAACTCGCGCAGCTCGTCGGCGAGCTGTCGCTGCGCAGCGAGCGGTTCCGGCAGTTGTGGGCACAGCAGGAGGTGCGACCCAAGGCCGGCGGAATCTCCCTGATGCAGCATCCGGAGGTCGGCGCTCTCGACCTGCACTACGAGAAGTTCAGCATCGAGGGAACCAGCGGACAGGTGCTGGTGATCTTCCACGCCGAGCCAGGCACGCCGTCGGAGGTCGGCCTTCGCCGGCTCGCCAGGATCGCGGCCGGCGAACAGGATGACGAGACCCCCCTCCCGGCACCGGTATCGCTCGAATCCCGGCGACGGGCCACGTGACCTTACGCACAGCCGGTCGTCGCGCGGTTCGTATCGTCGTGGCTGTCGTCGCAGTGCTCATCGTCGTCGTTGTCGGCTTCGCGGCGTGGGCGAACATCGTCATGCAGGGTGACCGCGTCATCGCGCTGAAGGCCTGGAACGACGCATCCATCTCTGTGGAGTCGACAGATCATTCGATAGTGCTCATCCCGCGCCACGGGGCCACCGGTACCGGCCTGGTCTTCATTCCCGGCGCCAAAGTCGACCCCTATGCCTACATGTACAAGCTCTCCGGCATCGTGGAAAAAGGCGTGACCGTCGTGATCACAAAGCCCACGCTCAACCTGGCATTCTTCGACCAGCGGCCGCTGGCGACCTTTACCACCGACGCGCCAGATGTCACCCGCTGGTTTGTCGGCGGGCACTCTCTCGGCGGCGTGCGCGCCTGCATGCTGGCCGATTCGAAGGATGTCGCTGGCCTTGTACTCTTCGGGAGCTACTGCGCGAACGACCTCTCTCGCCCCCGCCTCGATGTGCTCAGCATCGGCGGAAGCCGGGACGGGCTCAGCACGCCCGCGAAAATTGCCTCGACCAAGCCGCTGCTGCCGGCCGACGCCGATTTCGTGGAGATCGCCGGAGCGAACCATGCCGCCTTCGGCGACTACGGGGTGCAGCCGGGCGACAGAACAGCCACCATCACCAGCAGGCAGGCGCGAACGGCGATCACCGACGCCCTCGACAGCGTGTTGGGCTGAGGGCGCCGACGACCGTCTCCTCGAGGCTGGCGCACTTCAGTTCACCATGGCACTGTTCCTGCTGCGTCCTGGAAGGTACCTGTTGGTCCGTCCTGGCCGATCGTCGCCAGGCGCACGATAGCGTCGGTGCCCTGCTCGACGGTCTGGGTCCCCCGGAAACTGTTCAGATCGGTGCCGGTGTACCCGGGATCGACGGCGTTGATGCGGATGCCCGGCAAAGATTTCGCATACTGGGTCGTCATCATCGTCACGGCGGTCTTCGACGGCGAATAGGCGACGGATTGCAGTGTCGACTCGAACCTCGCCGGGTCCATCGTGACCGCGAAAGACCCCATGCCGCTGGTGACGTTGACGATCACCGGGGTGTCGGACTCCTGCAGCAGAGGCAGGAAGGAGTGGGTCACCCGGACGAGCCCGAAGACGTTGGTGTCGAAGACGTGTCGCACGTCGTCGGCTGTCGCATCCGGCGGCGCGATATGGTCACCGGCGATTCCCGCGTTGTTGATGAGCACGTCGAGGCTGCCCTCGTTCTCCCGCAGATGTCTCGCTGCCGCATCCACCGATTGCTGGTCGGTGACATCGAGTTGCACGAATCGTGCGCCGAGGCTGTCGGCGGCCTCCTGCCCTTTCGCGGCATCCCGGGCGCCAATGTAGACGGTGTGACCGAGGCCGATGAGTCGCCTCGCTGTTTCGAAGCCGAGGCCCTTATTGGCCCCTGTGATGAGTGTGAGTGTCATTGCTCCAGCATCCGTCACTGTCCGGCAGACAACCATCACCTCAGTCGTCCATGGGACCGCCAATACCACCGTGTTTTGTCGGAGACGGAGCAGACTGGATGCATGAGCAACTCCCACGGCGAACTGGCCATCGTGCTGCGTTCCTGGCGTGACCGGCTCTCCCCGGCGGATGCGGGCCTCCCTCATGGCGGAGTGCGCCGGGCTGCCGGATTGCGTCGCGAGGAACTCGCCTCCCTGGCCGGACTGTCCGTGGACTACATCGTCCGGCTCGAGCAGGGACGATCGGAGAACCCCTCGCCGCAGGTGCTCACTGCCCTCGCCCGAGCGCTGCGGCTCTCGAAATTCGAGCGCGACCACCTGTTCCGGGTGGCCGGCGAACTCGCACCGAGCGACTCTCTCGTGCCGCGCCACGTTCCGCCGAGTACCCAACGTTTGCTCGATCGTATGTCCGACCTCCCGGTCGGAGTATTCAGCGTCGACTGGACGCTTCTCTCCTGGAACGCCGCCTGGACCTCCCTGGTCGGCGATCCCTCGTCACGCCGCGGTCGGGAGCTCAACATCGCCTGGCGGCATTTCCGTACAGTGGACCCTCTCCTGGAGCGAAGCGCGCAAGAGATCGCGGCCTTCGAGGCATCGATGGTCGCAGATCTGCGCATGGCGAGCGGACGCTATCCGCAGGATGCCGGGCTCGCTGGCCTGATCTCCGAGCTTCGCCGCGACTCACCAGTTTTCGAGACACTCTGGGGCAAAGCGGATGTCGCGGCTCGCCATTCCGATCGCAAGACGTTCCGGCACCCGACGGTGGGGTCGCTCACCCTCGACTGCGACGTTCTGACGGTGCCCGACAGCGACCTACGGATCATCGCCTACTCAGCGATTCCCGCCTCTGTCGATGCCGAAAAGCTCGAACTGGTGACGGTCGCCGGGCTGCAGGCGTTCGCGTCATGACGACCTCCTGCCCAGCGAAGCCCTGTTCCACCGGGTGTTCTTCGTCCTCGTGCCCAACCTCGCCGAAGGTAATTTGTCCCAAAATCCAGACTCAGAGCACCTTGCAATAGAGAGAGCCTGAGGAAAGGAAACCCATGAAGGCGAAACTCGCAACGACCGCGATGGCGGTCCTGATCGACGCCATCGTGATCGGAGTCGCCCAACTCGATCGACCATCGACAGAAACACCCCATCGTCAAGCTCGGCGCGGACAGCCCTGTCTCCCACTGTGGGAGGGATCTCCACGATCGACCACCTCGAGGCGGCCGGCTTCGTCTCAGACGACGGCAGCACACCTCGAGTGAACGCCGCCACAGTAGCCAAGGCGCTGGCCCAGCTCACGACGGCCACGCAGGTCGCTACGGGCTACCAGCGCGACCAATTCGGGCCGACCTGGTAAGACACCGACCACAACGGTTGCGATACCCGCATTATCTACACCTAGGGAGGCCGAATAGGTTCCCGTCTCCTTGCGGCTGGGGATCCAGCTGTGACTCGAATAATTGGGACGGTTGGGACAGAGATGTCGGACCCATACAACACAACTAAACTCACGACCCAGAAAACGGCGCCAACGTCGCAGCGAGAAGACGAGTGATCGCCCTGCTCGAATTACGGTTCATGTCTTTGAACCCACACGCGAAACTTCCGCGGCTGCAAATAATCAGGTACTGCGGGTGACCATCAGAAGCAGGTACTCGTCATCGGAATTTGTCAAGGTGGATGGGGCCAGCGTGAGTTTAGGCGGCTAGTTTCGGCTCGTCTTCTTGTGCTTCGGTGGGCTTGTTTATCCACGCTGCGTCGGGGGTGGCGAGGATCTTGGGGTCGAGGTTGGTGCTGAAGCGTTCCGGGTTCCGGGCCCGGGCTTCGGCCAGGGTCGCGGACCGCTCGGCGGCTTTGCCGGCCGCGAGGCCGTAGTGGACGTCTGCGGGCGTGTTCAGCCCGATGCCGGTGTGGCGGTGGGTGTGGTTGTAGCCCTCGACGAAGGTGTCCATGAAGCGTCTCGCGTCGCCGAGGCTATTGAAGCGTTCCGGGAACACCGGTGCGAACTTGAGGGTTTTGAACCACGCCTCCGAGTACGGGTTATCGTTACTGACCCGGGGCCGGGAGTGCGACTTGGTGACCTCCAGATCCGACAACAACGCGGTGACGGTCTTGCTCGTCATCGACGTGCCCTGGTCCGCGTGAACGACCCGCGGGGTGCCGTGGATGCCGAACGTTTCCGTCATCATTTCCGCGGCCAGGACCGCGGACTCGGCCGGGTGGACCTTCGCGCCGACGATGTAGCGGGAGAAGATATCGATCATCACGTAGCAGTCGAAGTACTTGCCCTTGATCGGGCCCGCCAGCTTCGTGATGTCCCACGTATAAACCTGGCCCGGTGCGGTGGCGACCAGTTCCGGGACCGCCCGGGCCGGATGGCGGGCCAGCCGGCGGCGTTCCTTGACCTGCTTGTTCTCGGCCAACACCCGGTAGATCGTTGAAATCGACGCCAAATACACGCCCTCGTCCAGCAGCTGCGCGTAGATCTGGATCGGCGGTAAGTCCACGAACCGGGGCGAGTTCATCACGGCCAGGATCCGGGCCCGCTCGAGGAGATCGAGCTTGTTCGCCGGCACCAACACCGGCCCCGCCACCGGGGTGCGTGGCGTCCGGGTCGCCGTCGACCGCGGCAACCCGACCAACGCCGCGGCGGTCCGGGTGGACACTCCTCGGCGGGTCAGAGCACGGTAGGTGCTCATCACGGTTTCGTCTGCGGTGTTTCGTCCCGCGAGCTCTTCGAAAGACTTTCGAGTAGCTCGTGCATTTTTGACATGATCTCCAACGCCACCCCCGTCGTAGCCAAACGCCGTTCCGTCAGATCAAGCTGGCGGCGAAGCCTCGCGATCTCCGCCTGCTCGGGCGTAAGGCGGCCGATCTTCTCACCAGGCTTCTTGCCCTGCAGCACGCCCGCATCCCGCAGCTTTCGCCACTCCGTGATCTGGGAAGAATAGATACCCTGCTCGCGCAGATACGCACCGCCCCCGTTCTGGGAGATCGCATCCTCATACGCGGCCAAGTGCTCCAGCTTCTGCTTCGGCGTGAACGACCGCCGGGGCGTGGGTCCACCCGCGCGGGGGCCGGGACTGCTGTTCTTACTCATCGGACCATCGTCGCCCACGGCAATCAAAGACGGGCTGGACATCATCGGGACTTCCTGATTCTCGCCCTACGTCAAACGGCGGACTTGCTCTGAGCTACTGGCCTCAACTCACCCTGACACGTAGGGCATACCTAACGCAGCGTTATAGATCAGTAATCGATCTCGACGGTGTCTGTGTCACGGTTCCCGAGTACGGAAAGATCTCTAAAGTCGGCCACGGAGGCGATACCGTTCCTCACTCGAGCACGCTGGCCGACCACCACTACCCTCCCGCCGGAAGCAATCGCTGCATCGATCCCAGCGTCCGCGTCTTCGAAAATTACGCAATCTTCGATTCGGATTCCCAGCCTCGCCGCGGCGATAATATAGCCCTCAGGGTCTGGCTTACCCTTCTTGACATCTTCGGCGGCAATCACGAGCGAAGGCACTCCCACCCCCGCTGCACGAAGGCGCCGCAACGCCAACTGTCGTGCCGCCGACGTAACGATCGCGACCGGAACTCTGGATATCATTTCATGGACGAAGGCAGCCGCCCCGCCGATTTCGCGGATCCCATCGAGGCGAAATAGTTCTTCATCTTGAAACTCAATGGCCGCGGCGTGTGGGTCGAGGTCGTCCGGGAGGAATCGGAAAACCGTGTCCCTAGTCTGGCGCCCGTGCGAGTAGTCCAGCAATTCTCCGATGTCGAGGTCGTACTTGCGAGCGAACGCGCCCCAGAGCGCTTCCACGACGGCCGAGGAGTCGACGAGCGTGCCGTCCATGTTGAACAGGACCCCACGGACATTAATGAGCCAATTCCGGGTGGCCAGATGTTCCACGTTAGGAGCGCAAGCCGACGTGACTGTCGAAGCCGGAATTCATTCCGGGATGAAGTCCGTAGCCAGCGGACTAATATTTGCCGATTTTTTCGTCGGTGCTCACACGAGCGACTGGTTCGTTGGACGGCTTTCTGAGCTCCTTCAATCAGAGTCCACGGCAACTTGCACGGCTTGTCGATTCTCAAAAAGCAGCGGCGCAAACTTAGCGGTGAGCGCTTGATGCCCTTCGTCATCGAGGTAGCGATGCAGGTTTGTTTCATCCCTCACGATGGAGACAATCCCGTAATCGACGGCGCCGTCCCTGAGTGCGAGCCCGGGTCCGTGCACATAGCTTTCAATGACCGGACCCAAGCGTTCGCGCATGTCTGACAGCGCGTTGTGGAAGGCCAAAACCGTTGCCTCGTCGGCAGCATGCTTGAACTTCATCGTGACGATATGGGCGATCAACTATTTCTCCTCTTTATGTTTGGTTTTGCTAACGGAGGACTTCGCCACCGGTCACCGGGGCGACCACACAGGCTGATGTCAGGAGTTCTGAGAGCCAGAGGGCGGTTCGTCCGATTTCCGACGGCCGACCGAGTCGGCCTCCTGGGACTTTCTTCATCCGGTCAGCCAGCACTTCTTCATAAGTGATACCAAGGTCCGCGGCGTTACCCTCGAACGCTTTGACCAAAAGCGGAGTTTCGGTCATCCCGGGGCACACCACGCGAATTCGAGGCGAGCCCGCCGAGCGGCTGATGGATCTGGCCCAGCCCACCAGGGCGAACTTCGACGCTGAGTAGACGGCATTACCAGCCTCACCGACGAGTCCGGCTTGGCTGGAAACGACTATGAACGAGCCGCCGCGGCCCGATAGATACGGGGCAGTTTCACCGTAGAGAGCGATAACAGACCTGGTGTTGATGTCTATGATTCGTTCCAGAAATTCCGTCGATATCGTATCCAGGGCGCCAGGACCCGCGATTCCATGGGCAGCAACGATCATGCTGATGCCCTCTTCGCTCACCAGATTTGTGACCGCCGTGAGCGTCGTTGCATCGAGGAGGTTCCCCACGATCGTCATGTTGACGTCGGGGCGGGCGTCGTGTCGAAAAACCCGATAACCGGCCGCTTCGAATACTGTGGCAACTGCGGAACCGATGCCGCCGGCGGCGCCAGTGACTAATACGGACATGGGTCTATTCCTCCCGGAGATCGAAAGTTGCGCCACGTGCGAAGGCGCCGTCGGGGTCGGCCAGGTACGTCCAGGTAAGGTCTCGGTCTTCGGTCTGATCGGCGGTCGTGACGACGAGATTCACCGGTCCAATTTGACCGCCCGACTCGGCAACGTACCCTTGGATGAGTCCTCGGAGCGCTTCCAGAATGGAGTCCTGTTCAGCGGTTGCGATCGATGCGCGTCGCGCTCGTACGTCGATAACGACACGGGCGTTGGGAGAACGCAAAGTGTTCAGCGTGTTAACGGTGTCATCGATTGCTGCCGCCAAAGCAGACCCATTCGACGGGTCAGCTGACGTGACTTCTGCTCTGATGATCGAAAGCGAGTCGCTTGTAATTGGGCTTGTCCACATTTCCAAGGTGACTAAGGATGGCGATGGCTCTGTATTGTTACTCATTTTGCGGCCATGCCGCCGTCAACGGGCAGGATTGCGCCGGTGACGAAAGATGCATCGTCCGAACCGAGAAAAGCGACTGCGGCAGCGATATCCTCGGGAACACCGAGCGGGAGCGGGTGCATCTCACGGACGTGCTCTAGCGCTGATTCATCCTCCCAGAGGGCTCGATTCATAGCTGTCGCAAAGTACCCCGGAGCCACCGCATTGACGGTGATCAGCTGCGGAGCGAGCTCAATGGCTAGCGCCTTGGTGAAATGGTGTACGGCGCCTTTAGAAGCGGAGTAGCTGGCAAGGTCGGCCTGACCGATATTCCCGGCGATGGATCCGATGTTGACAATTCGGCCGCGGACGCGACCCTTGACCGGCTGATCCTTCATGCGGCGCGCCGCTTCACGTGCGCCGTTCCAGGTGCCTTTCAGGTTGACCTCGATGGTCTTTGTGAATCGCTCGTCGGCTTCGTCCAAGATTGACGCGTTGCCGAACGAAATTCCGGCGTTATTGACCCAGAGGTCAAGAGCCCCGAACTCACGAACAGATGTGGCGCCCACTTCCGAAAGGTCGGCTTCCGAGGTGATGTCCGCGCGGACGAATATCGCTCGGCCTCTGTTGCGACGAATGAGCGCGTCTGTGTCCGTGTCGGGATCGGCTTCAAATCCTCCCCCCAAGGCGCCCGGCTGAAGATCGACGCACACGAGCGACGCTCCCTCGCTCGCCAGTCGAATTGCAATGGCCCTACCGTGCCCAGAACTTGATCCGGTGATGACCGCGACCCGGTCTGCGAAGCGAGGCTTGGTTTGCGGCCATGATGATGAGTCCATTGTCGGTGGTTCCTTAATCGTTCGAGGAGGCGTTGTTATCGGCGAGTTTCGTGGAAGGGCGCTGGTCGAGCGTCCAAGGGTCGATGAGCGCCTTGATCACGATGGCTCTTCCCTCGACCATTGGTCGGATGGCACCGTCGACAAGGTCTTGAAGGGGTAGCACGGTCGGGGCAATGAGTCCCCAACCGCCGCGTCGACGTGAAACGAGTTCGACGGCGAACGGGAAGTCTGTTTCGCGCACCATGGCGTTCGTGCCAATCAGAGTCTTCTCGGTGAGGGTGAAGCGCGCCAGGTCAAGAGATGTCGGGGTGTGCTGCAATCCGACGGCGACGATCCGCGCACCCTTGGGGGCGATATCGAATGCCGTTGTCAGCGCGGATGCGGATCCAGTCGCCTCGATGATGACTCGGAATTCGACGTCGCCAGCCGTGTTGCGAATGGTTTTCTCATCGTCGCGGCCGTCGACGAGCACGGTGATGTCCGCTCCAAGCTCCGAGGCTACCGTGAGTCGTTGAGCATCTCTGTCAACGGCCACGACGAGCGCACCGAGCTGCTTCAGGACGTAGACCAGGAAAGCGCCGATGCCGCCTGCACCGATAAGGAGAACGGTCTGCCCGTCGACGTTTCCAGCACGCCGGACGTTGTGAACGGCGATGGCCATAGGTTGGCATAGTGCAGCCTCGTCGAGCGAGAGACCGAACGGTTTCACGTCAACGGATGCGGCTGCCGGAGTCGTAACGTAGCCGGCTAAGGCACCGTTTCGTTGGAGACCGACGCCGTTGTAGGTGACGCAAAGGTTGGATTCCCCGCGACGGCAAGCGGCGCAGACGCCGCAGCAGACTGATCCGCATGAAGCGACCATAGCGCCGATCCAGCCTTGGTCTACTCCTTTGCCAATGTCGACTACCGTTCCGGAGAATTCATGACCAGGAATGATCGGTCCGAGGTGATGGGTGAAGGGGTTCATCACCTTTACGGGGTGGGTGCTGGGCCCGTGAGTGAACTCGCCCGCATCTGAGCCGCAGACGCCCACGGTCCCGGTGCGGAGTAGCAGCTCCCCCGGACCCGGTGAGGGAACTGACACCGTCTCGATGCGGATGTCTTCTCGGTCGTAATACACCGCGGCGAGCATCGTTTTGGGGAGGGGACTATTTGTTGTTTCCGCGTCAACTCTATGGTCACTCATCTTTAGATTTCTCCTTTTATGCGGTGCGACTTGATGTTCCCCATAGGCGGCCAATCTGCGTGCCAAGCAGGATGACAAACCCGAGGACAATGTTCTGGTCCCAGAACTGGAAGCCGATGGTACTCAGTCCTTGGGTGAGTGCGACGATCACGAGCGCGCCAAAGAGAGTGCGAATGGCCCCGCCATGGCCCCCCAAGAGGGTCGTACCACCGATGATCACGGCGGTGATGACTTGGAGAAGGAGTGAGTCGCCGCCGGCTGGATTGCCTGCACCGAGCCGCATGCCGAGTAGGCATCCGGCGATTCCGCTGAGGACTCCTGCCAGGGTGTAGACGAAGAATTTGATGAGGGGCACGTTCAGGCCGTTGAATCGTGCGGCGTCTTCGTTCTGTCCGACGAGCCTGATCTGGCGGCCGAAGCGGGTGAAGTACAACACAAGCGCGATCACAATTACCGCGACAATTACTGTCGGGAAGAGGTTTGGTAGTCCGAATGTGACGCCCTGACCGAACGCGAGGATGGAATCGAGCATGGGAACGGAGCCGGCAGTTGCGCCCTGTCCGGAATAAGCGGCTGCGGCGAGGTACGCGAGCGCCGTTACGACCAGCAGCATCGCGAGTGTGACGATGAACGGGACGAATTTGGCGAAGCCGATGAGGGCTCCGTTGATCGCCCCGATGACGCCTCCGATGAGTAGAGCAGATCCCAGAGACAGGCCGGGATTGTGAGTGAGCTGGCCGACGATGGCTGCGGTGACGGATGCGCCCGCGACAGTTGCGCCGACAGACAGGTCGATGCCAGAGACGAGGAAGACGAGCATGCCACCGAGGGCCGCGACGGTGAGCACCGACGCGTCGAGGAGGATGCTTTGGATACTGAAGACGCTCAGAAAGCCGCGGGAGATGATCGAGAAGACGACCAGGATGATGATGAGTACGGGGACCATCGGCGCTTTGCGCACGAGCGAGCCGAGTGACGACCGGATCATTTAGACCTCTCAGGGGTTGAAAGCTTGGTAGGGGCTGCGGCACGACGCCGCAGCCCCTCATGTGGGTTAGCCCCCTTGCGAGCAGCCCCAGACCTTTGACTCATTTGCCGCGATAGTCGAGGGCGTCACGGCAATGGACGGGAGGTACTCGGGGCTCTTGATTGACACGGGCTTGCCTTGCACCAAGTTCACTGTTTGTTGGAGCGAGTGCAGGGTCATGTTTGGCACGTCGGTTGCGAGATCAAGATCCACGTAGGCATCCTTGACTCCTTGGCATCCGTTGGGGTCACCATCGATCGAGACTATGGCGACGTGACCGGGTTCCCCAACCTTGACTTTCTTGTTCACGGCGGAGAGCGCCGAGTACGCGGCTGGGATCTGTCCATCTGTCGGGAGGTAGATTCCCGCCAGGTCAGAGTGTGTCTGAAGAGCGTTTTGGATGCCCGTCAGTGCCGGTTCTGGCTTCCAGTCGGTGGGGACGATGCTGACGATCTGGACGTTGTCGTGTCCCGTCAGTCCGTCGTGGAGTCCTTTCGAGCGGGCGACACCGGTGTTGCTGTTGAGGGCACCCTGCATCTCGACGATCTTAAAGGGCTTGCCGTCGGCCAGTTTGACAAACTCGGCAGCTGCCGCCTTGCCATCGGCGAGCGGGTCGCTTCCGACATGGAATTTCACGGAGTTCACATCCTTCGGGGCTACGTCGACCGTGGTGACGGGGACCTTTGCGGTGTTCAGGGTCTTGATGTCAGCCTCGATTGCCACCGGGTCCAGGGGAAGAATGATGATGCCCTGGTCGCCTTGCGACACCATCGTCTTGATCTGGCTGGACTGGCGTTGTGCGTCGTTCTGCGCCACTTGGAACTCGAGACTAACGTTGAGCTTCTTCGCGGCGATCTGGTAGAACCTTTTCTGCCCTTCGCGGAATCCGACGCCGTTCTCGAACGATATGCCGATTGTCGTTTTGTCTGCACCTGATGTGGACGCGCCTGAGCCGCTACCGCTGCATCCGGCGAGCCCGAGGCTCGCTGCGGCTGCAAGGGCCAACGACAGGGACACGATCCGTATTTTGCTCGTCATTGCATCTCCTTTGATTGCTTGTTGCGATTGATTTTCCGGCTGACTACGTCGAGGGAGTCTTCTGTGAGCGTTCAAGTCCGGCTTGTCGGATGCGAACGTTCATCCTTCGGATGCGGCCCATGACCACTGAGTCGGTGAGCACCGCGACGAGGAGAACTAGGCCGGTGATGACGTCATAAATGTAGACGGACGCGTTAACTCGGTTAAGACCGTTGTCGATGAGCGTCAGAAGTATCGCTCCTAGAGCACTTCCAATAACGGATCCTTTGCCACCCGTAAGGCTTGTTCCGCCGACGACGACGGCGGTGATAACGGTAAATTCAAAACCCACGCCGAATGTGGACTGCATCGTGCCGACTTGGCCGACCGTGATGATCCCAGCTATCCCGGCGCAGAGGCCAGAGATTGCGAACACGACGATACGCAGGCGGTTGATGGGAAGGCCGGTCTCTCGGGCTGAGCGCTCCGATCCGCCGATGGCGGTGACATATCGACCGAACGGGGTGCGACGCAGAAGGAAAGCGATGACGACCACGACAACAACTGCGACGATCACAGGCAGTGGGATTCCGAACACGACTGCTCGTCCCAGGTACTGGATTGGGCCGCTAGCAGATCTGTTGCCAGCGCTGGTGATGTGGAGTGCGATGCCGCTGAAAATAGTCATCGTGCCAAGAGTCACAAGCAGTGGTTGGACTTTCAGCGCCCAGATGAGGACACCGTTGAGAGCGCCTCCAGCAATTGATACCCCTATGACGATGAAGTACGTCCAAATGCTGGAACTACCGTACGCAGCCGACGTCACACCCGCAGCGGCAAGCGCGATCGTGACCGCCAGGCTCATCAGGGATCCAATTGACAGGTCAATCCACCCAGCCATGATGACGAGCGTCATCCCGGATGCCGCGATCGCGGTCGAAGACGCTTGGAGGAGGAGGTTGCTGACGTTGCCCAGCGCGAGGAACCCAGGAGACAAAATGGAGAAGATAACGATAACGATGACGATGACGCCCAGGACGCTGACAATTTGCGGCGAGAGCCGCGAGCTGAAACGTTGCACGCTTATGCCTTCTCGGATGATGCGGCGCGAAGGATCGTAGTTGCGTCGAATTCAGATCGGTGCAGTTCGGCGGTAATGGTGCCGCCTTTCATCACCAAGATGCGGTCGCTGACGTGGAATAGCTCGGGCAGGTCCGAGGACACGACGAGTAGCCCTACGCCGGTGGAGGCGAGCTCGAAAATCGTGCGCTGAACCTCAGCTTTCGCGCCGACGTCGATTCCTTTAGTCGGCTCATCCAGCAGACACACCTTCGGGCTGAGACTTAGCCACCTGGCCAGAATCGCCTTTTGCTGATTGCCGCCGGACATCGATCCGAATTCAGCGTTTGCCGAATCCGTTCGCACACCGAACTTCTTGATCAGTTCTCCGACGAGTTGTCTTTCCTTCCCGAGTCGCATCAGGCCGAGTTTGTTCGACACGCGTCCGAGCATGGACGCGGTCAGATTCTCAAGCACGGTTCGCTCCAAAAAGGCCTGTTCGGTACGGCGATCTTCTGAGACCAGGACAATCCCTCGCTGGACTCCGGCAACGACTGAGCGGCGATTGAACCGTCTTCCCTCGAGTTTGACGTCGCCGTGCGCCGCGCGAAGCCCGACGAGCGCCTGCATGAGCTCGCTTCTGCCGGCTCCCGAGAGTCCGGCGATTCCCACTACTTCGCCCGAGCGAACAGACAGGTTTATGTCGTGGAGGAGGGCGGCGTCTCCGAGGTCGGACACGTCAAGGACCACCGGCGCCCCGTCGTGGGGTGGAGTCTCTGGTCGGCTGACCGCAGCAAGTTCGCGTCCGACCATGAGTTGCTCGATTTGTGGCACCGTCAGTTCGTTCTTTGTATTGAGGGCAACGAGTTCACCATCGCGCATGATGGCAACACGGTCTCCGACGGCTTCGATTTCTTCAAGGAAGTGGGTGACATGCACCAAGGCATATCCGTTGTCGCGGAGGCGGCGCATGGCGGTGAAGAGCTGCCGACGCTCCTGGATACTGAGGGAAGTGGTCGGCTCATCGAGCACCAAAACACTGGAAGCGGTGCGAATGGCCTTGACGATCTCCACCAGCTGACGCGTGGCGAGCGGTAGCTCGGCGACGAGGATCGATGAGTCAATGCCGATCTCCAGAAGATCTTGGAACATGGCGTTGGTGCGTCGTTCGAGGTCCTTGGTTTCTACATATCCGCGCCCGTTTCCAAGACCGATCATGTTCACGTTCTCTGCGACGCTCAGGTTGGGGAAAAGGCTGAGCTCTTGATGGATTGCCGCCAAGCCAAGCTCCTTGGCTTTACGCGGGTTCCATTCCGTCTGCACTGTGCCTTGGAACTCGATGGAGCCCCCATCAGGAGCGAGAAGCCCGCACATGATGTTCTTTAGCGTCGATTTACCGGCGCCATTTTCGCCAAGCAGAATCAGGATCTCGCCTCGAACTACGTCGAGATCCATGCTCTTCAGCACGGTCGTTCCATCAAACGACTTCGAGATTCCGGATAGCCGCATGAGGGGGGTGCCGCTTTCGCCAGGAGAGGCTGAGGTGGTGGTGACGCTCCCGTTGTCCGTCATGGCTATCGCGAAGAAGACTCAATGAAGTGGATAAGAGGGCGACCGTACGAGTCGTTGTTAGTTACTCGGATCATCATTGAACCTTTCGGTGCTGTGTCTCGCGAACGCCCTAATCGGCGTTGTGTCGATATGCGACGTTACAGTATCACAAAACAAGACAAGCACTAGAAGGTATCTCGGTGATCACGGGCCGATCCATCGAAATGGACTCGTGAGAGTTACGAGGTGGTTGACGATTACTCGGAGTAGCTGCGAATCTCGGAACTCAGGAGCTCCGCGCTCCTGACGAGCCGACCCACGATCTCCACCTGCGAATCCGGAGTCATGCGCGACTTGAGCGTCACCAGGCTCAGGCCAGCAACCACTTCGCCGTGTCCATCAAAGATCGGCGCGGCAAGGGCCACCGCGTCTGAGTCGACTTCACCCTGCGCAACGCCGTAACCATCGCTGCGGATTTGCCTAAGCCGCGCGATAATCTCGTCGGACGTAATGAGGGTGCTCTGGGTGTATTTATGGAGATCCTGCGATTCGATGAGCTGGCGAACATAGTCTTCGGGGAGCCACGCGAGCAGGATGTATGCCGAAGCGCCAGCGTTGAGGCTCAGTCGACTGCCGCGCTCGTAGGAGAGCCGGACATATTGACCCGCCCATTCCTCGCGCTCGATGCAGACAATCGTGGACCCGATTCGCCGAGTGAGCAGAATCGTTTCGTGATACTCGGCCGCTAACTCGCGCATGACCGGAACGGCCATGTCTGAGAGGCCATAGCTTCGTCGGGCGATTCGCGCCAACTCCATTACCTTTGGGCCGAGACGGAACCCGCTACCCGAATCCTCTATAAGGAACTCGGACCGTACCAGAGTTTGCGCATACCGGTAAGCGGTGGAACGGCTTACCCCCAGGTGGTCGGCCACAGATGTGGCTGAGATACGGCTACGAGACTCCGTGAACATCTGAAGGATGGTCAGCGCGCGATCGGCTGTGCTATTCCCGTCACGGTACGCGGCCCGCCGCTCGATGGTCATATCATCCGATCATAAGGCCCCAGCCAGCGTGACAGCTTGTGCGATTGTCGAGACACTGTTCCTTGAATGTATTGACGGTTGAAGTTACTGTATTGTCAATCGCGACATCTAACAATCGCGATCTCAAAGAGGAGACCTCATGCCGACCGCACCGAACCGCGTCGTGCTCACTGAATCTGATGCTGCGGGCACCCTCCGTCAGACCCACGTTTCGCACATCGGTCTCACCGTGTCCGACGTGGCGGCCAACGAACGCTTTTACGCGCGAGTTCTCGGCCTCGTGCGCCAGGACAGCCTCGACGGCGGTGGGGTTCGTCTTGGGTGGGGAACGGGCCACCACGTGCTTGACCTTCTTCCGGGGAGGCACGGACTCGCGTACTTCGGGTTCGAAGTTCGAGACGAAGAGGGTATTGACGGCATCCGACGTCGGTTGACGGCTGATGGCTATCGAGTCGAACACCTGGAAGAGTCGTTCGTCACGTCGCCCACAGGTCCAATTGAGGGCCTCGTGACATTTACCCCCGAAGGTACTCCGGTTCACTTTCACTCGGAGGTCTACCGTCAGGGCGAGAATAGTTCGGACTCGGGACGTCGGCCTCTCAAATTCCAGCACACCACGATTGGCACCACCGCTGTGCAGCCGATGGTCGACTTTTTCGTCAACACCATCGGGTTCCGAATTAGCGACCAGCTCTCCGATGGCCGCTTTTGCTGGCTCCGCTCAGATCATGATCACCACACTCTCGCGATTGTCAATGTCGACCAGGCAGGCGTCCTTGATCACTACTCTTACGACCTTGCTGAGTGGGAAGACTTCAAGTCATGGTGTGACCGCCTCACCGAATTGAATGTGCGCGTCGAATGGGGCCCAGGCCGCCACGGACCGGGAAACAACTTATTTGTTTTCTTTGACGACCCGTCCGGTAATCACATCGAACTCTCCGCGGAGATGGAGAAGTTCTACGACAAGAGCGTCACCTACGTCCCGCGACGGTGGGAAGCGGTGCCGACGACCGTGAATCTTTGGGGTGGCCAACTACCGCGCTGGCGCAAAACTAGCGGGAGAATATGAGATGGTCTACGTCAGCTACGCGATAGATGGCGAAAACCATGTCGGAGTCCTCGAAGAAGGACGGATTCGACCGCTTGTCGGAATTTCCCAGATCGATTCATCGGTCACATCGGATCAGCTCGCAGCAGCGGATCGGTCGAACGAGACCATCTCGATGGAGTCGGTGACTCTTCGCCCCGCAAGCCCGGCGCCCAAGCGCATTCTCTGCGTCGGGCTGAACTATAAGGCTCACATTACGGAGACGAAACGCGCAGACTCTGATTATCCGGTCCTCTTCCCCAAATTCGCGTCCAGTCTCATCGCTGACGGTGCCGCCATACTCCTGCCTCCTGAAGGTAAGCAGCCTGACTGGGAAGGCGAGCTCGCCGTAATCATCGGGCGTACTGGTCGACGAATCTCCGAAGAGGATGCACCGTCATATGTTCTCGGGTACTCCGTGGCGAACGACGTAACCATCCGCGACTTTCAGTACCTCACCCATCAATGGGTTCAGGGGAAAGCCTGGGATAACTCCACTCCATTGGGACCGGCAATCGTGACACCAGACGAAGTGGACCTGTCCACCTCATCCATCCGCACGATCATTGATGGTGAAATCGTGCAGGAGTCGCCGCTAAATCTAATGATCTTCTCGATCCCCCGCTTGATCGCTGAGATCTCGGTATTTACGACGTTGCAGCCCGGCGACGTCATCTTGACGGGCACCCCTGGAGGCGTGGGATTCAGGCGGGAACCGCAGCGATTCCTACGGCCCGGCGAGCGTATCGTCGTCGAGGTTGACGGAATCGGCAAGCTCGAAAACCCAGTCCGCGAGGAGTAATCGACGCCCTCAGACGGCGCCTCAACCAGACGAATGGTGACGTCGGTAGATGAGGCTCGTTAAATTCTGAACGACAAGGAGAGAAGCACATGAAAGTCGCTGCTGCGGTTGCACGAGAAAGAGGGGCACCCCTACAGATTGCCGAGCTAAATCTCGATGACGTGCGCGATGACGAAGTGCGGGTGCGGTTTGTTGCATCGGGGGTTTGCCACACGGACGCGGTCGTCCGTGATCAAATGATCCCCACTCCTTTACCGGCAGTATTGGGTCACGAAGGCGCCGGTATCGTCGAAGTCATCGGCGTCGACGTCACCACCGTCCAGGTAGGAGATCACGTCGTCCTCTCCGCGAACTCCTGCGGCATCTGCCGGCACTGCCTGAGCGGGGACCTCGCCTATTGCGAGCAACTCTTCGCCCGGAACTTCGCGGCACGCCGACCGGATGGCAGCACGCCCTTCAGCGAAGACGGCCTGCCGATCGGGGGCCAGTTCTTCGGGCAGTCATCGTTCGCGCAGTTCGCGAACGTCGCCGAACGCAGCATCGTGAAAGTCGACAAAGATATAGATCTCACCCTCGTCGCGCCGCTCGGCTGCGGAATGCAAACAGGAGCTGGCGCGGTGTTAAACGAATTGCGTCCTAAGCCCGGGACCACGGTTGCCGTCTTCGGCACCGGGGCGGTGGGTTGTGCCGCGATCATGGCGGCCGCGCTCTCACCATGCGCACAGATCATCGCGATCGATATTCTCGACAGCCGGCTCGATCTCGCGAAATCGCTCGGTGCCACGCACACGGTGAACAGTCGTACTGAGAACGTCGTGGACCGTCTGATGGCCATCACAGGCGGACAAGGTGTCAACTATGCACTCGATACCACCGCAATCCCTGGCGTACTACGATCTGCCGCGGATTCTTTAGCGGTACGCGGAACCCTCGCGCTCGTCGGCTCGTCGCGGTCCGGTACCGAAGTACACCTGGAGATCGGTGAATCCCTCAATCGGGGTTGGACTTTCAAAACCATCATCCAAGGAAGCTCCGTGCCGCAGGTGTTCATCCCGGCCCTCATCGACTTGTGGAAGCTGGGAAAGTTCCCCTTCGACCGACTGATCAAGACGTACTCCTTCACGGACATCAACGCCGCGTTCCTCGACTCGGAAAACGGAACAACAGTCAAACCGGTGGTCGTCTACGACGACCCGGCCCGCTTCACCACAGACGAGGAGCACGCATGAGCATCAACAGCCCTTTCACCACTGAAACAGCTCGCCATTTCATAAATGGCGAGTGGGTTGGTGGCACGGAACCGAAAGACTCACTCAACCCGGCAACCGACGAAGTCCTCGGCACCTTCTACGACGCTGACCTGGCAGTGGCGAAGTTGGCCATCGCGGCGGCCGACACGGCGTTCACGACCCTGGATTGGGCAGAGAATCGCGAGTTGCGTGCCAAGGTGCTCTGGGAGTTGGGTGCGGCGATCGAGGCGAACCTCAAGAAGCTCGCCCTAGCCATCTCTCTAGAAAACGGCAAACCCCTCGGGCAGGCGCAGTTCGAACTCAGCATCGCCGCCCCGAAGCTGCGATATTTCGCCGGATTGGCCCTGACCGACTCCGGGTCAGCCGCCCACGTCTACCCGGGAGCCACCTCCATGCTTCTCAAAGAAGCCGTGGGTGTGGCGGGGGTCATCGTGCCCTGGAACTCCCCGGCAATCCTCGCGATTCGCTCCATCGCCCCCGCTTTGGCTGCAGGGTGCACGGTCGTGGTCAAGATGCCCGCACAAACCGCGTTGACTAATGCTCTCTTGGCGGAAACGTTCGCAAGCGTCGAGTCGCTGCCAGCTGGCGTGATCAACATGTTCACCGAGTCGGGCGATGCGGGAGCGAAGGAACTCGTCGCCTCCGACGACGTTCCCGTCCTCAGCTACACCGGAAGCACCGCGGTCGGGACCCGCATCGCCATCGCGGCGGGTGAAAAGCTCAAGAAGGTCTCTCTCGAGCTGGGCGGTAAGACCCCAATGATCGTGTTCGCCGACTCCAATCTGGACGAAGTCGTGCCTGTTCTGGTGGCGGCGGTCACGACGTTCGCCGGGCAGTTCTGCATGACTGGCAGCCGGGTACTTGCCGAACGCAGTATCGCCGACGAACTGCAGCACCGCCTTGTGGACGAGCTGTCGAAAGTACGAGTAGGCGCCGGTACCGATCCGGACACTCAACTGGGACCGCTTATCGACCATGCCGCAGCGACCCGAGTCGACGGGATCGTCGCGGCCCTCGGCGAAGACGCCGTCGCACTACGGGGCGGGCTCACCGACGGTGCCGGTGCATTCTTCCGACCCGCACTCATCAACGTCTTCGATCTGCATTCCCCGCTTATCCAAGAAGAAGTCTTCGGCCCCGTCGTGACGTTCGAGATCTTCGACTCCGAGGATCAGGCCATCAACCGGGCGAACGCCACAAAATACGGCCTGTCCGCGTCGGTGTGGACAAAAGATGGAGCGCGATCCCAACGCGTCGCAGAAGGCATCGAAGCCGGTACCGTCTGGATCAACTCGTGGGCGCAGATTCTCGACCAATTCGAAGAAGGCGGCTACAAAAAGAGCGGCATCGGACGCCTCAACGGACCAGGCGGACTCGCCGAATTCCAAGAAGTCAAACACATCTATCGCTCGACAGTCTCCTAATTTCGCCAGTACTACGCGCCGCAGTTCCCGGGGCGGCCCATGCACCATCTGTTTGACGGTGCCGCGAGCCGCTTCACATTCCTCTCTGTATTCGTCATCGTGAGCCCGGTGCTCATACGGCGCATTCGGACAGGTCAGTCTTTCCGGTTCAGCTCAGGGATACGACGCATCATGAGGCGGCCGGGTGTGTGGTCTTTCTTTGCTCGGGAGCTGAACGCGGTGAAGGACACCTCGGCTACCTCGGCGCGAGAGATCCATGCTTTGGTGCTCTCGTCGAAGATCGCGTCGGTGTAGTTGATCGTGGTCCAGGCTTCGTCGGGAATGCTGGCGATCGCGCGTTTCACGGCCGGGTCCTGACGGGCAGTGATCGATACGTCAGCGCCTGCTTTCAGTGCCGCGTTCACAGTCACGAAGCCGTAATACGCGGAGTCCGCCCGCAGCAACACTTTCTGCGAGGAGAGGCTAGAGAGCCTCGTGATGGTCTTCAACGCATCCGCGACGATCCGTGCGGCGCCCCGAGGAGATCCGGAGGCACCTTTCCGGAATCGTTGTCCGATGATCACCGGTGCGCTCGTGGCGGTCGATGCCGTCGCAAGGAGAGCGTTGATGCCACGAACCCCGGAGTACCCGAACCCGGCACCCTGTTTCTGATGACCGTGGACTTCGATGATCGTGTCATCAACGTCCACGAACACCATGCCGCCAGCTGCGGAGGGAACGATCGGTGCGTGCTGGGCGAGGTTCACCAGGAACCTGGACGCGACGGCGTCGAGCTGGCGAACGTGCCCGAAAGTGAACGAGCGAAGAAACGACCCCAGCGTCGACGGCGCATAACAGGTTGAGAAGATCCTGCTCATCCCACCGTGACGCAACAAGCCCATGTCATCGATCGAGTCAGCCCCGGCGACCATCCCAGCGATGAGAGATTCAACCTTCAAGCCGGGTGTAAGGCGCCACAACCCAAGCATTCATCGGTGGATCGAGGCTTAGGAGTAGACGGCGCGATAAGAAAGAAATGCGCTAAAACTGAACCTATTAGGGGATGACTTTTGACCAATATTGAAGCCATCTCGAGGTTCAAATTTTCCGCAAATCGAGCCATTTTTCCACATTCGTTGATGACACAAACCTCGTGTAGCTTGCCAGACTGATCTCGGCGATGATGGCGGCCAAATAGTGTCCTGATGATTCAGCCGCAGGCCCCGGACGATGTGCGGCATCCCGGTGAAGGATTTTATCTTTCGGGTGCCATCAGTACGGCGAACAATGTGCGGTCCTCGATCCGCGAAATCGATGCGGAGAGCTAACCTCGTACACGCAGCGGCGCCCCAGAGTCGCCCTTTCGTTTGTTCCATTGCGTGAGCCAGCCGAGTACCATCACATTTGAAGGAGATCCATCATGAACGCTCTCAGTGATCAGACCGGAACTATTCAGATCGCGGGAAAGCAGGTCGCCCGTCTCGGCTTCGGCACGATGCGCTTGACCGGCCGCGGCATCTGGGGCGAGCCAGCCGACCGTGACGAGTGCATCGCTACTGTTCGGCGGGCCGTTGATCTCGGCGTGCAGTTCATCGACACCGCCGACTCCTACGGGCCGTATGTTAGCGAGCAGATACTGCGCGACGCGCTCCATCCCTACCCTGACGATCTGCTGATCGCCACCAAGGCCGGGCTGACTCGCAACGGCCCGGATGTCATCGACACCAATGAGGGTACGAAGCAGCTCGGACCGGCGGCTTGGCCTCCGGTCGGTCGGCCTGAGTATCTTCGGCAAGAGGCGTTGATGAGCATGCGTAGGCTGGGCGTAGACCAGATCGACCTGTTCCAGCTTCACCGGATCGACCCGAAGGTGCCGCTCGCGGACCAGGTCGGGGAGTTGAAGAACCTTCAGGACGAGGGGAAGATCGTCGCGATTGGTCTGTCTCAAATCACACCCGAACAGCTGCAGGAGGCTCGGGGAATAGTGAAAATCGCCTCGGTGCAGAGCCGGTTCAATGTTGTCGATCGCAGCGCGAAAGCCGTCTTCGACGTGTGCTCCCGAGACGGCATCGCCTTCATCCCCTGGGCTCCGGTCGCGCAGGGTCGCCTCGACGAGAGTGCGGGACCGATCGGCCAAATAGCGCGCGACCACAACGCCACGGTGGGGCAGATTGCCATCGCGTGGCTGCTGGCATTCGACGACATGATAGTACCAATCCCCGGCACCTCCCAGCGCTCCCACCTCGAGGAGAACACGGCCGCCGGTGCCCTGTCGCTCAGTGCCGACGAAGTCAACGCACTGTCTTCGGCAGGCTCACCGAGCTGACATTGCAAAAACCCGGGGCCTACAGCTTCACGCCAGTCGCATTCTCGCCCCGCTAGTACTGCAGTCGCGTTTATGGGCTGTGTCCGCGGGTTTTGTAGTAGTGGCGTTTCGCTGTTTGTTGATGTCGTCGGCGCCAGTGGGAGCGGC
>NZ_JBEPTL010000006.1:0-170903 GCF_040549465.1 Glaciihabitans sp. UYNi722 | reverse complement strand
GCAGGTGGCCGGTCGAACGCACGAACTCCTGGCACAACCGCGGGTTCAAGAAACTCGCCATCTGCACCGAACGTCGCACCGTCGTGATCGACGCCCTCATCGCCCTCGCCAACGCCAACATCATCGTCCGCAGACTCATCCGAGAAGGATGGACCCGCTACCACTGGATCGGACGACCCACCCGCAAACCGTGACCTATCGACGCAATCTCTAAGACTCTCTTAGCCGGAGATGAATTCTCGAAGGACCTCCAAGACAAGAGCATGGTCGTCAGCGTGGCGCAGCCCCGATACGGCCACGGTGCCGAGCATGCCGGAATCTTTAATTACAATCGGAAACCCGCCCCCACTGGAAGTGAAATCGTGTGAGTTCATCCAGGGAGCGTCCTCGATTGTGTGTGCGTCGGTAATAGGGTATCGAAGTCCTACGAGGTACGAACTCGCCGCAAATTCGCGAACTGTTTTCTTCTTTCGTTGAATCCACACGTCATTGTGGGCGGAGGTTCCTGGCATGGCGCAATGGAAAAGACACTGCTCACCTCGCGCAATGTCGATGGTAATCGGGAGTCGACGTTCCTGAGCTACGGAGACAAATCTTTGTCCAAGGTGCCAAGCGTCATCGTTGTCAAAGGACACGAATACAACTGCTCGTTCTTGATCCTCGACCGTCGAAATATGGTCGCTCACTTCTGACATACGCTCTTCCTTTCAATCCTTGATATGAGTTTTGCCGTCGTCGCGGTCTATGTCGCTAACGGTGCTTCCGACTGTTCAGTTTCCAACCCGCGATTACCGAACGAGACTTATCGAATTTAGGTGCCCACATCAGACAGGTCTGGTCGCTGTGTGCCAGGAGAAATCACGATCAGGAGGTCTTCGAGAAACCGTAAGTAGGCGGTCGCGCCCGGATCCTTGTGCCCAATCGAGCGTTCTTGCCCCCAAGAAGCACGGCCGCGCGCCGATTGAAGACTCGCGGTCTCGTCAATTTGGCATTGTGCAATCAGGATCATCTCGTTGAGAACTTCTGGCGAATCCAATGAATTCCGGAAGGTATCGAGACTTGGTAGAAGCGCATCAAGGATTGTCTTGTCACCAAGTTGTGCCTTGCCGCGCGCGACGATCCGACCGGCAAGCGCATCCGCCAGTTCGAGAATGTCTGCGCGACCGAGCTCGGTCTTACCTTCTGCACTTTTCGCGGCGGCGAGAAGGCCACCGCCGATGAGTGCTGCAAAGGTCGAGGGGTTGGCTACAGAGAAAGCCTTGCCACAAGCGATCAGGATGGCAGTGAAGGTTGCTTCATCTGTCAACGGCTCTAGGGCAGCGCATACAGCGCGTGAACCCGCCGAAACTGTGATTCCGAGGTCACCGTCACCCAGGGCAGCATCCAGGTCTCGTAGCTCCTCTTCATGGGCTGGTTGACGCTGAGAAACTAACCCGATGATTTCGCGGAACGTATTTGAGTCCATATTCAAACCCCGTGCTGTTCAAAGAAGGGGCTGGCCGCGTCGGCATCGAGTAGCGCCTCCAGTTCGTCGTCGAGTTCGAAAATGCTTATTGAGGCTCCCGCCATCTCAAGACTCGTGGCGTACTCTCCCACGTATGCGCGATGGACGGTGATGTCCTGATCTTTAAGAAGCTTCGCTGCATGGCGGTACATGACGTAAAGCTCTTCGAGCGGAGTGGCACCCAAGCCGTTTACAAGGACCGCCACTCTTGAGCCGGGAGCACATTTGAGGTCGGCAAGAATCGCTTGGATTAGGCGGTCGGTGATTGCGTCAGCGGATTCGAGGGGTCCTTTGTGAACTCCCCGCTCACCATGCAGGCCAGTTCCTATTTCCATCTCGCCCTCGTCAAGCGTGAAGGTGGGCTTCCCTGCTGCTGGCAAGATCGTCGGCGAAAGCGCGACGCCCATTGTGCGTACTCGATCGTTGGCCTTTGCTGCTATTCGAGCGACTTCGGATAGCCCATCGCCGCGCTCTGCTGCGGCTCCTGCGATTTTGTATAGGAAGAAGATCCCTGCAACTCCGCGTCTATCTTTGCTGCGCTCGGCAGGAGCGGATTGCACGTCGTCGGTCCCGATGACTGTTAGCACCTCTATGCCCTCCAGTTCAGCTTCATCGGCAGCAAGGTCAAAATTGAATACGTCTCCGCCGTAGTTGCCGTAGAGGTAGAGCACGCCGACGCCGCCGCTAACTCCCTTGGTTGCGGCAAGGATCTGTTCCGATGACGGTGAGCTGAATACGTTACCTACAGCCACTCCGCTGGCCAGCCCCTTACCTACATAGCCTAAGAAGAGCGGCAAGTGGCCCGAGCCGCCCCCTGTCACTATGCCCACGCGGGAGTCGATCGGATAGTCAGCACGAACCACCGCTCGGTTGTCTGAAGACACTGACTTCAGACTGTTCGGGTGAGCGAGCAGGATTCCATCGAGCACTTCGTCGACGAATGATTCGGGATTATTAATGATTTTCTGCATGTTCGGTTGCCCTTTCAGTGGCACGTTACCAATGGCTTCCGGACGGTCCGGAAGCGGATTCTGGGATGAAGCCCCGTTCTAGACGAACGCAGATTTCACTCGCGCGCCCGAATTCATGTGTCCAACCCGCAATGCTGCGATCGATATTTGAACCTCATAATTCCAAGGGAGGGCAAATCCGAAGTGCTTTTCGCCCAAAATTGGCCTACAACTGTTCGCAGAGTGTCACCGCTAAACTCGGCGTCTTCTCTGGCTCAGCGCATCCAGCAATACGGCCGCAAAAATCACAACTCCTTGAATGAACTGCGTATAGAACGGGTTGACACCAAGAAGCGTCAGGCCGTTGTTGATCACGCCGATGAGTAGGACTCCAACTAGCGTTCCAACGATTGATCCACGGCCCCCCGCGAGGGAAGTTCCGCCGACGACAATCCCCGCAATTACCTGCAGCTCTAGCCCGTTGGCGGCGCTGGGCAAAGCGGAGTCAAGACGACCTGCCAGGACCACTCCGGCAACGGCCGCAGAAAGGCCCGAAATAACGTAGACGAGAAACAAAACTTTTTTCACTGGTATGCCAGCCAAGCGGGCCGCCTCGCGGTTTCCGCCGACTGCAAACACTTGGTGGCCGAAGGTTGTCTGGCGAAGGACGATATGCCCTAGGACGAACATCAAGAGCATCGCAAATACTGGGACACGGATACCGGCAATCGCGCCACTGCCCAGGAAATCAAAACTTTTTGGGAATCCATACTTTGTCACTCCATCCGACACGGCGAGAGTAAGTCCCCGCACCGACGCGAGGGTAGCGAGCGTGACGATGAAAGGGACCAGACGCAACCATGTGACGCTCGCGCCGTTGACGGCTCCAACGATCAAACCCACAGCGAGAGCCACAGCGATGCCGATCAATCCACCGGCCACCGCATCTACGGGTTTCCCGGTCATAACCTGTGCGGCGATCATCCCAGCAAGTGCAACGACGGACCCAACCGATAGGTCGATTCCTCCTGTGATAATGACGAAAGTTCCACCGACAGCAGCGATACCGATTACTGACGTCTGGATAATTACGTTGGTCAAATTGCTTGCAGTCAAGAAGCTCGGAGTCAAAAATGAGAGAACTATTGAGATCGCGATTAGTGCTGCAATCAGTGGGCCTAGATCACTCGTGAGAGTAGCTAAGTAGGCCCTGCGCCCGTTTGTGGTTTTGGTCGACTCATCAATGGTCGCTGTTGTCCTAATCATGATTCCAATCCCATTCCCGTTGTGGCCCAGTGCGTAACTATTTCTGAAGTTGCCTGATCCCGCGGGAGATCAGCAACCGTACGGCCGCGGAACATGACCACGACGCGGTCGCTCATTCCCAGCAGTTCAGGGAGCTCGCTTGAGACCATGACGATGGCTGCACCTTCGCGGGCCATGGTGATCATGTGACCATAAATCTCGGCCTTGGCGCCTACATCAATGCCTCGTGTGGGCTCGTCTAACAGGATGATGCGAGGGTGAGAGGCGGTTGCTCGGCCCAAAATCACTTTCTGTTGATTGCCGCCTGAGAGCGTCCCAGCCATCTGCCCGATACTGGTCGTCCTTACGCCGAAGCGCTTTACGGCGGCGTTGGCGAGAGCCTTCTTTTTGGCCGCGTTTACAAACCCCCACCGAGAAATTCGTCGAAGGTTAGATAGAGCGATGTTTTCACTTATCGATGCCTCCATAACCAAGCCCTCCAGTTTGCGGTCTTCAGGCACGTAGATCACACCGTTCGCGAGAGCGTCAGTAGGCGATTTCAATTTGCGTGCGCTGCCTCCCACTCGTACTTGACCAGCTGAATATGATTCGGCGGCCGAAATTGCTTTCAAAAAGTCAGTACGTCCCGCCCCAGCGATGCCGCCGACGCCGACAATTTCTCCTGCCCGCACTACCAAGCTCGCATCCCGGACAAGCGGGGCACTGACCAGGCCCGATACCTCAAGGACAATCTCACCAATTTCCCGTTCCTTCCATGGAAAGAAATCGTCGAGATCTCGATCTACCATTGCCCTCACCATCGCGGCCTCATCCCAATCCGCGATTGGACGCGACGCGACCGCGGAACCATCCCGCATGACCACTGCAGAATCTGCAAGTTCGAACACCTCTTCAAGGTGGTGTGAGATCAGAACAATGGCCAGATTGCGCTTCTTGAGAGCCTTGACAACTTTGTAGAGGTTTTCCACGTCCTGGCTTTGTAAGGCGGCCGTGGGTTCATCCATGACAAGAATCCGGGCATCCCTGACGAGAGCCTTTGCTAACTCGACGAGCTGACGTTTATTCAGCGGCAAGTCACCTACGCGAGTGTCTGGGTCGACTGCAGCCAGCCCCACCTCCGAAAGAGCTTCACGCGCTCGGTCTCGAGCGAGCCCGCGCCGTAGGAATCCAGCCTTCGAGGGAACTCGACCGAGAAAAAGGTTCTCCATAACGCTCATGTCGTTCACCAAGCTCAATTCTTGGTAGATCACCGCGATGCCAGCACTAATCGCTGCGCTGGTGCCGGCTGGCAGCTCTTTCCCTTCTACTAAAATCACCCCTTTATCGGCGTCATAGGCTCCAGATAGAACTTTCATCAACGTCGATTTGCCGGCACCATTTTCTCCGACCAGCCCGAGCACGTGGCCGGCAGGAACTTGAAGGTCGACCCCACGTAAAGCTTTAACGCCGGGAAAGGATTTTTCGATCCCACGCATCTCGAGCAGCACATCACCTTCAACAGCCATAACTTGCCCCGAATTCATAAGCGTTCCTTTGCAAATATTGAGGTGGCACCAGTTCAACCTGCGCAAACTGGTGCCACCATCACAGTGCCTCGCTCGAGTTCACTCTTACTACTTGATTTCAGCAGACCAAAGGCCGTAGGCCTTCGCCTCTGGGCCGTCGATGTTCTTGGAGTCGAGCAAGAAGGTTGGCCAGGCGTAGGTCGCCGGGACAGTTTTCCCCGCAACGTACTCGGAGACGAAAGTCAGCGACTTTTCTGCCATCTTGATTGGGTTTTGTGAGATGGTGGCGTCCTGCTTACCTGCGCGAATTGCGCTCAGAGCCTGCGCCGTGCCGTCGATTCCGATGATCGCGATGTGGCCAGGGTCACCAATTGGCTTGAAGCGATTCGCACCATCAATTGCGCGCTCCGCTCCGACGGTGTTGTCATCGTTTGCGCCGAAGACAGCATCAATTTGAGAGTTTGCCTGAAGGATGTTCGTCATGGCGTTCAACGATTTTTCTTGGTCGAAACCACCTTCTTGCTCAGCAACGATCTTGATTCCTGGATAAGCTTTAAGGCCTTCTTTGAAGCCTTTGTCACGATCCGTAGCAGCAGTTGTTCCAACCAGCCCCACGAGGTTGACGACGTTACCTTTCGCAGAGCCGTTTTTTGCAGTCAGCGTCTTGGCAATCCAATCGGCCGCTGTTTTCCCGGCCGCGACGTTATCACTGGCAACGAAGGACGTGATGGTCCCTCCGTCACTTCCACGGTCCAGCGTAAATACTGGGATCTTCGCAGCGTTGGCTTGCTTCACGGCAGGCGTGATGGCCTTCGCGTCGATCGGGCTAAGGATGAGAACATCGATTCCCCGGCTGAGCAGGTTCGTCGCATCATTGAACTGCTGGCTGGCGTCGCCGTTTGCGTTCGTGGAAATGAGCTTATAGCCAAGCTTTTTTGTCCCCTCGGAAATGCCTTGATTGAGGCCGACAAAAAACGCGTTGGTCAGAGTTGGACCGGCGTAACCGATGACAATCTGATGATTGGGCTTGGCACTGGACCCAGTGCCAGTGCCTGACACCGAGGCGCAACCTGAAAGCGCCAATACGACAGCGACCGCAGAAATGCCACCCTTGATTAGAGGTCGGCTCCACTTGTGAAACTGCATTTAATTCTCCTTTGAACTTTCTTGGTGAAAGGTGCATGCGTGTTAGCCCTTACAACTCGAACCTCTTCGCATAAAGTGCATCTATATGCTGCTAATTGCCCCTTTGAACATCCTGGTTGTCAGATATCCGACCGCCGCTGGCCAGCTATTATCTCGGAATCAAAAGGACCGGTCCCGCACTCGCACTATGTTGTATGACAACGTCTGAAATGTCAAGGAGAAGATATGCCGGGTAAAAAGCCAGGACTTTCCGGTGGAATTGCTGCGTCGATCAAGTCGGTGATTCGTGCAGGCGAGTGGCAGCCGGGAGATAAACTCCCTACCGAGGCAGCGCTCGGGGAGACCTACGGCGTATCCCGGCCAACCGTGCGGACAGCGCTGAAGGAGCTCGAGGTACTGGGGCTAGTCCGGACCCAACATGGAATCGGTACTTTTGTCGTGTCGCGACCGAAAATTCGCTCAGGTATCGAGAGACTCGCCTCGATCACCGATTCAGTTAGAGAATCCGGCAAGTTACCGGGCATGATTTATGGCAGACGTACGATTCGCCCCGTCACGCTGGACGAAGCGGAGAAAATGTCCCTCCCAAGTAACACAGATGTGTTGGAACTTCGGCGCCAAGTTACCGCTGACGGGGAGACAGTCGCATACACCTACGATCTCATACCAATGCATGTGTTCCCACAAGACTTCGAAAGCTCAGAACTTCAGGGCTCAGTCTTTCACTACTTTGAAACAAAACTGGGCGTCCACGCCACATGGAGCGTGGCAGAGATCCACGCAATCGAATCGAGCCATGTTGGCTGGGGACCGGATGCTGATAAGCGCCGTTTGTATGTCCTGCTCGACCAACTTCAGTATGACCAAAACGACCGATTGGTGATGTACACACGCGCCTACTTCATTGAGGGCCGTTACGCCTTCACGCTCATTCGACGAGCGTAATCACAGAACGGAACGGCCCTGCACGGCCAAAATTATTCCCGAAGATCCACGCCAGCGTCCTCGGCGATCACTTTGATGAAGGCAGACGCATTCTCGCTGGCGTAGCCGGCCTCCACGGCGCGTTGGATGACATTACGGGTAGCGCTTGCTGCCGGAATCCGGACACCCACGCGATCGGCAAAATCACGAATGAGGTTCGCATCTTTAAGCATGAGATCCAACGCGAAGTCTGGGCTATAGTCCCCTGCAAGAACATTGGCGCCCACGCCGTCGTAAATGGGCGAGCGGAAATCGGCAACATGAATGACACCAAGTACGTCTGACAAGCGAAGGCCAGCTTTCTTAGCGAGCGAGAGTGCTTCGCCGAGTGACTCCAGCTGCGCCGCCACCAAGAGATTCCCAACCAATTTCATTCGCACGCCGCTTCCAGCCTTACCCATGTAGTGCAGGGTTTCGCTGAGAGGCTCGAGAACTACACGCGCGGACTCAAAGACCTCCTCATCACCGCCGATGACGATCCACAAGCCTCCGCTGGCAGCCTCGCCACGTGTTCCGAAGACTGGTGCGTCGAGGAAGCGAATGCCGAGGCGAGAGTACTCTGCCGCTTCGTCTGCACTCGTATTCGTGTCGATCGTAGAGAGGTCGATCACGATGGTGTCCGAAGAAGCGTTCGCTGCGATTCCGTCTGCGCCGAACACCACTGCTTTGACAGCTTCGTCATTAGAAAGGCAGTAGAGCACAAATTCGGCCCCTTGAACCGCTTCGGCGATAGATGACGCACGTTTCGCTCCCGATCTCTCAAGGTCAGCGCCCGCGCTCTGAGTACGGTTCCAAAAGGTAACCGAATGACCGCTTTTTAACAGATTGGCTGCCATCCCGCTGCCCATCGTCCCGAGTCCTATAAATGTAGCGTTCGCCATGAATGTCTCTCCTATTAGATGTCGCTTGTTGTCGTACAACGATTGTCCTTCTGCCGGATAGGCAGGATCGGATGAGCTAGATACTTTGCTTTCCGATAAAATGATGTCATACAACTGCACCTATTTGTGATATTCGAAACGAATAAGGACTACCGCGAAAGAATCGACCCAACGTCGGCACTTTGTAATTCACCAAAACACTGAGATTCCCAATCGCCCATTTGACGTCATGCTCGAAATGCAAGTCGAGTCCGATGAACACTGCACGCTGGGACCTCTTTGTAAGAATCGACCCGGTTCTGGAGCGATGCTCATCAGCTGAGTCAGAATGGCACGCCGCAGGTCAGCGCGGCGTTGGCATACGCCGTCGCCTCGCCTGTCCGAATAAACACGCGGGCACTGGTAGCCATTTGCTTGAGATCGGCATGGCTGATGAACTGAATTTCGCCAAATCGTGCTGACAGCCAGCTCTCAGCTTCTGTTCCCCTGATCTCAGTGGCTGCGACGCAAGCCTCAAACACCACTTCTCCAAGTAAAGCGTCGAGCACCTGCTCGAAGCG
Source organism: Glaciihabitans sp. UYNi722 (assembly GCF_040549465.1). Taxonomy (NCBI): domain Bacteria; kingdom Bacillati; phylum Actinomycetota; class Actinomycetes; order Micrococcales; family Microbacteriaceae; genus Glaciihabitans; species Glaciihabitans sp. UYNi722. The sequence goes on along the minus strand of NZ_JBEPTL010000006.1, from coordinate 162,107 downwards.
GGGGACACCGTGCACAAGCGCCAGGTCCACCACCGTTACCCCCCGAGGTATCGGGAGCCCGCAGTCGGCGACGATAACGATGTCCCCATGACCAAGTCGACTGATCGCGCTGTTCAACCCGGCGTTTAAGATTCCGCCCTTTTTCATTCTGCGACCTCCGACAGTCGATAGGTAAGAAAAGAAGCAAGAAAGCAAGTGCTGGCCGCCCCGTTAAATCAATGGTGTTGTCTTTTTACAAAGCGTCCTTCCGTGTTGCGCGAAGCCAAAGGTCCTCGGCGCTGCCAACTGGAAGCCCGAGCGTGAGTAGCCGCGCACTGTCAAGAACGCGCTGACGTGCCACAAACCGTTCGTTGAGTGGCAATGTGTCAATATCGTTTACATGTGCGAGTCCCACCATGCGCCGTATCATCTCCATCGCGGCAAAGTCAGCTGAATCCTGGACAAGCGAGACCAAGAAAGATTCACGCCATGGCTCGGTCGCCGGCCAAAGGCTTCGCACTTCTTCGACAAAGGTGGACCAAAACTCGCTCGCATACTCATCGACTTGGGCGACAAAGAAATCGTTTCCGAGTAGTTCATGTCTGAGGCGAGCAAAAGCAAGATTTGCGAATAGATTGCCGATGTCGTAACCCATTGGTCCAAAGAAGGCGAATTCCGGATCCATAACTCGAGGATCGTCCTCGGCCACCATAATTGACCCTGTATGAAGGTCCCCGTGGATGACGGCCTCGGCGCGTGTCTTGAAAAGAAACCGCAAGTAGCTTGCCTTCTGTTGGAGCGTGCGGTCCCGTCGAAGCTGCTCAGCGATGGGAATCGCCGCCTCATCGAGAATGTTCGACTCAGCGTCGATGTAAGGGGCGGTAAAGACGAGGTCTTCGCTAATGGCGCACAGATCTGGATTCACGAAGCGCATCGAAAGCGCCTTGCGTTCGGCAGACGGCATCAGGATGTGGCTCGTGCCGAGCAGGGTCCGGGCACAGTATCGTCCAATACCGGCGGCTATCCCTGCAACGTGCTTCCCTCCAACAAGCGAGGTCCGCCATACGGTGTGCCCCACCAGATCTTCCAGTATCAGCAAGTGCATCGATTCATCGCGAAGACGCACCACGGGAGTAAGCCCAGGAGCAAGACGTCCGTGCAATTCGAGCGCTTCGGCTTCAATTCGGCTGCGGTCGAGAGTGAGTGGCCAGCCTTCGCCTGCTGCCCGGAGATAAGGGACAGCCTGCTTTACGATTATGCTTGACGGCTGCTGGTTCGCACGCCCGTGAACCCGGAACACCAAATTCAGGTTCCCGTCACCGATTTCCTCGGAACAATCCGGCTCAAACTCGGGTCGCCACCGACGCACGTATTCACATACGCTCTCTCCATCGAGGGCCCGGTACTGGGTAGACATTGAATTGCTGACCCTTTCTCGAACTCATGTTTAATCGCGGGATTGGAAGTGGTCGTCACGGGTTCAACCAGTCTCTACCGGTTGCTAGGGTCGAAATGGAGTAAGGCTCGCAGCGGGCGGGTTCCTTCTCATTTCACCTGGCTAGACCACGCGCTGATTGCCACCGTCGATCGGTATATTCGCCCCAGTCGTTGCACGGAAGGTATTCGAGCACAGCTCCGCGACGGCCCGTCCAACGTCGAGGCTTGTGATTTCGAGGTGAAGGAGATTGCGGCGCTTGTAGCTGTCTACTGTCATTCCATAATTTGCAGCACGCTCCTCGAGAAGTGCGGGTGTCCAAAGCCCTGTATCAAATACAGCGTCAGGGTGCACAAGGTTGACGCGAATCCCATCGGGCGCCCATTCCAGGGCCGCTACTCGGGCGAGTTGAGCGGCAGCCGCTTTACTGGCGGAGTAAGCCGAAGCTCCCGGGCCGGGGGCCGTGATGTTCTTACTGGCTATCAATACGACTCGTCCACCATTGGGTGCGAGGGCAAGATAGGGATGCACTATTGTGAAAAGCCTTGCCACTGCGCTGACGTTCACATTGAAGCTCTGCAGCCATACCGATTCGTCGAGTGAAGCTATGGGCGCGCTTGCACCGAACACACCTGCCGCAGGCACCAGAATATCGATCCCACCGAACCGGCGAACAGCTTGGCTGATCGAACTGCGAAGTTGATCGACGTCAGAGACGTCGGTTTGAACGCCAAGCCATGCATCGTTAGCGAAGCAGTCGACTATCGTCGGGCTCAAATCGAGGCCAATTACGGCAGCTCCTTGCTCCAGCAGGATCTCGGCGCAAGCACGCCCAATCCCGGAAGCGGCGCCTGTCACGACCGCGACCTCACCTTGAAACCGCTTGCGCGATGCTCCCCGACGTAATTTGGCCTGTTCAAGCTCCCAATATTCGACGTCGAAGACGTCACCTGCAGGAAGAGCACGATAGCCGGATTGCCTCTCGGCCGCGTCAATGATGTCAATGGTGTGTAGATAGAGATCGGCGGTAATTTTGGCGTCCCCAGCCGAATCGCCAAAAGTGATGAGACCCCACTCTGCATCGAGCACTACCCGGGGCGCTGCATCTAGTTGCTCGATCTTCGATCCGCGTCGATAGCGATTCTGCTCAAAGTACTCGCCATAATCCCGCGCATATTTCTCTAGATCGCGACCTATCATCGGCAGTCGCTTCGTGCGAAGGACATGGTCGGGCGTGGCCGGTCCAAGCATCGCCTTACTCGATACATCCTGCGAAGCAGCGAAAAGTCGCGAACGCGAGGAGGGACTCTGGGCTGCGATCAGCGCGCGACCTGCGATGACGCTCGCATCGAGGCGAAATTTCGCCAGCTCCAGCGGAGTCCCCGGTTGGTTAGGGTCATTTGGGTCCTTTCCCACAGGGAAGGCCGCATATTCCTCGGCCATTCCGATAAGTTCGATGTGACGAACGTAGGTCCCTTCGGCATTCACGCCAAATGTGAATAAACCGTGATGCAGTAGGACTACGCCTTCGGTGCGAGACGTCACCAACTTTGGCCAAAGTTCAGCAGCAAGATGAGCTAGGTCGAATCCAGGCATTACGTATGGAAGCACTAGTACTCGATCCCCATAGAGTTCCTCGACGCGGGCTCTTCCGTCGGTCTGATTCATGACAGCTAGCAATGCATCGGCGTGCGAGTGGAGCACAACGCGTGCTGGGATCAGAGCATGCAGTAGGGACTCCACAGAGGGGTCTGGTGCCGCCGCATCGAGCCTGGATTGTCGGAGTTCGTTCATCATTTCGCTGTCGCTCATTTGTCCCACGCGAAGCAATTGCGCGAGCCGAGACTGCCTCAGCGGCGTGAAACCCGAGTTTTCGATTGTGGCAAGATCTGACCCGCTCCCTTTGACATAAAGCACATCTACTAGTTCGCCTGTGATGTCAATGATGTGATCTTTAATCGACGTGTTTCCACCCCCGTGAAGTACAAGGGCCGGATCCGATCCGAGCAGCCGAGAGACGTAGGTAAGTTCGTCAAGCGAACTGGCGAACGGTTGAGTGTCGTGAAGCCAGCGGTTCAGCATATTTTTTTCCTGATGTCGATCGGCGCGCAGGTACCTGTTGTCTGACAAGCATGGCTTATGGAATGATTAATGCAAGGTTCTTCGGCCGAAAAACTTTGGAAACCCTTCCTGTTGGCACAGCGTTCTCGGCGGTTCGCCTTGGGCAACAGCGAGTTTCGCGGGCCAGGGGAAGGTTATTCTTTCGTTTACGCTCAATTAGTCATACGACAACCGGGATATAAATGCGAACAATTGACTGGATTGATGGTGCGATTGAGATCATCGATCAAACCGCGCTTCCTGACAAACTCTCGATGCTCCGACTAGAGAGCCATATCGAGCTGATATCGGCGATTCAAAGACTTGCTGTGAGAGGCGCGCCTGCACTCGGCGTCGCTGGGGCGATGGGAGTCGCCCTAATTGCAGCCGACTCGCGATATACAAGCGACGAAGAGCTAATCCGATCGGCGGCGAAATCGCTCCTCGAAGCCAGGCCAACCGCCGTAAACCTGTCCTGGGGGGTCGAACGGGCCCTCCGCGAGATTCCTCATGGTCCCGAAGCTGTGCTACGAACAGCTCTCGAGATCCGAGACGCCGAACTGGCCAACAGCCTCGCTATGGGGGCTCGTGGAAGTGATTTCATCCAGGATCTTATCCAGGGTCCGGTTAACGTCATGACAATCTGCAACACAGGCGGTCTAGCGGCCGTCGAGTACGGCACGGCCTTGAGCGTAGTTCGATCACTGTTCGACGATGGTGCGCTTGGGACGGTCCTGACATTGGAGACGAGACCATTACTTCAGGGCGCGCGACTCACTGCTTGGGAGTTGAAACAGCTTGACATTCCCTTCCACCTCATAGTGGACTCGGCTGGGCCATTTCTTCTCAGTCGGGGTGCGGCGAACATCGTTCTTATCGGGGCTGACCGGATTGCAGCGAACGGAGATACCGCCAACAAGATCGGAAGCTATTCACTGGCCTCTGCGGCGGCGCGCCTAGCCATTCCATTCATTGTCGTTGCCCCCGAATCCACCGTGGATATGAGCACCGCGACCGGGGAGGAAATTGAAATCGAAGATCGAGGTTCTTCAGAGATAACATCATTTTCCGATAGGCGTACAACGCCCGAAGGCGTCGAAACCATGAACCCTGCATTCGATGTCACCCCCGTGGAATTGATTACCGCCCTCATCACGGAAAGCCGGGTAGTGCGGTTTGATATGGGTGAAAGCCTCGGAGTGAATTAGAGCCTCGAGCCGCGGATCGATCTCTACGTTTATCCCCTTCGAGTCGCTACACGAATCACTGAAGCGGGCCTGCTTACCAAACGGACAGCGGGCCGCCGGGTCGATGGGCCGCGCGGGCGTCCGCGGTGATGACGCTGCAATATTTCGCGAACAACGCAGTCAGTTCTGGTTCTTGGGACTCTGACGACTAACTTGCGTTCCCCCGGCGACGGCTCGCTCAATGATCGATTGTCGGATGTCTGAGGAAGAGTAAGAATGCCACAGCCGTTGTCGGGCCAGCGGGAGTGCCGTGTTGACGGTTGCGCTCGATGGACGGATCGTCTTTCGAGTATCGGAATCTCAGATGCCATTGTCGTCCAACGAGCGCAAGTCCTACCGGATCTATGCCCTCGTTGATCCCAGCACAAATGTTGCCTATTACGTCGGCCAAACCGCGGGCACGCTCGGCTATCGCCGGCTTGACCATGTACGACTGAACTCGGCACGACTCCCGGCACTGTGCACCACCGACTCAACCGAATGGGCATATCGCGTCGGCCGTTTAGCATGACTTGCGAGCAAATCGAGCAAGCGGTTGGACTTCGGAAGCAAGGAACGTCGGTGCAGAAGATCGCTGCGGAACTTGGGTTCTCCTACAACACGGTTCGTAAAGAATTGATCCTCCACGGAATGCAGTAACTAGTGGTACTTGGTTAGGTCGGTGTGTGGGCTTTTAATTCTGGATGGATCCTGTTAATTTTTTGGCATGGATTCTGGTGAATTGACTCAGATTCGCGCCGAGCTCGACGAGTTTGTTGATGAGGTGTTCGCGTCGTTGCCGCGGAAGGACCAACGCGGCAAGGGCGGCCTGTATCTGCAAGGCTTGATGTTGGAGGGCTGCCGGAAGTCGATGCAGCCGATGGGCGACCGACTCGGCGTCGATTACCAGCAGTTGCAGCAGTTCGTGTCCTCGTCGCCGTGGCCGGTCGAACCGGTGCGGCGGGTCCTGGCCCGCAAGGCGATCGGTGTGATCGGGCCTGAAGCGTGGGTGATCGATGACACCGGATTCAAGAAGGACGGCACCGCCTCCCCGTGCGTGGCCCGCCAGTATTCTGGCACTCTGGGCAAGATCGGCAACTGCCAGATCGGAGTATCTGTCCACGCGGTCACCGACGACGCCTCATGCCCGCTGGACTGGCGGCTGTTCGTGCCGGAATCCTGGGACGATACCTGCGCCGAGACCAATGAACAGGCCGACGCCATCGCGGCGCGCCGCCGCAAGACTCAGATTCCCGACAGCGTGCGGCACCGCACGAAGTGGGAACTCGCGCTGGAAATGCTCGACGAGCTCGCCGTCTGGAGTCACCGGCCGCCGCTGATCTGCGCCGACGCCGGCTATGGCGAGATCACCGATTTCCGGCTGTCGCTGACCGAGCTGATGGACTACACCGGGCGTGGACCCAGGCCGCGCACAATCCGCTACCAGCAGGCACCCGTCCAGGTCAAAGAACTCATCACAAGCCTCGGCGAAGGCGCCCTCACCGACCTCATCTGGCGGCACGGCACCCGCACCAGTCCCGGTAACCCGCAGGCCGCCATGTCGAGCCGGTTCACTGCCGTCCGGGTGCGGCCCGCGAACCGGAACATCCCTCGCCAGCCAAACGGGACGCTGCCCGCGTGCTGGCTGATCGCCGAATGGCCCCAGAACGCGACCGAGCCCACCGACTACTGGCTCTCCACCCTCCCGGAGAACACCTCACTGGCCGAGTTAGTCCGGCTCGCGAAGATCCGCTGGCGAATCGAGCACGACTACCGCGAACGGAAACAAGGCCTCGGCCTGGCCCACTTCGAAGGCCGCACCTGGCTCGGCTGGCACCACCACGTCACCCTCGTCACCGCCGCCCAACTCTTCGTCACCAGCCTGCGTCTGGCCGCCGACCCAAAAGCAGCCGGGGCAGCCTGAGCTTCCACGGAATCCTCCGCGAACTCCAGATCGCGGTCATCCAGATCCTCGGACACTGCCCCTACTGCCAACAACGCGCCGGACCAACCCAACCAAGTACTACTAGTCGTCTCGGCGTTTGAAGTTCAACAGAATCTGCACCATCTTTGCCGGATCCATTACCGGATGAACTTCGCTGAATATGTAGATTCGCTTCTTTGCGTTCTTTGCGTTCTTTGCGTTCTTTGCGTTCTTTGCGTTCTTTGCGTTCTTTGCGTTCCTAGCACGAGGCATGACGTTCACCTGCTCTCGATATTCCTCGAGCCGTTTGCTTGCGGCCCGGAGCTTAGACAGGGCTCGGCCGGCGCGCTGTGGAAGTGAAGGATCGAAGGAGGAGATGTCCTCACGGTGCATGATGAGCTCTTTATCGGTGAGCTTCTCATTCGGAGCGAAGTACGTGAAGAGTGTCCACTGCTCGGTCGGCGTCAGGAGGAAGAAGGCATTCTCTGACGCATCACGCCAGTGATCACGAAGTTGGTGACACAGAGTCAACCAAACCGACAGGAGACCCTTTCGTAGGTGTTTGCGGGCCGGCGTGGTAGACATCGTCTGCGGGGATTGTGTCGATGCGGGGTGTCGACGGGTTGGTCCGCCTAGTCGGACGGGGTTGCTGATGATCAGTCGTAGATCGATTTCACGTTTTTGGGTGCTTTCGGGCGTGGGGGTGGTGTGCGCCTCTGTGGTCGTGCTCGGGGCCGGCGCCGCCGAGGGTGCAATGGCGCTAGCGGGCCCCGTGAACTTGGGTACCGCTAGCACCTATGGGGTGCTCGGGGCGAGCACGGTGACGAATACCGGTCCGACGGTAGTGGACGGGGACGTTGGGCTCTCTCCCGGGACGAGCATGGCCGGTTTCACTGGCGCCCCCAATGGCTCCTTCACGGGCACGTTGCATCAGACGGATGCCGCTGCCAGGCAGGCGCAAGCCGATATGACGACCGCCTTTAACGCGGCAGCCGGTCTCACGCCGACGACGTCAGGTTTGGCGGAGTTGAACGGCTTGTCGTTGACGCCAGGGGTGTATGCGGGCGGCGCGTTGAAGTTGGCTGATACAGGCGCGTTGACGTTGGCCGGGAATGCGACGTCAGTGTGGGTGTTCCAGGCAGCCAGCACTTTGACAATCGGTTCGGGGACACGGATCACGATCACCGGGGGCGCGACTGCGTGCAACGTGTTTTGGGAGGTAGGTTCCTCCGCCACTGTGGGCACGGCTGCGCAGTTCCAGGGCACGGTCCTGGCGAAGGATTCGATCACGGCCACGACTGGTGCGACGGTGGTGGGGCGCCTGCTGGCGAACACAGGAGCGGTGACTCTTGACACGAACACGATCACGGTCCCGGCGGGCTGCCCCCCGGTATCGACAAGCCCGGTGATCACCTCCGGAACGCCGGCGAACGGTATGGTGGGGACACCATATTCGTTCACGGTGACAGCTACCGGCAGCCCCGCACCAACTTTCGCTGTGACATTGGGGACTCTTCCTGCAGGATTAGTCCTGAACGCGACGACGGGCGCGATGACGGGCACACCGACGATGCCCCAGTCCTCGACCTTCACGATCACCGCCTCGAACGGGGTGACGCCGAACACGTCTGTGGTCTACACGACGGTGATAACACCCACCGCGCCTGCCGCGACACCGGTTCCCACGCCCCGCGTGGGGTCAAGCGGCACGGGAGCTGAAACACTCGCGTCCACGGGCAACGACCCCACCCTTGCACTCACGGGTGCCGCGGCGTTGCTGCTGGGCGGAACGGCACTGATGGTTTCCGGTCGCCGCCGACGTGCCTGAGCTCACACGTTCCCGGTCGCTGCGGCGGTCGACACCAATGCTAGGGCAGGGGCTATCTTGGCACGGGTGGGCTGGCTGGGCCCGGTCGATGTGTGAGACGGCGTGAGAATGCGTGGGTCGGGGCAGTGACACGATGACGGCAGATTTTCTCCTTCACCCGTTCCTTCGGCCCGTGATCGGCGCGTGGCTGCGAAGCAGTCGGTATTCGTGGTGGCGGTCACCCATCGCTGATGACTCCCCCCCACGCTCACGCACCGGGTACCGACCCGGACCGGATCCTTCTGACGGGGGACGGGGTCTCCGCTGGACGGGGGGTCCTCACCCACGACCTCGGGCTGCCCGGTTTCCTGGCGCGCGCGTTGACCCGCTTGACAGGCCGGGCCACCGACGTCGACGTCCTCGTCGCACCGCAGATGATGATTTCCGGATGTTTTTCAGGCGATGAAGATCATGAAACTCCGCCGGTTTGACGCGATCGTGTTGTCCCTCGGCGCGAATGACGTGCTGGCGTTGAAGCCCGTCAGCGGGTGGGAGCGGACGCTGTCCGCGCTCCTTGACCTCATCGAGGCCGACACCGCCGGTGAGACGAAAACGTTTATCCTCTCCGTCCCGCTTTTCCAACAAAACCCCCACTTTCCGAGGGTTCTGGGCCGCATGGTGGACCGTCACGTGCACCGGCTGAATTCGGCGACGCAAGCGGTGATCGCCGGAAGACCCAACGTGGTGTTCGTACCATTGACCGAAGGTGCCCGTCAGGCGGAGGGTTCTCATGCGTATCAACGGTGGGCCAAGGAGTTGGCGCCACGAATATCGCTCGAACTGGACGCCCCAATACCCCGCGGCGGCTCGCGAGACCACGTCCCCGAGGAGGCGGCCCGCCAAGACGCAGCCCACCTGCGGATCCTCGCCCATCCGACGGGCGACGCCGCCCTGAACAGGTTGACCGAGAGTGTAAGAACCATGTTCGGCACGGCGGCCGCAGCGATCACTCTGATCGGCTCCGTCACCCAGGTCACCGTCGCCGCCACCTGCATCGCTCACGCCACAATCCCACGGTCCGACGCTTTCTGCGACCTCACGATCCGCCACGACGAGCGCTTCGTCGTCCAAGACACCCGCGCCGACCCGCTCTTCGCCGACAACCCTTCGGTGACCGGGCCGCCGGGAATCCGGTTTTACGCCGGCTACCCAATCGAATCACCTGACGGTTTCCGCGTCGGAGCCCTGTGGATCATGGACACAAAACCGCGCCTATTCACCAGTGAAGACGCCGCGATTCTCCGCATCCTTGCCCAACAAGCCCAAGAACAACTCTGGACTGGATAACCACGCACCTGGCCGCCGTCCTGTTCCAGGTCACAGGATCATGGCTGCGTCGGTGTCACCGGTTCGAAGTGCCGCCAAGTGGTGTGGAAGATCTTGTTAGCGATGTGGCATTCCAGGCTGCGCCTGATGTCGCGGTCGAAGTTTCCACAACACCGCCACCTGCGGTATAGCCCCCCTTTTGTGGGGGCGCCAAGACTCCCCGGCAGGTCTAGTGTGACGAGGAGGTAGGGGATCCTTGAGTTCTTCGTGCCTCAACTATTCCTTCAACAATTGGACATCCCATGCAACACCGCACCCGCGTCCGCTTCGCCGCTATCGCTTCCACGTCCGCCCTTATCGCTGGCAGCGCGTTCGTCGCCGTCGCTCCGGCCAACGCCGCCACGGCGAGCTGCTCGACCGCGCAGGCGACGTTCACGGCTGACGTCACCGCTCTTGGTAACAACCAGGCGACCCCCGCGCAGTTGCAAACAGCTTTGGCAAATGTGCTCACCGCGCAGGCGAACCTGGACGTGCTCGTCAACGCGGTGAACCCGGCGACGGTCGCAACGGCACGGGCGAACCTCGCCGCGGCCATCACCGCCCAAAACGCGGCTCAAGCGACCCTGAACGCAGATACGGCAGCCGGCGCCCGCGTGCCTGCTGACACTGCAGCTCTGGCTACCGCGAACGCCACCCTGACAGCGGACCAGGCCACACTCACCACCGACACTGCCACCGCGAACGCCGATGCTGCCGCTCTGGTGACCGCGCAGACCAACCTGACGAACGCGCAAGCAGCTTTGGCTGCGGGAACTGGCACTCAAGCGCAGGTCGATGCGGCCCAGGCCACGGTTAACACTGCGACCACGGCGAACACCACAGCGCAGCTCGCCGTCACCAACGACACCGCCGCGGTCACCGCAGCGACCACGGCCCGCGACACCGCACAGGCCAACCTCACCGCCGATACCGCAGCTGCGGGGAACGTCGCCGCGGACCAGACCGCCTTGAACACGGCAACGGTCGCCGTCACCACGGCGCAGACCAACCTGGACGTGGCACTGAACACGAACGCCATCCTCGCCGCGCAGGTGACCCTGGCCAACGACCTCAACACGGCCCAGACCCTCGCCTCGAACGCGGCACTCACCGCCAGCATCGCCACCTTGAAGGCCGACTACGCCACCATGATCAACGCCTGCGGCGTCAACGTCAGCATCACCACCACCCCGGGGACCGGGGCGGGGGCAGCAACGCTGCCCGTTGCGACCGTGTCTAACCCGGTCAACCGCGCCGCCACCTTCACCGGCTGACCCGCCCACACCTCGGGCCGGGAACTGTCGCGCAACACGCGACCACTCCCGGCCCGAGCGCTGCCCACCCCAGCACAACCACTCGACAGGAGACCCCATGCGACGCTCCCGCATCGCCGTGACAACGACCATCCTTGGGCTCGCCGTCATGCTCCTCACCGGTTGCGCCACCACCAGCACCACACCGCCCAACCCGGTCGCCACTGGGCCAAACACAAGCACACCCACCGAATCCCCCGCACCCTCTGTCGGTACCGCCGCGACCGCACGTATCAGCACTGTGCCCATCTACAACCACCCGGACGGCAAAACGACAGGAAATTTCTCCAACCCACAACCCACCGGGGCGCCCCTCACCTTCCTCGTAGTCGACTCCCAGCCCGGCTGGATCAAGGTCGACCTTCCCCAACGCCCGAACGGGTCAACCGGATGGGTCAGCGCTGCCACTGTCACCCTGAACCGACTGATCTATCGACTTGTCGTGTCCACCGAGACCAACACCCTCGTCCTGTACAAAAATAGCGCCCCGATCAGCACTTTCACCGTCGCCACCGGCACCGGCGGCACACCCACACCCCACGGAAACTTTTACCTCACCGAGCTGCTGCGCCCCACGAACACCGGATACGGCCCCTACGCATTCGGCCTCTCCGCCTACTCCGACGTCCTCAGCAGCTTCGGCGGCGGCCTCGGACAAATCGGCCTCCACGGAACCAACGAAGCCTCCAGCATCGGCAAAGCCGCCAGCCACGGATGCATCCGCATGAACAACACCGAAATCACCACCCTCGCCACCCTCCTACCGCTCGGCACCCCCATCACAATCAACTAGGTAACCCACCCAGTAGCGGCCCCGCAGCAGGAACGCCGAGACGACTAGGGCGTGTCTCCCATATGGGGGGGTGTTAACGCGCGAAACTGTTGGTCGTGTCTTCTGTTTCGGTGTCTCGGTCTCGTGTGCTCAGTGATTCGCAGTGGGATCTGATCAGGCCTTTGTTGCCCTCGAACGTGGGCAGTCGGGGTCACCCGTTCGGGGATGACCGTCAGATCGTTGACGGGATTATCTACCGGTTCCGCACCTCGGTGCCGTGGCGGGATGTGCCGCGGGGCGAGTTCGGGCCGTGGCAGACGGTCTGGAAACGGCACCGCCGTTACGCGGGCGATGGCACGTGGGACCGGGTGCTGCACGCACTGCTGGCCCGTGCGGACGCGGTGGGGCTGATCGATGGGAACGTGTCGGTGGACGGGACGATCGCTCGCGCGCATCAGCATGCGACGAACACGACTCGCCCCGATCAGGACACAGGGGGCACGATCGAATCACAAGAATCTGCGACTGAGTGAAGGTGAACCGCCCGGTCACGGGGTCGGCCGGTCCCGCGGTGGATTGACCACGAAGATCCATCATGCCGTCGACGGGAACGGGCTTCCGTTGGCGATCGTCGTCACCGGCGGGCAGCGCAACGATGGTGCGATGCTCGAGCAGGTTCTGGACGACATCCGGGTGCCGCGTATCGGCGGCGGCCGGCCACGCACCCGCCCGGACCAGGTTGCCGCTGACAAGGCCTACGCCAGCGGCGTGAACCGGCGCATGCTCAGTGCTCGCGCGATCACCGCCGTGATCCCGGAGAAAAGCGACCAGATCGCCTCCCGCAAACGCAAAGGCAGCACCGGCGGCAGGCCACCCGCGTTCAACTCCGACGCATACAAAGACCGCAACGTCGTCGAACGCTCCTTCGCACTGGTCAAGCAATGGCGCGGGATCGCGACCCGTTACGACAAACTCGCCATCACCTACCGTGCCGGCGCAGTCCTCCACGCCTGCCTCACCTGGGCAACCCTATTGGGAGACACGCCCTAGTTATCGCATCCCTCGGAGCATTGAATCGTCCCGGGTTTCATGCCGCTGTTTTGTTGGTGGCTTCGTCGGCTGACGGGCCGGTTATATCAGCGTAATAGTTACGCTCGTATTCCTCGGGGGGGATGTTGCCGAGGAAGCTGTGGAGCCGGTCGTTGTTGTACCAGCTGACCCAGTCGAAGACGATCTCCTCGACCTCTGGCAGGCCTTTCAGCGGTCCGGTGCGGAAGGGCGAGCTCTTACTGATTGCTTCGTTCTTGAACAGCCCCATGACCGTCTCGGCGGCTGCGTTGTCGTATGCGTCGCCGACGGATCCGATCGATGCGGTCAGGCCTTCGAGTGCGACGGTCTCGGTGAAGCGGATGGATGTGTATTGGGATCCGGCGTCGCTGTGATGAATCATTCCTGGCTCGATCGGACGGCCGGTGTGGTCGCGACGCCACAACGCCATTCGCAGGCATGCCTCCACGAAGCTGGTGTCTTTCACCATCGAGGCCTGCCAACCCACGATCGCTCGAGAGAATAAATCGATGGCGAACGCGACATAGACGAACCCTGCCCAGGTGGCGACATAGGTGAAATCGGTCACCCAGGTGTGGTTTGGCCGCGGGGCGGTGAACTGCCGGTTCAGCATGTCGCCGGCACGAAGACCGTTCTTGGCGGGGATCGTGGTGACAGTCTTCCGCCCACGAACGAGTCCGTTCATGCCCTCGTCACGCATGAGACGGTCGACGCTGTGTTTGGACACGCCCGGGAATCCCGACCTGGCCAGCCATGCCGTCATCTTCCGCCGACCATACAACACCTCGGGACGTTGCCGGCCCCGACCGTCACGTTCCCGAAGGGCGCGCAGGACCGCGACCAGGGCAGCGTCGTCGATAGTCCGCGCTGATGGGGCGCGTCGTCTCCAGGCCCGATACGACCGTGGGGCGACGGCCACGCCCTGCTGATGCAGGACGTGACACGTCGACTCGATCCGGTGGCCGCAGGCTTTCATCTCATCAATGAACTGGACGATCAGCGGCGGCGAGGGTCGAGCTCCCCCGCGAAGAAAATTGATGCCGCTTTCAGTATTTCGTTCGCTTCTCGAAGATCACGGTTCTCGCTCTTCAGCTTCTTGATTTCTTCCAGCTCCGCACTGGTCGGGCCGACCTTCGCTCCGGTATCAATTTGTGCTTGCACCACCCACCTTCGGAGCGTCTCGACCCCGACATCCAACTTCGGGGCCAACGCTTTGCAGGCAGCGAACATCGTCGGATACTCCGACAGGCGATCCAGGGTCATCCGAACGGCTCGATCGCGAACCTCGGGAGGGAATTTCTTAGGCATGAAACGCATCCTTTCACCAGAAAGAAAGCGGCACGAAACCCGGGACGGTTCACATCAACTCCTTACGTACCGTGTTGTACGAAAAGCCAAGTCTCGCAGCGATCTTCTGCACCGACGTTCCTTGCTCGCGGAGTGCGGCGGCTTCCTCGATTTGATCGTGAGTCATGCCAAGAGGCCGACGTGCAACACCATCCGATTGAGTCGATGATGCACGGTGCCGGGAGTCGTGCCGAGTTCGGTAGCTATTTGACTTGGGGTGAATCCAGCCTCGTAAAATGCAGCTATCTGCTCGTTTTGCTGCTGGGTTAGGCGCAATACCGTTCAGTTAAGTGTGAGGATGTGGATTTGTGGCCCGTGCAGGGGTTGCGGCCAGTGGCTGTGGTGCTCGCGTTTGGCGGCCCATTTGAGGACTTTGCGTTTGACGACGCGCGGGTTTGAGCGTTTCCGGCGGGCGGGATTGAGTCGCTTGGCCAACCTGCGGATCGCTTGACGCCAGGCGGTTTCTGCCCGGTCAGGGTGTTGAGGGGGAAAAAGCGCCCTGCTCGGTTGATCGGCGGGCGATGCGCAGGGCTTTGATGAAGGAGACCCGGTCCGGATCGCGCCCGGCGTGGGCTGAGCTGCTGCGGGGATTTCGGACAGCGGATTTGATTGATTTTCTACGCTGCCGTGACCGGCTGTTGGTAAGCGTAGTGGACTTCGTTGGGGCGGCGGTAGCCGAGGCCGGAGTGCCGGCGGCGACTGTTGTAGAACCCCTCGATGTAGCGGATGATGTCGCTGCGCGCCTGCGTCTTGGTGGCGTAAACAGTCCGGTAGACGCGTTCGTTTTTGAGCATCGAGAAGAACGATTCCGCCATGCTGTTATCCCAGCACACACCCGTCCTGCCCATCGAGGAACGCATCCCCAGGCTGGTCACCAGGGTGCGGAAATCGGACGAGGTGTAAACGTCTTTTTTCAGAAACGCGGTCTCCGCCTTCAGCTCCTGATTTTCCCGCTCCAACTCCTTCAGACGGACCCGCTCCGACACCGTCAACTCGGTCTCGGTGCCGCCGTTAGCCTCCCGGTACTTGATCAGCCAGTTGCGGAGAGTCTCGGGGCCGACACCGTAAGCGAGCGCGACGTCCTTGATCGGTTTCGAGGTGGAGATCACCTCACGGCATAACTCGTCTTTGAACTCCTGAGTGAATCGCCTACGTGATGCGGACAAGCTGCTCTCTCTTCCAGTAGCGCCCTCATCATAAGAGGGCCCACCGTCCGAAATCCCCGCAGCAGCTCAGGCCGTATCGGCCATCAGCGTGTGGATCGCGTAATGGCAGCAGAGGTGTCCCCAGATTTCCTGTTGGACAAGGTCAGGGGACTTGGAACGCAGCACGGCCCGGGCTCCGCGCTGGTGGGTTTTCAGCTCGTCAAAGGTGTTCTCGATCTCCCACCGTTGCCCATAGACGGCCGCGAGGTCCTCGGCGTTGGCGACTTCCGGGTCAAGAATCGTCGTCAGCAGTCGATACTGCTCCGGGTTGTCGCGGCCGTCATCGATCGTGTAGTCGATCACCCTCACGAGCAGGGGCTCGGTGCTCTGGCGATTCGTGCCCGACGTGGGAACGATCCGCGCCAGCCAGGACCCGTCCTCGAGGGTCTCCAGGTACTTCGGCCGGAGATTTGCCTTCACCCGCCAGAGCAGGTCCGCTCCGGTGTCGGCCGCCTGTTTCCAGAGGGGGAACCCGTAGAACCCGCGGTCGCTCAGCACCAGCATCCCCGGTTGCAGCCGAACGACCAGCTCCCGCGCCAGCTGAACCTCCGACGTGCGGCTGGGCCCAACCTCAGCGTCGAGGATCGCATGGGTGCCGCACTCCGCCAATGCCACCACCCGGGCCTGCGGGAAAGCGGACTTCTCGCCCCGGCTTGAGCTGGGGCGGCCGAAGAACTCGTCATTGCCCGGCGTATTTGCCAAGTCCAGGACTGTCCCGTCGATCGCGACCAGGCGCCTGCCCGCCAACCACGATCCCGGCGTGTCCGGGCCCGCCAGGGGCCGCGCCACCCGCTGGAACAGGTTCCGCACTGGCTCGAACCCCAACCGGGCCCGAGCCTGGAAGATCGCCGACTTCGACGGCGGCGACCATGTTTCCGCCCACCCCGACGACCACGACAGCCCATCCGTCAACTGTTCGAACACATCCTCATACGAGCCCTCGGAATGCAACGCCATCCCGATCGAGAAGTACGCCATCACCCGCGCCGGCAACGCCCGATGCCGCACCTCCGTGCGCCCAGCCGCCGCGATAACCTCATCAACGACATTCGCAGGGAACACCCGCGTCAACAGGCCCACCGACACGAGATCAGACAAGCGACGATCGGACTCCGGCTTTCTCCAACCAGTACGAGGCATACCCCAACAATACCGCCCGAAACCTTAACTGAACGGTATTGGGGTTAGGCGCGACGGCCCACGAACGCTGGACACGGGCAGTCGTTTGACCCGATCACCACTGGCCCGTTTACAGAGGTCACGAATCTCCTCCACCTCTGTTTCTGAATTCAAGTAGCGTCCCAGCAGGCGCACAATGTGATGTCTCAGGACATTGTGAACGGCTGAACCCGGGACGGTTCAGCACCCCGGCCCGCGACATTCACCGCGGACTGCGCTCCTTCACCCGCACCACCATGGCCAACCTGCCCACCTGGAGCACTGGCATGGAGTTCGCCACCCACATGCTCACCCACGCCCACCATCAGCACCTACGCATCACCGAAACCCCCATCACCCTCCCCCCGGCCCCAGGACGACGCTCCAACCTGCACCCACTACGCGACGGACTTCGCCACCTCGCCGCCATTGCCCGGGAAAGCCTCCGCAGACGCACTCCGCACAAACCCACATCAACGGTCTGAAAACCCGGTGGAATTCGGGCAGATGAAGCGGTGACTTCGTCGAGGAAGGCCTCAGCGGCAGCGCGGCCGGATTGAGTTTCTCTTGGCCGGCAGTCGCAACCGCCGGGGGAATCAGCTCGGTAACTTCGACGCCAGTGCCGGCGAGGTGGGCACGAAGCGATTAGCTGTATGCGTGCACGCCGGCCTTCGATGCGCCGTAGGTGGGCATGAGCGGGTACGGTAGGAATCCGATGCCGGAGGTGACGGTCACAATGTCACCGCTTCCGCGTGCGATCAGGTGCGCGGTGAACGCGTCGATCACCCTGGTCGTGCCGAGGAGGTGGAGGTTGATGGTCGTTCTGACGTGGAGGCCTTCGACGCTGACTTCCTCCCAGACGGCCGTCTCAAAGCCTTCATGGTCGTA
The DNA here is from genome assembly GCF_040549465.1 of Glaciihabitans sp. UYNi722. Classification (NCBI taxonomy): domain Bacteria; kingdom Bacillati; phylum Actinomycetota; class Actinomycetes; order Micrococcales; family Microbacteriaceae; genus Glaciihabitans; species Glaciihabitans sp. UYNi722. The sequence continues at coordinate 144,520 of NZ_JBEPTL010000006.1, read as the reverse complement.
AACATTGGGCATCCGGGAGAGGGCGCGTTCCGCAACCGCCTCCCCACAAGTCGTCGACTTCGTCTAACTAACTGCTCTCGAAAGGTGAGTGTGCGATCTCGACTTAAATCCGCCGTGTTGTCAATTCGCGTTTCGTGAGCTGATCCGTCAACAACCATAGGCACGCCATAACACCCCAAATCGATCAGCGCATCCTACGGACTCCAAGTCGAGGCCCCAGAACGGTAACGGCGCCGATTAGCCTGAAACACCCATAACTAAACGGTATTGAGGCTACGAGGCGGGGCTGCTCTGAGGCAACGAGGAGTTCGCCTGTCGAATCGATAGGGTAAGCCTATGACCCTGAACCAGCTCAGAGCCTTCCTCGCGGTCCACCGCCTCGGTTCCTTCTCGGCGGCGGCCGTCGAACTAGGAATGACTCAGCCGTCGATCTCGGAACTCGTCCGACGGCTCGAAGAAGAGTACCGACTCAAGCTCTTCGTGCGCGGGTCTCGCCGACTCGGCACGACCCCCGCTGGGCAGAATCTGCTGCCGCTGGCGGAGCAGGCGGTGCAGGCCGCAGACCAGGCCCACCGCACGCTGCGATCCGTCTCCTCGCTAACCGGCGGCGTCGCCATCTTTGGTCTTCTCCGCAACGCGAACTATTACTTTCTGTCGCAGCTAGTCGAGACGTTCCACGTGCGTCACCCCGATGTGCGCCTCAGAATCGTCGGCCTGAACTCGGTCGAGGTAGCCGACGCGGTCTCGTCCGGTGACCTCGAAGCGGGTCTAGTGGTCCTTCCCATCGACAACGAAGGACTCCACGTCACCCCCCTCATCCGCAGTGAGGTTCTGTTCGCCTCGGCGAATCCGGCGCGGGTCGCGCATCCGGTCACGATTAAAGATGTCGCAGCGAACCCCCTAGTTCTCTACGACGCACACTACGGCTGGCGTGACCCCACTCGCCGCCAGCTCTGGGAACGAGGCCAGCTGGCCGGAGTCGAGTTTGATGTCTCGGTGGAGGTCGAACATGTCGAGTCGGCGCTCGGAGTTGTTGCCCTCGGATCGGCGGACACGATCGTCTCCAAGGCGATCGTGCAGAGCGACACGTTCCCGAACGGCCTGTTCACAGCCCGCTTCGCCGAACCGCTCTTCGACACGATCGCGCTCGTCCGGCGCAATGATGCCGTGCTCTCCCCGGCTACTCGCGAGATCGCGCGCGTCGCTCGCTCGATCCTGCTGGAGCATACTGACCCCGCCGACAGGGTCAGCGACCTGGTAGAACTATAGGCGAACCCAATGGCTGAGCAAAGACATTTCCTACTTGTCATGGAGCAACGCCGGTCCCTAGCGTGTGACTACGCCTTCTGACAGGCGCGCGTCGCCCCGCCGTGCGAACTGCGCCCCACCCCGACAATCACCCAGCAGCCATCGGCCGCCCCACCTGAGGAGCCAGCATGACAACGGAACAGACGAAGACAACGACCGGCGGATTGAAGCGGGAGCTCAAGGTTGCCGATGCCGCCGCGTTCTCGGTCGGCCTCATCGGGCCGGTAGGCGTGATGGCATTGCTCGGCGCGGGAGCGGCCAGCATTCTCGGCGGTGGCGCCACCTGGGCGTTCATCTTCGCGCTCGTCGCGGTCGCTCTTGTGGCGTACGGCTTCGTGAAGCTGTCGCGCCACATCTCGCACACCGGATCTGTCTACGCGACGGTCGGCCTCACTCTGGGTGCGCGCTCAGGTTTCATTGCCGGATGGTGTCTTTTTCTGGCCTATGTCACCATTGGGGTCGGCTCGGGAATCGAGATCGGGCTGTTCGTGCAACAGCTATTCAAAGACCTGGGCTCCTCGTTCGAACCAGACTGGATTTGGGTCACGATCATCGCTCTCGTGCTGGTCGTGCTGCTGGGCCGGCGGGAGGTGCACGTCATCACGCGCATCCTGCTCTACGCGGAACTGATCGGCGCAGTCTTCGTCACGATCCTCGACGTCATCATTCTGGTTCGCGTTGGCACCAACACCGCGCCTGGTGGACAGACTTTCTCGTTGAAGTTCTTGGAGCTGCCTGCCGGCACTGACATCGGCGTGATCGCGGCGGCGGCCGTCTTCGGATTCCTCGCATTCGCCGGATTCGAGGGCGCAGCAACGCTCGGCGAGGAGACGTCGAACCCAAAGCGCGACATCCCTCGCGCATTCAAGATCGCCCTCACGGTAGTCGGCGCCTTCTACCTGCTGTCGATCATCGCGCAGTCGCTCGGCTACGGACTGGACGCTGCGGGTATCAAGAAGTTCAGCGGATCGAGCGCACCCTACGGCGAGCTCGCAAGCGCGTACGTTGGCAACTGGCTGGCCGACATCCTGACCCTGGCAGCGACCATAAGCCTCTTCGCCATTTTCGTGGGCACACTGTCGGGCGCGGCCAGAGTACTCTTCGCCCTGACCCGCGATTCCGGCGGTGGGAACAACCCGCTCGCCAAAACGGCCAAGAACGGAGCTCCCACGAACGCGCTCACTGTGGTCGCGGTCCTCGCGCTCCTGGTCATCGTCATCGAACGATTGACGGGTGCTGCGGTGCTCGACGCGACGTTCTGGGCCCTGACTATCGGTACCATTGCGCTGCTCGTCGCCTATGTGTTGGCCACGGTTGGTGCGATCCGATTCCTGTTCTTCAGCAAGAAGACCGTGACGCCGAAGTGGCAGATTGTGGTTCCGATCCTCGGGGTGGTACTGGTTGGCTACACCCTCTACAAGAACGCGGTCGGGCTGGATGCCCCGTACAGCTACTTCCCGTACATGGTGGCCGTGTGGATCCTGATCGGACTAGCCATCTCCTTCCGGCCAGGCCTCACTGCCAACATCGCAAAGCAACTCGATGCCATGAACACCCCCGTCCCGGATGTGGCCAGCGCGGAAGAAACAGTCGGCAGCAACTGATGGCCATAGTCGCTGCCCTCCAGCTCGCACCCGTCCTCGGCGACTTCGAAGGCAACCGCTTGAAGGCGGCGACCGCCATCCGTGAGGCACTCACTGCCGGTGCCGATCTCATCGTCCTGCCAGAACTTGCGACCTCGGGCTACGTCTTTGAGACCGTCGATGAGCTACGAGCGGTCGCCATTCCCCGTGACCATGAGATCTTCACAGAATGGGCCGCACTGGCCGCATCGCGAGCCGGAACGGTCATCGTCGGCGGGTTCGCCGAATCGGGGGACGACAGCGAACTCTTCAACAGCGCGGCAATGGTAGACGCTGACGGCGTGCGCACCGTCTACCGCAAGGTTCATTTGTGGGATCAGGAGAAACGGTACTTCACGCCCGGCAACGAGGCTCCTCCCGTTGTCCAGACCTCGCACGGTCGAGTCGGGGTCATGATCTGTTTCGACCTCGAGTTTCCGGAGTGGACGCGTATCGCGGCTCTGGGAGGCGCTGACATCCTCGCCGTGCCAACGAATTGGCCGTACATGGAGCGACCTGCCGGCGAGCGAGTCGCCGAAGTTCAGATCGCGATGGCTATGGCGCGGATCAATCACATGGCTATTGTCTGCGCTGACCGATCCGGCATCGAACGCGGTGTCGCATGGAATGAGGGTTCGAGCATCATTTCAGCGGACGGCTGGGTCATCGCCGCTGTCGGGCCGGGGGTAGGAGCGACGTTTGCCACTGTCGACCCTCGACTCTCAACTGATAAATGGCTCGCCCCACTCGCCCACGCGTTCGACGACCGTCGCCCCGACCTTTACAAGAAGTTCACTCCTGCGAAGTAGGTGCGCCAGCCTATGTTTCCCACCGCGAGTCAACTGGACTCGGGTCAGTCCCGTTCGGCAGAGACGGCCGCAAGGTGGTCGGCGGTGGCGGCTGCCGGGTCGAGGACGGTCGAAGACCTCGAACTTGCCACCCTTGGCGGGGTGCACTGGCACAACACCCAGCGCCTTCACGGCTACCCCGGCGACATCCCACCGGCCGAATTCGAGACTGCGTTCTATGCTGAGCAAACCGACCACCCGCAGGCGGTCGAAATCAGATAGCGCCAGTCTCCATCAAACCCAGAGCGGTTCAGATCCGAGATCTGTCTGTAACGGCGCGTCGGTCCGGTCCAATAAATCAGTCTTGGATCCACACGGTCATGTTCGGGTGAATGATTCTGGTGTTGGCGGTAGAAGGATCTGATGTCAGAACGATTTTCGCCTCCTCCGGCAAAGCGGACGATGTTCCGGAGACATTGGCGATGACGGTGATATTACCGTTTCTAAAAGATACAAAGCCAGTCTTCGGGTGGTTGGTCCAGACGACTTTGCCCCCTCCTAGTTGTAAACGTCGGCGGATCTCGAGTGCCGACCGGTAAAAGTCAAGGGTGGAGTGAGGGACGTCGACCTGCGAGGCGACGGAAAGGGGTGCGTAATACACGGGGATTGGTAGCCACGTCTTGTCGGCGTCGACGGACGAGAAGCCGTAGGAACCGGTGGTGTGGTCCCAGGGCAATGGGACTCGACAACCGTCGCGTCCGCGGATTCTGCGCTTCGATCTTTCCCAAATAGGGTCTTGGCGCGTTGAGTCCGGGAGGTCGGTCACCTCTGGGAGTCCAAGCTCTTCGCCTTGGTAAAGGTATGCAGAGCCCGGAAGTGCGAGCATGAGGGCCGTCGCAGCGCGGGCTCGGCGAAGACCAAGTTCGCGATTGGGTTGTGGATCGTCGGATCCTACGCCATGTTCGAGTGCCACCAGCCCCTCGTAGCCGAATCGGCTTGCGTGCCTCATCACGTCGTGGTTCGACAGCACCCAGGTGGTGGGTGCTCCGACTGCCTCGTTCGCCGCGAGCGAAGCGGTAATCGTCGCTCCGATGGCCTCGGCATCCCAAAGCTGCTCGAGGTAGGCGAAGTTGAACGCCTGGTTCATCTCGTCGGGGCGGACGATACGTGCAGTCCGCTCGGGAGGCAACCATGCCTCGGCGCAGAGAATCCGAGACCCTTCGTAGGAGTCGAGGATCCTCCGCCAGGCGCGGAAGATCTCATGGATCCCCTCCTGATCCCACATCGGAGGCATACGCCCCTCAATGGGCTCGACGACACCGTGAGTAGGGTGCGGCCAGTCCGGCAGACCGGGCGCCTTAACCAAGGCATCGCAGACGTCCACGCGGAAGCCATCCACTCCGCGATCGAGCCAGAAACGAAGGGTGGTTTCAAAATCGTCGCGGACGCGTGGGTCGTCCCAGTTCCAGTCGGGCTGCGACTCGTCGAAAAGGTGGAGGTACCACTGTCCAGGTTGTCCGTCGGGCTCGAACACTCGTGTCCAGGCGCTGCCCTCGAACATGCACTCCCAGTCGTTCGGCGGAAGGTGGCCGACCTCACCGAGGCCGTCGCGGAAGTGGAAAAGAGCACGCTCGGGTGAACCGGGAGCCGCTCTGAGTGCCGCTTGGAAGGCCACGTGCTGGGATGAGGTGTGATTGGGGACGAGATCGACGACAACTCGAATTCCGAGAGAATGAGCTCGTCTAATAAGGGCATCGAAGTCATCGAGGGTGCCAAAGTGCGGGTCGACGTCGCGGTAGTCGGCAACATCGTAGCCACCGTCTCGCTGCGGCGACGGATAGAAAGGCGAGAGCCAGATGGCATCGGCACCGAGCGAAGCGACGTGGTCAAGCCGACTTGTGATGCCGGGTAGGTCGCCGATTCCGTCATCGTTGCTGTCGGCGAACGACCGAGGGTAGATCTGATAGATGACAGCAGTCCGCCACCAGGTGTCGTCAGTGAGGTCGATCATGAAGGTCCTTTGGCGTAAATGTCGACCCGGCGGTCGGCCAGGAGATCGTTGTGGGAGGGCGATTGCCTTGTCGCGCGCGAGGTGCAGGAAAATATCGCCGCTAGCCGTCTCGGTTCCACGGGCTCCGACAGATGATCTCCGCCCGCCCCAGGTCGCTGAAGCTTTAACCCATCCGAACTGGTCGATGATCACTGTGCCCTCAGTCCATCGTTGGCCGCGCTCGGAACCCGTGCGATCGCAGCAGAAAATAAAAACGCCGTTCGCTGGCGGCGCCGCTTGCGCGTGATAATCTCGGCCGCACGCTCATCGTCGGGGTGCTCGCCGAGAGGCCAATTTGTAGGCACAACGACCAGGTAGGCGCCGTTAACGGCGAGGGTTCGAGGCATCTCGCTGGACTCCAGGTCATAGCAGATGAGGATGCCGATTTGTCCAGGCGCCGTGTCGATGACGGGCGCAGGATCTGAGCCGAGCTGGAAAAAGAGGGTTTCCCTGTCCCAGAGATGGGTCTTTCGGTAGTCGGTCAGAACTCCGGCGGCGCTGATGACCTCAGCGCTTTTCCAGAGAGTTTCTCCTGGGCCGAGTTCACAGAAGCAGACGATGACGATCGAGTCTGTGCCATTCAGCAGCTCAGCTATCTCTACGAATAACTTGTCCTCGGTCGCGAGCGCTAGCCCGCGCGCCTCGGCGGTTAACTCAAACATGTAGCACGACGTAGCCAGCTCGGGCAGGACAATGATGTCACCGCGATCAGCGATGGCGTGTCTGACCGCTTCCAGGCATTTGGCGCGATTCGAAGTCGGATCAGTCACCGACGGATCCAGCTGGGCACAGATCATTCCGGCGGCCGGCATCGGCTGCTGCATCACTTGACGGCGCCAGATGTAAGACCGGTAATGAGGCGACGTTGCAGGACCACGTAGGCGATGATGATCGGCACAGCCACCAACACGGCGGCTGCCGCTGTGACATAGGGATTACTTGACCGATCAGTTCCCGAGAAGAAAGATAGCGCAAGAGGAGCGGTCTGCACAGCCTGATTGTCTGGTATCAGGATGAGCGCGAGTAGGAACTCGTTCCAAGTGAAAAGGAACAGGATGGTAGACAGCGTCGCAATGGCCGGGCCGGCGATCGGGAGAAGCGCGAGCCGTAGGGTTTGCAGGCGCGAGGCGCCGTCAAGACGTGCGGCTTCCAGGATCTCCTCGGGCACGGATCGGAAAAATGCGCGCATCCAGAAGACACCAAGTGGTACTGACAGCCCAATCTGGGGCAGGATCAACGCCCAATATGTATTGATCAGGCCCCAGCCCGACAGCATCTGATAAAGCGGCAGCACGGTCACCTCATAGGGCAGGACCAGTCCCACCAGCAAGACACCGAGAATCAGCCGGCCGCCGGGGACGCGCATGGTGGCGAGGGCGTACCCGGCAAGGCAGGAAATGATCGCGGTGATCAAGACCACGCTGGCGGCGACGAGCGCGCTGGAGATAAGGGCGGAGGCGAAGTGGCCGCGGTTCCAAGCGATGGAGAAGTTGCCCCAACCGATGCCGGGTCCGGACGCTTTCTGAAGGGACGAAATGATAATTGAGCCGAGAGGATAGACGGCGAAGAATACTGCGATCACCAGTAGCGTGTGTGTGCCGACGGATTCGCGGACGCTGATCTTCATCGGGCGCTCCCGTCTCTTTGGATTCGGCGCAGGGACCGGGTTCGGCGGGGGTGGGCTGATGGTTCGCGAACGGCAACCTGGACGATCGCGACGACGATCAGAATGATGATCGTCAAGACCACGGCGAGGGCGGACGCCTGGCCGAGCTGACGATTCTGGAAGGCATCAAGGTAGACATAGAGCGAGGGGACGGTCGTCGATGTGCCGGGCCCGCCTCGCGTGGTGTTCCAAATAAGGTCGAAATTGCGCAGGGCGAACGTGATGGTCAGGATCAGCGCGATCGAGACCTGAGGGCGCAGGGCCGGCAGAGTGATTGCGAAGAATTCGCGAACCGGACCAGCCCCATCAAGACGCGCCGCCTCGTAGAGCGACCGATCGATCGTGACGATGCCGGCGAGGAACAGGACCATACAGAGGCCGTATTCAACCCAAGTGCCGATAAGACCGATCGACGGAAGTGCTGTGTTGAAGTTCCCCAGCCAACTCGTGGCAAACGCACCCAGACCAATGTGTCTCAGCAGCCAGTTGACAGGACCATCTGACGCGAGCATCCCTCGCCACGCGACGGCGACCACAACGCTTGAGAGGATTTGTGGCAGGAAGAGCAGCGCACGGAAGACCGTGAGTCCGTAGATCCGGATCCGAGACATCGCGCCTGCCAAGAGAAGCCCGATGCAAACGGGGAGAGCTGCGTAGAAGACGAGCAGCAGCAGCGAGTGCCCGAGGGCCGCCCTCAGATTCGAGTCGGCGAAGACGTTGACGTAGTTCGAAAAGCCTGCAAAGGTGGCGACGGTCAGACCGTCGTAGTTGTAAAACGAGGTCTGCACGGAGACACAGATCGGATAAATGACGAAAATCGCGAAAAATGCTAGGGCTGGCGCGACGTACGGCAAGCTAGACCAGGTCGGTCCGGTCAGGCGGGAGCGCCGTCGCGGCCCCGTGGGGACAGCGACGGCGCTCCGCCGATGGGTGACGAAAGTCACTTGTGGCCTTTGACCCAGGCGGCTTGTACAGTTTTGGTGAAGTCCTCACTGGACGTGCGTCCGGCCATCACTTCCTGCAGGCCGCCTCCCATGACGGTGAGCATGTCGGTCGTTGTCCAGTCGTAGTAACCCACCTGTGTGCCCGCAGCGATGGTCTCCTTCAAAGCCGTCAGGGTTTCTTCTTGGAGAGGATCCTTCGACGTGACGCCGTCGGTGATGACGGGAAGTCGGCCAGTGTCAAGGATTTCCTGACCGACGGTCGGCGTGTGGAGCATGTCGAGCCAGGCGATCGCAGCGGCAGTCTTGTTCGTCTTGGAGCTGATGTGCCAAGGCGATGCGGTGGCGCCGACACCACCGGAGGTCAGCGACGAAAGCCCGAACTCCGCGGATGTGAGCGACGCACCGTTCCAGGAACCGCCGACGAAGAATACGCCGTCGCCCTTGGCAAACTTCGCGATGGCATCTTGGTTGCTCAGCCCGTCGTAACCGCTCCCGAAGTAGCCAGCCTTCGCCCACACCTTCATCGTGTCGGCCGCCTTAACATTCCCAGACGTCTCGAAAGTCGAGCCAGACTTGCCGCCGATCCAGGCGCGAATGCCTGCGGGCGTCTGATCCGTCACCGCGATGTCGCTGAAGATATGCGTACCGGCGTACTGGTCAGAATTGCCGAGCATAATCGGCTGCATACCCGCTTTCTCGGCGGTCGGAAGGTCTGTCTCGAGTTCGGCAATTGTTGTCGGAGGCTGGAGACCGAGAGCCCCAAGCTTGGACTTGTTGTAGTAGATGCCCTGGACCTCGCTGATCGGTGACATGCCATACAGCGCCCCGGCACCGAAGGTGGTTCCGGCCGCATTCCACTTGGCGGGATCGAGGGTTGAAGCCCCGGTGCCAGAGTTCCACCCGGAGACCTTCGCGACGTCATCGAGGGGGCGGACCAACTTCGCCTTCACGAGAGCACCGTCGACCGCGTAGCCGATGTTGCCTTGGAAGACGTCCGGTGCACTCGCACTCGCGGCGGCATTGACTACCGTGGACACGAGGTCGTCGAAGCTCTTGTAGGTGATGTCGACAGTCACGTTCGGGTACGTCTTCTCGAACGCCGGGACAACGTCTTTCATTAGTGGCTCCTCGGCTTGGTCGGCCCACATTTTGAGAGTCGTCTTGCCGAGCTTCTGGACGTCGGCGACCGAGACCTTCGACGAGATCGTCGATCCCGCCGGCGCGTCCCGGGCTGAGCCGGCGCCGGGGGCTGCGCAACTAGATAGGACGAGTGCGGTGGCGACGGCGCCGACCGCGAGGACGGTTAGCCGAACAGTGCTGGTATTTCTCATGACTTCTTCCGGATGGTGTGGGAGGCGGGAGTGCTTCGAAGGATGGTCGCAGGGCGGATTGGGTCAAGAGGCATAGTTGGCAAGGCGCATAGTGGCGGTCGCCTGGTGAGCTGTCATTCCCTCACTGGCGGAGATGACGTCCACGGCACTGGCAAGTGACGGAGTCGCTTCACGAGCAATTCGCTGGAACGTCAGCGGCTTAAGGTAACGCGAAACGGAGAGCCCTGCGCTGTGCTTTGCGCCGCCCGCAGTCGGCAGCGTGTGGTTAGTACCTGCCATTCCTTTATCCGAGTACGCGACGGTGCTCCAAGGTCCGACAAAGAGTGACCCGTAGTTGGTCAACGTTTCCTGGTACCAGGCGTCATCTTTCGTCTGGAGTTCAAGGTGCTCGGGCGCGAACTCATCCATGACGAGAGCGGCATCCTCGCGGCTATTGACGAGGACAATGGAGCCGAAATCGTGCCAAGCTGGCCCGCAGATCTCTGCGGTGGAGAGGGTTGCGAGCTGGCGTTCGACCGCTTCGAGAACGGCGCGGCCGAGCGCCTCGGACGTCGTCACCAGAGCTGCAGGCGAGGTGGGACCATGCTCAGCTTGTCCAAGAAGGTCCGCTGCCACTGTCTCAGGGTTTGCGCTGCCGTCGGCGATTACGGCCACCTCGCTCGGTCCGGCTAGGAGGTCGATCGCGACCGTACCAAAAAGCTGTCGCTTCGCCTCGGCGACGAAGGCATTACCCGCCCCGACCAGCATGTCCACGGGATCTTGCCCCAGTAAACCGAAGGCCATAGCGGCGAGTGCCTGGACGCCTCCCAGAACATAGAGGTGATCAATCCCCGACAAGTATGCTGCATACGCGACAGACGGGTTGACGCCGCCATCCGGCTGCGGAGGCGTGCAGCCGATAACCGTCGGCACGCCAGCCACCTTGGCGACCCCAACGGTCATGAAGGCACTTGCGGTGAGCGGAAACCGGCCAGCGGGAAGATAAGCGCCGACAGCGGCGACGGGGACGTACTTCTGTCCAACGACGAGGCCAGGCAAGATTTGCGCCTCGAAGTCAGTCAGGTGCGCACGCTGGAGCGCGGCGAACTGCTTTGTACGGACCGATCCGAGCTGGATTGCCTCGCGGAGGTTGGGTGCGAGCCGGCCACCGATAGTAGCGAGTTCGGCGGAGCTGAGCTCGAAATCGTTGCGGTCGGACCCATCGAGTTTCATCGCATAGCGACGGATAGCATTGATGCCGTTCGTGTTAATATCGAGAAGCATCGCACTTACGGTCTCGGCAACGCGTGGGTCACGCTGCGCCTCCGGTGCATCGACGCCCGGTGCTTTCAGGTGAGTGAGACGATCGCCGTGCTGGGCCAGGAAGCGGGGACTCAATTTCATGAATATAAGACTGTCGACACCCGCAACCCAGGACAAGGCCGATTTAACTAAGGCGTAGCATAGGGTAACCCTATGACGCTGGATCAACCTCCGCGCCTTTTTGCGAGTCGCTTCACTCGGAACGTTAGCGGCGGCCGCCGCCGCCGTCGGCATGACTCAGCCTTCCGTGTCCGAGCTGGTTAAGCGCTTCCGGATCCACCTCACTACGGTCTCTTCCCACCCGAAGCGGGCAAACAAGTTCCTCGCCCAAGCATCCATACGAAGGGAAGTAGCCCAGCGCGATAGACCCTCACCATGACCATCCAGATGCCCTGTTCCGACACCTCTATGAGGGGCCGGAACATCGTCGTGCGCCGATATTGGTCCACTTCATGGTCACCTTTTGGTCCGAACGTCGATGGGGCCGTATCGTCAATATTTCCAGCGGCATCGTCGCCTCACCCCACAGCATGGTGGGCAGCGACGCCTACGCCACATCCAAAGCAGCCCTCGCAGCCCACACCCGCAGCCTAGCCGCGGAAATCGAGGGAAGCGGTAGACCGTGAACGCGTACCGTCCAGGGAGCGTGGACACCGCGATGCAGGAATGGATTCGCAACCAAGATCACGAACGGATCGGAGAAACCCTCTCCCAACGGTTCCGGCAGAGTGCCGCCGATGGGGCGCTGATCACCCCGGAAACCTCAGCTTCGACCTTGATCGACCGACTATCCCGACCCAACAACGGTGCCATTTGGGACGTGAACTACACGCGGTAAGCCCTACACATCAGTGACGTTCGAGAGACACCAGGGACTGTTGATGATTTAGTTGACTCGTTGACGTGCCCCATCGTCAACCAAGGAATGAACCTCCTCGGCAGCAGTATCCCGGAGCGAATTTCACGAGCCAGGGATCGAGCCGCTGAGCTTCCGGCTACCCAGCAGGAGGAATCTGCGCGGCAAAGGAGCTCGGGGTGACACCTGATTTTGCGTCAATGGGTGCCCGAAACAGAGACGACCAGCGGGCACTCCCGCACAAACATTGGCATCAGCGCCGTGTCGAAGCTCGGGTGTCGCATATAGCCCGCCCGGATGAAATTCTCACTCCCCGTACCTCATACGCAACAGCTTGCTGCATCGCTCACGCTCCATTTGGTGACCGCCGTTCAAGATCATTTTTGAGATTTGGATAATCCGGATGGCTCAAAGTCGCGCCCCGAGCAGATCGGGTCGATTCCAAATACCTAACCCGTGAGGTCCGACACTCCGATGACAAGGGACATCGCTGGTCGCGATGGTGGAGCGATCAGGGTGCTCTTCGGAACGCTCAGCCGTCAGGCTCGCCGCAGCGGGGCCCACCGGTTCGCTCGCCGTCATGCTCGACTGCCGCGCCGTGTGCGGCGGACCGCGCCCCGGTGGCGCTGGCCGGCCATTGGCAGTCGGATCGCTCATCGTGACGTTCTCCGATCCGCGGTGCGCGGATCGCGCTTCGCAGCGGTGGCCGATCCGGTGAGGCTTTTCAGAATGCTCGTTCGGGGCACTCAGGGCATTCAGGGCGGCGGGTCTCGGCAGTTCGGCGTCACGGCGGCGTGCTCACCGCCGCCCTGGCAGGGCTCCGCTATTCGGAACTGTGGTCTTGATGCTGGACGATTCGGTGGGTCCCCAACTGCTGGTCGTGAGGGTCGACTCGACGGCTCGCTAGCCCGCGCCGATCACTTCGAGCGCGTGCACTTTACTAAATCGCTGCGACGGTCGTCACGCCTGCCGGTATGAAATTCCATCGCCAGTTCCATACCAAGAAGGGCCCCGGCGGTGCCCGCGAGGTTATCTTGCCGGAGTGGATACTCCCTACAATTCGGCAGCGCCTCGAGTATTCGGTGGATAATCCGGATGGGCTCCTTTTCGCTACGCGGAACCACACGCTTTTGTCGCCTCACAACGTTCGTGAGTCTTGGCGAAACGTCCGCGACGCCGCCAGTCTCGGCTGGGTCAGCCCCCATAACCTTCGGAAGACTGCTCTGTCGGAAATCGATGCCGTCTTCGGCATCGAGGCCGCCAGCGGATTTGCGAATCACACCTCCACCTCAGTGACCACGCGCCACTACGTCGGCAAGAAGGTCGCTCCTGCGTTCGACGCTCGGGCGCCCTGGACCGGCTCGCGCCCCAGACGGTGCTGCGGCTTGTTGAGGACGAACAGGCCGCTTCTTAGGCCGTTTCTCATCCGCATCTGAGAATTGCTCCACGTTCAAAAATCAGAGTAAACCGGGTTTGGGCCTAAATCGGCCCCGTTTTACACCCATGAATCCCCGTACTTCTGGTGCCCCTGGAGGGACTCGAACCCCCAACCGTTTCCTTAGGACGGAACTGCTCTTCCATTGAGCTACAGAGGCTGGCCTGACGAGTTTAGCCGAGGCATCCGCTATCTGATGGTTGTGACGCCGTCGACGAGCTGCGGCGTGACCGGCGCGGAGCTGAAATGACGTGCCCCGCCGGGAAGAGCGTGGCCAGGGTGCCGAGACGGCCGCCATATTCCATCGACACCCGGCGCGCGGCTGGCCCGATGTTAAACTTGCCCGATCGGTGAGGAGCGTGACGTGGAGAGACGCAAGCCCCGCACAGCTGCGCGCACCGACGTCGACGTGAGCCGCGTCTACGACGGCGACATCTACGTGCGGGTGAACTCGATCGGCACCGGCGGCATCCGGCCGTTCGTGCTGGTTCCGGGCATCGGCGTCTCGTCCACCTATTTCGAGAAGTTGGCGCCGCACCTCAACGAGTTCGGGCCGGTGCATGCCCTCGACCTTCCCGGGTTCGGTGGTGTGCCGCATCCGCCGAACGCCCTGTCGATCCCCGCCTACGCCGACCTGGTCGGAAAGGTGATCGACGAGCTGCACCTCGAGGATCCGATCGTGGTCGGGCATTCGATGGGCAGCCAGATCGTCAGCGACCTGGCGTCGCGGCGCCCCGAGCTCAGCACGCTCGTGCTCATCGGCCCCGTTATCCACCCGACCGAGCGGCGGGTGCTCACCCAGGCCATGCGCCTCCTGCAGTCCAGCTGGTACGAACCGGCGACCGTGAAGGTGCTCGCCGTCAGCGCCTACCTGTTCTGTGGCTTCCGGTGGTTCTCGCGCATTCTGCCCAAGATGATGGCGTTCCCCATTGAGGAGCGGTTGCCGCATGTGAAGGCGCACACGCTGGTCATTCGCGGCGAGTTCGATGCCGTCGCCCCGCGCGACTGGGTCGAGCAGGTCGGCGAACTGCTGCCGTCATCCAAGCTGTGGGAGATCCCGGGCGCTGCCCACTCCGTCATGTACGCACACGCCGAAGAGGTGGCACGACTTTGCGTCGAGCACGCGCGCGAAATCGAGGCCGGTGACGACGACATCCTGCATGTGCTCGGCGATCATGAGCCGAAGGACGACCCCGTTCCCTCGATCGCGGATGCCGCCAAAGCCCTGAAAGGTCGCATCACTGAGACGGTGGGCGTGATCCAGGGCGACGACGACAAGATCGAAGAGGGCAAGTCGCAGACCGCCGAGGCGATCGACGAAGAAGCCGGGGAACGCTGAGTCGAGCTACGCGGCGGGCGCCAGGAACTCTTCCCACGTGGCCTCTGTACGCTCCACACCGCGCACCAACCACGACGTGCCGTGCGGCGGCTTCGGCCGCACGCGCAGCGTCCAGTTCATCTCGTTCGGCGTGTGATTGCCTTTCACGTTGTTGCAGCGCAGGCAGCAGGCCACCAGGTTCTCCCAGCTGTCCTGCCCACCTCTCGAGCGCGGCAGCACATGATCGATCGTGTTCGCCGACCCGCCGCAGTAGGCGCAGCGTTGGCCGTCCCGCCGCAGCACACCACGGCGCGACACCGGGATCAGCCGCGAATTCGGGATGCGCACGTAACGGGTGAGCAGGATCACCGATGGGCGATCGTACGACCCGCTTGACCCCCAGACCGGATGCTCGGCATCCGCAGCGACGATCGTCGCCTTCTGGTTCATCACGAGCACGAGCGCTCGCTTGAAAGACACCACGGCAAGGGGCTCAAAGCCCGCGTTGAGGACCAGCGTGCGCATTCTCATCCTTTCGAATGCCTGCACGGCTTGCAGGCAGATCGATGCACCCTGCTACTTCCAAGAATTAGGAGCGAGCGGACAAACAAAAAGGCACTGGCAGTACGACAGTGCCTTGTGCTGTAGCGCGCGAGTGACCACGCGCCGCTGACTGCTGTGCCGTATGAAAAAGAACGCGCACGCATCCACGGATTGGATGGTGCGCGATTTCAACATTCGGCTCTCCCGAAATCAACTCTCAGAATTGCAAGAATCCTAGGGTAACCCAGAATCGACGCACCCCGGATCGTGGGCGCGCCGGTTCATCAGGCGTTAAGCGGCTGTTAGATGCCAACGTAGACGTGGATCGCGACCTCGTTCGGCAGCTCGATGCCCTCGTCCTGGCCTTCAACTTCCACCAGCACGTACGACCCGGCACGCGAGAAACTCGCCTTCGCCCCTGGCATGACCCCGGCGGCACGCAGCTGCTCTAAAAGCTCTACCTCGTACTGCACCGGCTCACCAAGGCGACGGATGACACCCTTCACCGGTCCGACGGCGCCGAGCACGAAGTTGACGATGTTGACCACGCCGTCGGAGAAGTTTCCCGCGGGGTGGTCGCCCAGCTCGTCGAGGCCTGGGATCGGATTTCCGTAGGGGGACTGCGTCGGATGCTCGAGCATCTCGATGATCCGGCGCTCGACCGACTCGCTCATCACGTGCTCCCAGCGACAGGCCTCCTCGTGAACGAGGGCCCAGTCCAGGCCGATCACATCGGCGAGCAGTCGCTCGGCCAGGCGATGCTTGCGCATAACGTGGATGGCTTTGCTGCGACCTTCGGCGGTGAGCGACAGGTGGCGGTCGCCTTCGACCACGACGAGTCCGTCACGTTCCATGCGACCGACAGTCTGCGAAACGGTGGGGCCGGAGTGTCCAAGGCGCTCGCTGATGCGGGCACGCAGAGGAAAGATGTTCTCTTCTTCGAGTTCGTAGATCGTGCGCAGGTACATCTCGGTGGTGTCGATCAAATCCGCCACGTGACCTCCACCTTTCCGCGTACGACTTCTCAGGTAAGCCTAACCTGCGTGGGTGTCGCGGCATTCCGGCAATAGCGGCCGAAACCCGGGCAATAGAATTGGCCACATGCCGGACTTGACGATCCCCACTGACCTGCTGCCCGCCGACGGACGATTCGGCGCCGGACCATCCAAGGTCCGACCGGAACAGCTCGCCTATCTCTCCGGTGCGGGGGCTGCGATCCTCGGCACCTCGCACCGCCAGGCGCCGGTCAAGAATCTGGTCGGACGCGTGCAGACGGGGCTCTCCGATCTGTTCCGGCTTCCCGACGGCTACGAGGTCGTCATCGGCAACGGCGGTTCCACCGCGTTCTGGGATGCCGCAGCCTTCTCGCTGATCAGCAAACGCAGCGAGAACCTCGTCTTCGGCGAGTTCAGCTCCAAGTTCGCCCAGGCGGCGAGCGCGCCGTTCCTCGAGGCGCCGCACGTGGTCAACGCCCCGGCCGGATCGCGCAGCGAGGTCGAGATCGTCGAAGGCGTCGACGTCTACGCCTGGCCACATAACGAGACCTCCACCGGGGTCATGGCTCCGATCACCCGCGTCGTCGGCGACCCTGGCGCCCTCACCGTCATCGACGCGACCAGCGCGGCCGGTGGGGTCGACTTCGACGCCTCGCAGGCCGACGTCTACTATTTCGCCCCGCAGAAGAACTTCGCCTCGGATGGCGGCCTCTGGTTTGCCCTTTTCTCCCCCGCCGCGATCGAGCGGGTCGAGCAGATCGCGGAGAGCGGACGCTGGATCCCCGAGTTCCTGAGTCTCAAGAACGCCGTGGACAACTCACGGCTCAAGCAGACGCTCAACACTCCCGCGCTGTCCACGCTCCTGCTGCTGGAGAACCAGGTCGACTGGATCAACGGCAACGGCGGGCTCGCCTGGGCGGATGCACGCACCAGAGAGTCGTCGTCCGTGCTCTACGACTGGGCGGCATCCGTCGACTATGCCACGCCGTTCGTGGAGAACCCGGACCATCGCTCGCAGGTGGTCGTCACTATCGACTTCGACGAAAGGATCGACGCGGCGGCCGTCGCTAAGACGCTGCGCGCCAACGGCATCGTCGACACGGAGCCCTACCGGAAACTCGGACGCAATCAGCTTCGCGTGGCCGTCTTCACGGCGATCGAACCGGATGACGTGCGCAAGCTGGTGTCATCGCTCGCCTATGTAGTCGAGCACAGTGTCAGCGAGAGCCTGTAACAAATGCGACTGCTAGTGAAGGACTCCGAACGCAGGCCGGATCCGGCCCCCGTTCAGACCGACGACCGCAAGGCGATGCTCACGGGCCTCATCCTGTGGCTAGTAGCCCTTGTCGTGTTCCTGAGCGTGCTCGGTCCACTCGTCGCCGCCGGCAACATCTGGTGGCTGTGGGCCTGCGTCGCCGGACTCGTCATCGGCGTCGTCGGACTCATCTACACCATCCGCAGGCGCCGCTAGTTCGTCATCGTCCTCAATGTGATCGTCGATGTCCACGCCGTCGAGGTCTCCCCCGTGCAGCACGTCGCTGCCGAGGTCGTCGTCGTCTTCGTCGTCATCCGAGTCGTCGTCGTCATCGTCATCGTCATCCGCGTCGTCGGAGTCGTCGTCTGCGTCAGCTCCGACCGCGTCCTGTGCCGTGCGGTAGTCGGCAAGCCGGTCGACCCACGGAATCCAGGTCGGCGACAACAGTGCGTCGTCACCGGGCGTGAGCTCGGTTTCGAGCGCGGTCGGCGCTTCGCCGTCGACGTGGGCGATGCTGACCGTCCAGCGCCAGCCGGGGTAACCGGAGAGCAGGGTCTCGAAGTAGACGGTGACGACACCGTCGCCCTCGTCGATCGAGCCGAGGCGGTCGCCGATCGACTCGGCTGAGGTGATTTCGAGCAGGGCGGCATGGCCGAGCTCGAAGTCCGCGTCGGTCGCGACATCCACGGCAGGGCTCGCGGACTCCGGTGACTCAGCAGATTCGCGGTTCTCAGCAGATTCGCGGTTCTCGACCGACTCAGGCACGTCGACCGACTCAGGCACGTCGACCGACTCAGGCATCGAGTTCGTCTGCCACCTTGCGCAACATCGCGGCGATGGTCTTGCCGTGCTTGCTGTCGGGGTAGCGTCCGCGCTTGAGGTTGGAACCGACACCGTCGAGAAGCTTGACCAGGTCCTCGATGATGATGGACATGTCGTCCGCCGGCTTGCGGCTCAGTTTGGCCAGGCTCGGTGGCGCCTCGAGAACGCGCACCGAGAGCGCTTGCGCCCCACGCTTGCCGTCGGCGATGCCGAACTCGAGCTTGGTGCCGGCCTTGACCGATGTACCGGCGGGCAGCGCAGAGGCGTGCAGGAAGACCTCCTGGCCGTCATCAGAACTGATGAAGCCGAAGCCCTTCTCGTCGTCGTAAAATTTGACCTTGCCGGTTGGCATGGCAATACCTCTTTCGCTTGAACTTAAGCCGTAAGCCTACGGGCACCTGGTGCCCCTTATCCTTGTGACTGTGGCAAAAGAAACCCCAGTGACCTTTCATCGTAACGAACGTGTGCTCGCATTCATGATGCTCGCAATCGTCGGACTGTCAATCCTGGCCTTTCTCTCCGTCATCATCGGCACCGCTGCGGGTCTCAACGCCAGGGACTTCGCCGGCGGGGTCTGGCCGGCGGTGTTCACGCTTCCCCTGATCGGCCTGCCGATCGGATTCATCCTGATCATCGTGCTGCTGGTCACCACGGCCAGGCGACGCGGCCGCGAAGCCAAGGCTGAGGAAGCCGCGAACCTCGCCAAGCGGGGTTCCAGCCCGGCCAGGGGCAAGAAGTAACCAGCAGGTCGGCACAACAACGAAACACGGAGAACAGGTGGGCGCTATGAGCAACACGCTCTCGCTCGCCACGCGCCTGAGGGGTATGCCCGATGCGGAGCTCGCCCAGTCGATGCGCGATCGGAGCATCAGCGCCTCCGGCGTCAAAGACTTCTTCGACCTGGCGGAGGCCTTTCTCGATCGGGCGTCTATCCAGCAGATGCTCACCAGGCTCGACCGCGAGACCCTCGCCGTGCTCGCCGCTATCGGCCAGCTAATGGAAGAGAGCGGACCACCAACGGCAACGGATGTCGCGGCTCGTCTTGAATCCATCTCCGGCGCCTCACCCTCCGTCGAGTCGATCGCCGAGCGGGCCGCAGTGGCGACGACCCTCCTCCTGTTGGAGGCGGAGTCCAAGCGTTTCGCCGCCTACGAGAGCGTGCGCGAGCAGTTGCGCTCCTGGCCTGCCTTCGGGCTGCCCGGCCTCACCGAACTCGCCGGCGGCAACCCGCCCGCTGCTCTCGAACCGGTGCCCGACGTCGATCGTCGGTTCATCGACCGACTTGGTGCCGAGCGCGCCTTCGCAGCGACTACGGCCATCACTGAGCTCCTCGCCGAGGTCGAACGCGAACCTGCCCGCGAGCTCGCCAAGGGCGGTGTCGCGCTCCCCGACAGCAAGCGGCTGGCCAACGCCATGTCGGTCGACCTCGACTCCGTCGCGACCTTCCTCGCCGTCGCCGATCGCGCGGGGCTGGTGGCAAGGCAGGGCGGCAACTGGATGATCACCGAGCGCGGCGGCGCATGGCTCCTGGAGTCCACCGGAGGGCGCTGGGCCGCGCTGGCCGCCGCCTGGTTCGAGCGGCTGCCCTCCGACATCCGCCAGCTGCTCAGCGAACGGACCCATGCTCTCTGGGGCCAGGGCCTTCGCGGCTACGTCGACTGGCTGTATCCGGCCGGTGGCGACTGGATGGACGAGCGCATCGGTGTCTACACCCGCGATGCCGAACGGCTCGGCATCACCGCGAACCAGGCACCGACAGGTCCCGGCTCACTGCTTCTCGCGGATAGCGTGGACAGGGCCCTGGCGGCGATGTCCACACTGCTGCCGGCCGAGGTCGAGCAGGTCTACCTGCAGCATGACCTCTCGGTGGTCGCGCCCGGTCCCCTCACGCCGCGGGTGGATGCGCGCCTTCGCACGATTGCCGACGTGGAGAGCCGCGCCCTCGCATCCAGCTACCGCGTGTCCACCTCGAGCGTCAACCGCGCGATGGCGTCCGGCGAGACTGCGGAGTCCATGCTCGACTTCCTGCGGAGCATCTCCCTCACGGGCATCCCGCAGCCGCTGGACTACCTGATCGCCGAAGCATCCGGCCGCTACGGACAGGTGCGCGTCGGACCGCTCGACGAGGCAGGTTCTGAGGCTGCGACCTATATCCGCTCCGACGACGAACATCTGCTCGGCACGATCATGGTCGACCAGAATCTCTCGGCCCTCGGGTTCCAGCGCCGAGGGCAGCACCAGCTGCTCAGCCGTTTCTCGCTCGATGTCGTGTTCTGGTCATTGAGCGACGCGCGCTATCCGGTGGCCGCCGAGAACCGCGCGGGAAACATCGTGTCGCTGCGACGCCAGCGCACCGCACGCGTCTCCGCCGCCGCATCCGTCGACCCGGTCAGTTCGCTCATCGAGCGATTGCGCATCGGCGGTGAGCCTGAGGGAGACGAGACGGGGCAGGCCTGGCTGGTCAGGCAGCTGGATGTCGCGATCAAGGCCCGCGCGAGCCTCACTGTCAGCGTGAGAATGCCCAACGGCTCCATCGTCGACTACCAGCTGGAACCGACGAGCGTCGGAGGCGGACGCATGCGGGCCCGCGACAAGAAGTCGGCCATCGAACGAACGCTGCCGCTTTCCAGCATCGCCGGACTCGCCCCGCCCGCCCTCTGAGCCAGCCCACCTTGCATGCCCAGCCCAGTGCGCAGCCTGGCCCGGGTAGACTTCTTGGGTGAATAGCGCGCCCGACCCTCAGACTCTGGCGACGACCCTCACCTCACCCGCAGCCCCGATCGGTGGCCCGCTCATCGTGCAGAGCGACCGCACCGTGCTGCTGGAGGTGGCTCATCCGGCCGCCGAGGACGCCCGCCACGACCTCGCCGTTTTCGCAGAACTCGAGCGAGCACCGGAGCACATCCACACCTACCGCATCACGCGGCTCGGCCTGTGGAATGCCCGCGCTGCCGGCCACACCGCCGAGAACATGCTGGAAACCCTGGAGCGTTACTCCAAGTTCCCGATCCCGCAGAGCGTCGCCGTCGATATCGCCGAGACCGTCGGCCGCTATGGACGCCTGGTGATCGAGCGCGACGAGAACGGCACGCTCATCCTGCGTTCGACGGATGCCGCCGTGCTCAGCGAGATCGTGCGTGCCAAGCGCATCGCACCTCTCCTCTTTCTTCCGGAAGACCAGCGCGGACGCGGGCCGGCCATCGACCACTACGAGATCCAGGCCTGGGCCCGTGGACAGGTGAAGCAGGAGCTGGTGAAGCTCGGCTGGCCGGCAGAAGACCTCGCGGGCTACACGCCTGGCACTCCGCACGAGATCGCCCTCGACGAGACCGAATGGTCGCTGCGCGAATACCAGAACCAGGCCATCTCCAGCTTCGTGGATGGCGGATCGGGTGTCGTCGTGCTCCCCTGTGGCGCGGGCAAGACCCTGGTCGGCGCCGGCGCGATGGCCACCGTGAAGACCACGACGCTCATCCTTGTGACCAACACGATCTCCGCGCGCCAGTGGCGCAGCGAACTGCTGCGGCGCACCAGCCTCACCGAAGACGAGATCGGCGAATACTCCGGCCAGGTCAAAGAGGTCAAACCGGTCACCATCGCGACCTACCAGATCCTCACCGCGAAGCGGAAGGGCGAGTATGCCCACCTCGCGCTGCTCAACGCCCTCGACTGGGGGCTGGTGATCTACGACGAGGTGCACCTGCTGCCCGCACCGGTCTTCAAGCTCACCGCAGAGCTGCAGGCCCGCCGCCGACTCGGCCTCACCGCCACCCTCGTCCGTGAGGACGGCCGAGAAGGCGACGTCTTCAGCCTGATCGGTCCCAAGCGATTCGATGCCCCGTGGAAGGAGATCGAGGCTCAGGGCTTCATCTCCCCAGCATCCTGCTTCGAGGTGCGGATCGACCTGCCGCAGCAGGAGAGACTGGAGTACGCGGCATCCGCCGACGACGAGCGCTACCGCCTCGCCGCCACCGCACCGGCCAAGCTCTCGGTGGTGCGGGAACTCGTCGAGAAGCACAGGGGCGAACGCATCCTGGTGATCGGCCAGTACCTCGACCAGATCGACATGCTCGCCGAGGCACTCGACGCACCCAAGCTCACCGGATCAACTCCGATCGACGAACGCGAAAGGCTCTACCAGGCCTTCCGCGAGGGCTCGATCACCACCCTCGTGGTCTCCAAGGTCGCCAACTTCTCGGTGGACCTGCCGGAGGCCACCGTCGCCATCCAGGTCTCCGGATCGTTCGGTTCGCGCCAGGAGGAGGCCCAGCGTCTCGGTCGCCTGCTGCGTCCGAAGGAGTCTGGCCTGCCCGCCAACTTCTACACGCTCGTCGCCCGCGACACCGTCGACCAGGACTTCGCCCAGAACCGCCAGCGCTTCCTCGCCGAGCAGGGCTACAGCTACACGATCCTCGACTCCGACGGGCTCGGCGCCGCAGCCTGAGCTCGTCCGTCGCGGCATCCGACAGCCGCATTCGAACCACGGCATCCGTCCGCCGCATTCGAACCACGGCATCCGTACCGTCGCATACGAAAACGCAGGAGATTCGCGGATTCTGCCCCGCTTCGGTGACGTTGGCCGCCGTAAAGACCGCCATCTCCTGCGTTTTCGGCAGAAGCCGAATCGCGGCGGGGCGGAATCAGCGGCGGCGCGTGTAGCCCAGCAGCAGCGTCGCCTCGGAGCGAAGCACCCGTGCGAGCTCGAGGCCGCGCGACTCCGGCAGCTCACCGCTCGCGATACGTCGCGCGTCGCCGGCCTCCAACTGCGGACTCACGGTCAGGCAGAGTTCGTCGACGGCATCCGCTGCCAGCAGTGAACCGAACAGCGACGGACCACCCTCGCAGTGCACCTGGGTGAGCCCGTGCTCGTGCAGGACAGAGAGCATGGCTGAGACATCGAGTGCGTCGTCCCCGGCCACGATCACGTCCGCAACCTCGGCGAGTGCGCGGCGCTTCTCTGCCGGCGACTCGCTCGTCGTCACGACGACCGGGCGTACAGGGGCATCCGTGAAGATCGGCGACGCGGCGTCGAGGTCGAGGCGGCCCGAGACAATCGCGAAGACCGGATGCTGCGGCAACCCGGCTGCGATCCGCCATTGCGCGGCGGCCTCCTCCAGCCTCATCGGGCCGTAGCCTTCGCCGCGAACGGTCCCGGCTCCGACGAGCACCACGTCGCACAGCCTCCGCAGCACGTCGAAGAAACGCTTGTCGGCATCCCCGCCCAGGCCGCCAGAGAGACCGCCATGGGTTGCCGCTCCATCCACGCTCGACACGAAGTTCACCCGAAGCCACGGCTCGGTGCGGTCGCCGCGGAGGAGGGATGCGGCGAGCGCGTCGTCGCTGAGGTCGGCGTCCACGGCAGGCCAGAGAGAGTCGATCTGCGCGGCCATGGTCACTCCAGGTTGTGTCGGGCGTACACGGGTTCGCGAAAACCAAGCACAGCCTCGGTGAGGCGCACGGCGGCGACCGCGGGCACGACGTCGTGCATCCGGATGATGCGTGCACCCTTCATGATGCAGATGACAGCGGCCGCAAGGGACCCTTCGAGCCGCTGGCCCTGCTCACGATCGAGAGTCTCGCCGATGAAATCCTTATTGGAGACCGCCACCAGGGTGGGAAGACCGATCGCGACGACCTCCTCGAGACGGCGGGTGATCTCCAGCGTGTGGAAGGTGTTCTTGTTGAGGTCATGGCCCGGATCGACGATGAGCCGCTCCAGCGGCATGCCCGCCTCAACGGCACGCGCGACCCGATCACGCAGGAACGCGATCACCTCCGCGGTGACATCGTCGTAGTGCGGCCGCGGCGGCTCACTACGCGGCGGGGCGAGGCTGTGGGTGAGCACGAGATTCGCTCCGGAATCTGCGACCGTAGACGCCATGTCCGGGTCGTAGAGTCCGCTGGTGTCGTTGATCACACCGGCGCCGGCGGCGATACTGAGCCTGGCGACCTCGGCGTTCACGGTGTCGACGGAGATCACGACATCCGTGCTCGCGTGGATGGCCTCGACCAGCGGCACGATGCGGTCGATCTCCTCGGCGACGCTCACGGCCGGTCCGCGGCCGAACGGCACGCCTCCCACGTCTACCCAGTCCGCTCCGTCGTCGGCAGCCCTGACCGCCGCGGCGACAGCCTTGTCGAGGGCGAAGGTGGATCCTTTGTCGTAGAAAGAGTCCGGCGTGCGGTTGATGATCGCCATCACCACGACCTGGCGCGAGAAGTCGAAGCTGCGCCCGCCGATGATCCGCTCCACCACTAGAGACTATCGAGCGGAACACTCTCGTCCGCGAGCTTCGCAGGATCGACAGTCCTGCCCGAGCGGATGAGCGTCTGCACCGCCTCGTTCACGTCCCAGACGTTCACATTAATCCCAGCGACCACCCGGCCGTCGACCAGCCAGAAAACCACGAACTCGCGCTTGTCGCGGTCTCCGCGGTAAACGAGCTCTGCGCCTCTGGTGAGCGGCCCGTATCCCGAGTACTCCATGCCGAGGTCGAACTGGTCGGTGTAGAAGTAGGGGATCTCGTCGTAAGAGAGGCCATGCCCGAGCATCGATTTGGCCACCGCGGCACCGCTGTTCTGCGCGTTCGCCCAGTGTTCGCTGCGCAGCCTCTGCCCGATGACCGGGTGATACGTGTTGGCGACGTCCCCGGCGGCGAAGACGTCGGGATCACTGGTTCGCAGCGATGCGTCCACGAGAATCCCATTGTCGACATCCAGGCCCGCGGATGCCGCGAGCTCGACGTTCGGCGTGGCGCCGATGCCGATCACCACCAGGTCTGCGGCCACCGTCTCTCCGCCGTCGAGCACCACCCCGGATGCTCGCCCGTCAACCTCGACGATGCTCGCGACCCCCACCGACGTGCGCAGCAGCACCCCGTTCTCTTCGTGAAGGTCAGCGAACATCTGACCCAGTTGGTCTCCGAGAGCACTGGAGAGAGGGATCGCCCCGTGCTCGAGGATGGTCACTTCGTTGCCGAGTGTGCGAGCTGTCGCTGCGACCTCCATCCCGATCCATCCGGATCCGATGAGCACGACGCGCTTGCCGCCATCCTTCAGCGCGTCATGAAGCGCCGTCGAGTCGTCGATGGTGCGTAGATGGTGCACGCCATCCAGATCGGCGCCCGGAATGTCGAGTACGCGTGGTGCGGATCCGGTGGTGAGCAGCAGTTTCTCGTAGTCCACCGTCTCGCCGCTGGACAGGGTGAGGCGATGCGACTTCAGGTCGAGACCGACGACGGTCTCCCCCGTGGTGAGGTCCACGCCGTTTTCGTCGTACCAGGCCTGAGGATGCACATAGGCCGAGTCGAGATCGGCCTTTCCGCTGAGGTAGTCCTTGGACAGCGGCGGACGGATGTACGGACGATACATCTCCGCGCCGATCAGCCGCACCTGCCCGTCGAAGCCCTCCTTGCGCAGGCCCCCGGCGGCGGATGCCCCGGCCAACCCTGCCCCGACGATGACGAACTTCTGGTCCTTCGACATGTGCGCATCCTTCAGTTCGATTTCACTTCTGTGCTGCTCCACAACGCCAGCAGGTACCGGGGAGGGGACCTTCGATGAGCGCGCCGCATTCGGTGCACACCCTGTCGAGCCAACAGACCGGATCGCCGACAGGGATCACCTCTGGGGCATCGTCGTCGTCGCTGTTGGCCACGTTCCGACTGTAGCCCTGGCTCGTCTCGAACGAGTGGGTCGCGAAAGTCCATCGCTCCCCACGAAGGCCGGAGTCACGAGACTCTCAGAAATCGCCCAGCTAACGCGCAGATACTGGTCGCATGAGCGATGGCCCCAAGATCCTGATTGTTGATGACGAACCGAATATCCGCGACCTGCTGACGACCAGTCTGCGCTTCGCCGGTTTTGCGGTGCGAGCGGTGGGGAACGGTGCACAGGCCATCTCCGCGGTTCTCGAAGAAGAACCCGACCTGATCATCCTCGATGTGATGCTGCCGGATATGAATGGCTTCGGTGTCACCAAGAGGTTGCGATCGAGCGGTTACACCTCCCCGATCCTTTTCCTCACCGCGAAGGATGACACCGAAGACAAGATCACCGGCCTTACCGTCGGCGGCGACGACTACGTGACCAAGCCCTTCAGCCTCGATGAGATCGTGGCTCGCATCAAGGCCATCCTGCGTCGCACCATGCAGGACGAAGAGGATGCCATCATCCGTGCCGGCGAACTCACCATGGACCAGGACACCCACGAGGTGACGATCGGCTCAGAGCAGATCGAACTGAGCCCCACCGAATTCAAACTGCTGCGCTACCTGATGCTCAACCCGAACCGTGTGCTCTCCAAGGCGCAGATCCTCGACCACGTCTGGGAGTACGACTTCAACGGGGATGCCGGCATCGTGGAGAGCTACATCTCCTACCTTCGCCGCAAGCTCGACCAGTTCTCGCAGGAGCCTGTCATCCAGACCAAGCGCGGTTTCGGATACATGCTCAAGGCCGCGAGAATCTAGCGCATCAGGCCGCGGCCAGTTTGGCCACGTAACCTTGGGATCCTGATGCACGAACACGTCTCGAGCTGGTGGAGTTCTGTCTCCCTGCGCACCAAGATCACCGGCGTGACGGTGCTCCTTGTGACGCTCGGGCTGCTCGTCGCCGGCGTCGGCACCATGACGGTGCTGCGCAACACCCTCACCAGCGATGTCGACCGCAAAGTCGAGATCGCCGCAAAGGGCGTCACCGGAGTCGTCGATCCGAACGATTCGACTCGCTGCACCCAGACGAACGCGGATCCCAACACCATCTTCGCGATCCTCGACGCGAACGGCGACCTGCTCTGCAGCAACAAGAAGGATGCCGACAGCAGCATGCCGCGGCTGACCAACCTGGCGCTGCCCTCGGTGCTCAAGTTGAGTGCTGGCACCTTCACCGTCTGGGACCGCAGCCACGCCGAGCAGTGGCGTGCCAAAGCTGTTCCTGCCCAGACTCCGGACGGCGACTACGCCACGATCGTCGTCGGCCTCAGCCTCGCCGAGACCAACAGGATCATCGGAAATTACGTTACGACCTTCCTCGGGTTCGGGCTCTCGGTGATCATTCTCGGGGCTGCGCTCACCAGACTGCTCGTCACGTCCACCTTCACGCCGCTGCGGGAGGTCGAGGCCACTGCGGCCGCGATCGCCGAGGGCGACTTCAGCCAGCGACTCCCCGGGGCGACCCCGAACACCGAGGTCGGTCGCCTCAACCGCTCCCTCAACACCATGCTGAACCGCATCGACCGAGCCTTCGCCGATCGTGCGCGCACCATCGAGCAGATGCGGCGTTTCGTCGGCGATGCGAGCCACGAGCTGCGCACTCCCCTCGTCTCTGTTCGTGGCTACGCGGAGCTCTACCGCATGGGCGCGCTGCAGAAGCCGGAGGATGTAGCCCAGGCGATGGAACGCATCGAGAAGGAAGCCATTCGGATGGGCGAGCTCGTGCAGGATCTGCTCGAACTGGCCCGCATCGACGAGGCCAAGCCTCTCCAGCTGGGACCGGTCGACCTCGTGCCGATCGCCAGGGATGTGGCGCTGGACACCATGGCCTCCGCGCCGGACCGTGACGTCACCGTCGTCGTCGACACGGCACCGCCCAGGGTGGCGAAGGAAGCCCAGCCCGAGTTGGCTTCGACAGCTGCCTCTGCGGCGACCGGCCCGATCGCTTTCGCCGGAGCACAGCTGGCACGCCTTCGCCGGCGTCCGGTGCGCGCCGGGCAGCCGAGCATCGTCGTGCCCGATGCACCCGTTGTAGAGCCCCCGACCGCCCCCGCGATCGTGCTCGCCGAGGAAAATAAGATCCGCCAGGTTGTCACCAACCTGATGGGCAACGCCATGCGATTCACCCCGGCCGGCAGTCCGATTGAACTGGCCGTGCATGTCGACCCTGCCCGACGCACCGCGATGCTGGATGTCATCGACCACGGTGAAGGCGTACCGCCGCAGATTCGCGACAAGATCTTCCAGCGCTTCTGGCGCGCCGACACCTCGCGCACCCGCGAGACCGGCGGAAGCGGACTCGGTCTCGCCATCGTCTCCGGCATCATCGCCTCGCACAAGGGCCAGGTGACCGTGCTCGAGACGCCAGGCGGCGGAGCGACTTTCCGCATCACACTTCCTCTCCTCCCCGACGGCTACACCCCGCCAACGGCCCCCACAGCGCCGTAGCGAGCGGATGCTGCGGCATCGCGACGCCTTACCGTGGCTGTCGACCAGGGAGACATCCATCCCCGGCACGACGAACGGGAGACAGAATGACGCGCTATCAGGTCGACAGCGAAGCGGTACTCGGAGCAACGGCGGCCGTGCGGTCGACGATCGGCCGCATCCAGGCGGAGGTGAGCGGGCTGCACGGCCAGCTCGACAATCTGCAGGGCTCATGGACTGGGCAGGCAGCCACGGCGTTCCAGGCGGTGGTCATCGATTGGAAGGCGACGCAGCAGCGCGTGGAGGAGAGCCTCGCGGCGATCAGCCAGGCGCTCGGGCAGGCGGGGCAGCAGTACGCGGACATCGAAGCATCCAACGCACGCCTGTTCAGCCACTGATGTTCAGCCGCAAGCTATTCAGCCGTCGAGACTGATCGGTTAAACGGAAGAAGGGCGGCTCCTCGCGGAACCGCCCTTCTCCTGAGTGAGCTTAGAAGTCCATGCCACCCGACGGGTCGCCCTGCGGAGCAGCGACCTTCTCGGGCTTGTCGGCGACGACGGCCTCGGTGGTGAGGAACAGTCCGGCGATCGACGCTGCATTGAGCAGAGCCGAGCGGGTGACCTTCACCGGGTCATTGATTCCGGCAGCGAGCATGTCGACATACTCACCGGTCGCGGCGTTGAGGCCCTGGCCGGCTGGGAGGTGACGCACCTTGTCGACCACGACGCCAGGCTCGAGGCCGGCGTTGAGGGCGATCTGCTTGAGCGGAGCATCGATGGCGACGCGCACGATGTTCGCACCCGTTGCCTCATCACCGGTGAGGCTGGTGATGTCTGTGCTGGCGAAGGCGACCTCGCCGGCCTGGATGAGGGCGACGCCACCACCGGCGACGATGCCCTCTTCTACGGCTGCCTTCGCGTTGCGAACGGCGTCCTCGATGCGGTGCTTGCGCTCCTTGAGCTCGACCTCGGTCGCGGCTCCGGCCTTGATGACCGCAACGCCACCGGCGAGCTTCGCGAGACGCTCCTGGAGCTTCTCACGGTCATAGTCGGAGTCGGTGTTGTCGATCTCGGCGCGGATCTGCTTGACCCGGCCCGCGATGGCCTCGGCGTCGCCGGTGCCCTCGATGATCGTGGTCTCGTCCTTGGTAACGACGACCTTGCGGGCACGACCGAGCAGATCGAGGGTGGCATTCTCGAGCTTGAGTCCGACCTCCTCGGAGATGACCTGTCCGCCGGTGAGGATCGCGATGTCCTGTAGCTGCGCCTTACGACGGTCGCCGAAGCCAGGCGCCTTGACGGCGACGGACTTAAAGATGCCGCGGATCTTGTTCACGACCAGGGTCGCGAGAGCCTCGCCGTCGACATCTTCAGCAATGATGAGGAGCTGCTTGCCCGACTGGATGACCTTGTCGACGATCGGCAAGAGGTCCTTGATGTTGGAGACCTTCGAGTTGACGATCAGGATGTAGGGGTCTTCGAAGACCGCCTCCTGACGCTCGGGGTCGGTGACGAAGTACGCCGACAGGTAGCCCTTGTCGAAGCGCATACCCTCGGTGAGCTCGAGCTCGGTGCCGAAGGTGTTCGACTCCTCGACGGTGACGACGCCCTCCTTGCCGACCTTGTCGATAGCCTCGGCGATCAGCGCGCCGATCTCGGGGTCACCGGCGGAGATGGACGCAGTGGCCGCGATCTCTTCCTTGGTCTCGATCTCCTTCGCGCCGGAGACGAGAGCAGCGATGACGGCCGTGACGGCCTTCTCGATGCCACGCTTCAGGCTGATGGGGTCTGCACCGGCTGCGACGTTACGGAGGCCTTCGCGAACGAGTGCCTGGGCGAGAACGACCGAGGTGGTCGTTCCGTCGCCGGCGACATCATCCGTCTTCTTTGCGACCTCTTTGACGAGCTCCGCACCGATCTTCTCGTAGGGGTCGTCGAGCTCGATCTCCTTGGCGATGGAGACGCCATCGTTGGTGATCGTGGGGGCGCCCCACTTCTTCTCAAGAACGACGTTGCGGCCACGTGGGCCAAGCGTCACCTTGACAGCGTCGGCCAGGATGTTGAGGCCGCGCTCGAGGCCACGACGGGCCTCCTCGTTGAAAGCAATGATCTTTGCCATGTGTGTTTTTCGTCCTTCCGGGACGCAAGTAAAATCAACCGCTATTGGCACTCGCTACACGGGAGTGCTAAATGATTCTGGCACTCTGACCCTGAGAGTGCAAGTGAGGTTACAGCTGGCCGAAACCTCAGCCGGGGCGACGAAGGCGACCGATCCGGCGAGCGGCACCAGCTCGATCCAGGTGTTGCCCGCGGCGAGCCGCACTGTCGCACCTGTGCCATCGACGAGTTCCTCGAAACCCCCCATACCGACGGCCGAGCAGCGGACGAAGGCGTCCTGTGCTCAACTCTTTAGGGCAGTGAATCCGTAGCCCTGTTCAGAGTTGAACCATTTCGCGGTCAGCCGGCAGGAAGCACGTAGTCGCTACCGAGAACGACGGTCAACGGAGCCTCGGTGTACGCGTCCGAGAGCGCGACATCACCAACCTTGAGAGATAGCACGAGCGCCCGAGCGGCACCCTCGTTGGCCGGGTCGCTGTAGTAGACGATGGTCTTCTTGATGGTGGTCGACGACGCGCTCGCTCGGGTACCGATGTCGGGCGATGCGCCACCCCAACCCTGGGTGACCAGGTTGTTGCCCGCGCCGACCGCCAGTCCAGCGGTGGAGGTACCGTTGAGCACCGTGATCGCGATGGTCGGGTTGAGCTTGGCTTCGGCGGTCGGACTCACGGAGGGCGTGGGCATGGATGATTTCGAGGGAGCCGCGGCGAATGGCAGGTCGATCCTGCCGGTGACCACGGAGAGGCCGTAGAGACCGCCGGCCACGAGTACGCCGGTGGCGAGCGCCGCCCAGGCGAACGCGATCCAGCCGCGGCCCTTCCGTGCAGGGCCACGATGAGCGCCCGTGCGCAGCAGATCGTCGGGCACGCTGTCGAAGCGGTCTTTGGGGTAGGTCGCCATTATTCTTCCGGTTGGTCTGGGCTGATGGTCCGGTGGACTACCGCTGGTCCGTTGTGGGGTCCGGTGTCCCGAGGACTCTCGCCGATCGCGCCGCAGTGCGCGCATCCCGCAATCGCCGAAGTCTCTTGACGAGCATCGGGTCGAAGACGAGAGCACCCGGAGCGTCGAGCGTTGCGTTCAGCAACTGATAGTACCGGGCGGCGGAAAGACCGAACTCGGCCCTAATCGCCTCCTCCTTCGCCCCGGCGTGCTTCCACCACTGGCGTTCGAAGTTCAGGATGCTCTGCTCACGAGCCGAGAGCTCAGGAACCGACGGCAGGACCGACGGTCTGCTGTCGCGCTCAGGCTTCGCTCCCACAGCGCTCCTCTGGGACTCGGTTCGGGCTCGGTTCAGGGCAATACTATGGCTGGCTTGCTGGGCGAACCCGGCATGACTCTCCCTTCAGCCGGATTGGCTTCAGGCGGATTGGATGCTCAGAGCCAGTCGAGCGTCTGGCCGTGCGGACCGGTGAACGCCAGAGGTCTCTCGTTGAGCGCGAGGACGAACCTGCCACGCGACGCTGCGCCTTCGGGCAGTGCGTCCCTCACCATGGGCAACCCGCCGACGCCCTCGAGCGAGATCCAGTCCGCTCCGAGATCGTGTACGGCATCGACGAAGCGCATCCGCTGCTCGAACGGGAGATAGACAAGCACTGCGCTCGTCACGACGACGAGAGTGGCGTTGGCCGGAGCCTGGGCGGCCAGGGAGGCGAGCATGTCTGTCGCGTCGCCCCTCACGAGCAGCGGTGGATCCTGCCTGGCGATCTCGACGGCTGCACGCTGGCGCTGCCTTCGATCCTCCTGTTCCGGCCAGACCAGGGTCTGCAGCCAGAGCACGTCGCCCTCGGAGCGCACATTGAGCGGATTGAGGTCGATGCCCGCACGCCAGACGATCTCCGGCAGCTTGACCGGGATCGGGACCTCACCCGTCGTCACGCAATCGAGCAGCACGGGGCTCTCACCGCCCCGCGGATGCAGCGGCTCCTGCCCGTCATAGCGGTAGCTGTACCGGTCGGGGTAGAGGCAGAGGCCTGCACTCGCTCCGACCTCGAGCAGTGCGAGTGGGCCGTCGAGGAGCCCCAGGGCCGGGAGCAGGGTCGCGCACCTGCGCGGTTCGTTGGTCTGCGTCATCCGCACGATGGCTTGCCCTGCAACCTCCGGCCAGTGCGACAACAGCCAGGCACGGAATACCGGATACCCACCCTCCGGGGATCCCAGCAGGCGGGAGACCGCGAAGATGAGGTTCGGCTGGCGCTTCTGCAGCGGCAGCGTGTCGATCAGCCTGATCATTTCTTGGTCATCGGCGACGGAGAGCGCCCACTCCTCGTAGATGGACGACTGCCCGCGTGCCTCGATCTCGGCGAAACTGCGGTACCACTCCGCCGTACTCCTCACGCAGACTGCTCGAGTGTTGCCGGACGATACATCGAGATGTGGTCGATGTCGGCCTCGCGGTAGACCTCGCCGAAGGCTTCGAAACCGAATTTGGCGTAGAGCGCGGTGACGTAATCCTGAGCGTGGAGGAGCATGGGTTCGCGGCCGAAGCTAGCAATCACCTCACGCACGAGTACCTGGGCGAGACCCTCACCGCGACGGTCGGCCCGCACGACCAGCCGTCCGAGGATGCGGTGCGCGTCCAGGTGCGATGCATCGTCGTCATGCAGAAGGCGAAGATACGCGGCTGTGCCATGATCGTCACCGATCCAGAAATGCTCGGTGGACGGCTCGCGGTCACGATTGTCGAGTTCCTCTTCGTCGATTCGCTGCTCCACATAGAAGACATCCGTTCGCAGCTTCAGGAACGAATAGAGCTCCGTGGTTGTGAGTTCGCCCCACGATTTTCGCACTACGGAACATTCGGGCATGTTCCCGAGTTTAATGAACTGAATGCAGCTGTGAAGGAAAGGAAGAATCACCCATGAATGCCAGCGCCGACTCAACCAACTATCCTCTCGCCAAGTCCGATTCCGAATGGCGCGAGGAGCTCGACCCCACCCGATTCTCGATCCTTCGAGAGGCAGCGACCGAGCGTCCGTGGTCGGGCGCACTGCTCGATGAGAAGCGCTCCGGCGTCTACACCTGTGGCGCCTGTAACGCCGAACTCTTCGCCAGCGGCACAAAGTTCGACTCCGGATCCGGGTGGCCGAGCTTCTACGAGTCACTCAACCCCGACGCCGTCATCCTCAAGACCGACAAGTCCCTCGGCATGACCCGCACCGAGGTACTCTGCGCCAACTGCGGTTCCCACCTCGGACACCTCTTCGACGACGCCTACCAGACGCCGACCGGCGACCGTTATTGCCTCAACTCTCTCTCCCTCAACTTCAAGGAAGAGAATTAGCCACCACACGCCGGTGCTAGACGCCGTCAACCGGCGGCGCTCCCAGCCGAAGGTGACCGAGGCGGCGCCCAGCCACGACGAACTGCTTCCCCTGGTGGCAGCCGCGGCCGGTGTGGCCGATCACGGCTCTCTTCGCCCGTGGCGGCTCATCGAGTTGCGTGGCGACGCCCGCGAGCGCCTTGGCACGGCCTTCGTGGCTGCGACCAGCGTTGACGGTAAGGAGGCGGCGAAGCTCGCGGGAAAGCCGCTCCGCGCTTCGCTGCTCATCGCCGTGGTGGTCACGCATCGGCCGAGTTTCAAGGTCGCAGAGTGGGAGCAGGATGCCGTGGCATCCGGTGTCGCCCACACGCTCAGCCTGCTGCTCGACGAGGCCGGCTGGGGCGTGATGTGGCGCACTGGCCACCTCACCCGCACGGCACCGGTGCGGGCGATGCACCAGCTGGACGACAACGAGGAGTTGCTCGGCTGGCTCTACATCGGCGGCCTGCACGACGACGCGAAAAAGGGCGAGAAAAAAACCGTCAACGCGCGAGAGTTCGTGACTCAGCTCTGATCGCTCGTGAGGGTACTGCCGCGAGTCCCACCGCGAGCAGGGTGAGGATCGTTCCGGCGATGGTCGTCCAGGCGACCAGGTGCCCGGGGATCGGCGCCACCCGGTCGAGCACCAACGAGGTGGTGAGCTGTCCGGCGATCGTGCCGAGTCCGAGCAGTAGCACGCCGGTGATCCGCACCAGGATCGAGGCCGCGGCGATGAAGCAGACGCCGATTGCTCCCCCGACGTAGAGCAGCGGGTTCGACGGAAGATGCGTCGGCCAGCCCACGAAGCTCGAGTGCACCACGGTGGCGATCAGCAGCACTGTCGTTCCGACCACGAAGTTGATGAAAGTCGCGGTGAGTGCCGATTCGGCCAGTCCGCGCACCTGCCCGTTGACAGCCTGCTGCCAGCCGATGCCGAGGCCCGCGAGGAACGGCATCGCAAGTGCCCAGATCGGGATGCTGCCGACCAGTTCCGACGACACCGCCCAGATGACCGCGGCCAGCGCGATCGCCGAGCCGATCAGCCTGGTCCAGGTGACGGCCTTCGCAGCCATCGTGCCGAGACCGCTGCGGTCGATGAGCAGGCCGCTGATCGTCTGGCCGCATACCGTGGCGACGGTGAACAGGGCAACCCCGAGCAATGCGGCCGTGAGCCCCTGGGAGAGCACGAGAAACGCCCCGGCAGCACCCCCGCAGACATGCCACCACGGTATCGACCGGCTGCCGAGAGCCAAAACCACTCGCCCCAGTCCGCGACGTCCCGGCGCCCAGAACAGCATCACGATCACCAGGATCACGAGGCCGGAGCCGAAGGAGATCAGCGCCGCCGTATAGCCGTCCCCGAGCTCCTTGCCCAGTTGCCCGTTGATTCGCGACTGCACAGCCACGAAACCGCCGGAGATGACGGCGACGACCATCGCTGTCACGAGAGCGGTTCTGGAGGTGGCCGGAGGCGCGGGAGTATCGGATGTCATGGTGGGATCGGGTTAACGCTACCGGCCACTTGGGTGCCGAACAGCCGCGCTGACCGCGCACCGGTACGCGGCCAAGTAATATGGGACGGTCATTCGCCCCCTTAGCTCAGTTGGCCAGAGCACCGCTCTTGTAAAGCGGGGGTCGTCGGTTCGAATCCGACAGGGGGCTCTTCGAATGTCTGCCCACTAGGAACTGCTGACGCGGTCGAGCCAATCGTCGAGGAGTGCGCGCTCTGCGGGGCTGAACCCTGCAAGGTCGGGCAGTGCAGCGCGCAAGGTCACGGCTGCGTTGACGAGCCCGCCTGGACCTTCCGCGCGGGCGTCGACGAGGATGGTCGCACACACGGACTCCCATGCGAGGTCCGTGAGTGACTCGTCGCGCTCATCCTCAGGTTGGTCGATGAGGGTGAATACGACGCCGGTGCCCACCGCGCGGATGAGCTCGACGGCGCGACGCTCGGTCACACGTAGCCGTCCCGCCTGGGCGACCCGGCGCACCCGTTCGCTCAGGATATGTATTCCGGATTCGGCGACAGATCGCCCCTCGGGAGTCTGCTGCGCCGTGTGCATAAGACGGAACAGGGCCGGGTTCTCAAGACCGAAGCCGATATGCAGGTTCCACCCGGCACGCAAGTTGTCGATGGGATCGTCGTCGGCGTCGACAGGTCTTTTCTGTGCCATGTAAGTGACAAAACCGTGTTCCGCCACGGCATCGAGAAGTCCGCTCTTGTCGCCGAAGATCCGGTAGATCGTGGGGGCCTGAACGTCTGCAGCGTCGGCCACTGAACGAGTGGTAACCGCATCCGGTCCTTCGGAGGCGAGAAGGTGGGCGGCTACTTCGATGAGTCGGTTACGCACGAGGTCGCGAGAGGACTGAACTATAGGATCATTCATGTTATCGAGGATATCAGTAGTTTGTTATCACACCAGTATCAGTGATAGCTTATCCATTGAACCACTGATAACAACTGGAGTAATACATGATCGTCATCACCGGCGCTACCGGCGCGCTTAACGGCGCAACCGTCGACCACCTTCTCGAGCGGGTTCCCGCCGCGGACATCGCCGTCGCCGTGCGCGATGTCGCCAAAGCCCAGCGCTTCGCGGACCTTGGCGTCGCACTACGTTACGGGGACTACGCCGAACCAGGTTCGCTCACGACCGCTTTCGACGGAGCGGATCAGGTGCTGCTCGTGTCGTCGAGCGACCCTGGCGCCGACGCCGTGAGTCTGCACCGCGCCGCGATCGACGCGGCAGTCGCCGTGGGCGCTGGCCGCATCCTCTACACAAGCCACCAGGGGGCCAGCCTCGAGAGTCCCTTCCGCCCCGCACGCGACCACGCGGCAACCGAGCAACTGCTGGCCGATTCGGGCATTGCCTGGACGTCGCTGCGCAACGGCTTCTACGCGCACAGCCTCAACTGGCTGATGGGTCCATGGCGCGAGACCGGCACCATCTTGGTTCCCGCCGATGGCCCTGTCTCCTGGACAGCCCGCGAGGACGCAGCTGAAGCCGCTGCCGTCATCCTCGCCTCCGATGTCGCCTATGACGGCCCCACGACACTCACCGCCAGTGCCGCGCCGACCTTCGAAGACATCGCCGCCATCGCCTCCGAACTTACCAGCCGCGAAATTACCCGTGTCGTCATGGACGAAGAAGACTGGATTGCCCGTCAAGTCGCTCAGGGCACCAAAGAATTTGTGTCGCGCTTCAGCCTCGGCATCTATAAGGCGGCGCAGGAAGGCCGCTTCGCGGGTGTCGACCCACTGCTCGCCGAGCTGCTCGGTCGCGAACCGCGCACAGTGCGCGAGCTTCTCACCATGCCAGCCGCTCGATGAGGGGTGGATGCAGGCGACTCCCCAACGTCCGCCCAGGGCAGAGGACGCCTCAACTGCCCGTTGCCTCATCCCACCAGACAAGAACACGCGTACCGAAGAACGTCAGCCATTTCGACGGCTCGCCGGGCTGCCGAATGAGGAGCAGGGCCTGGCCACGGGCCTTACCTCGATGACCCAGCAGATCGCCCTCACCGTCGGCATCCCGCTCCTGAGTTCAATAGCCGCGACACAGACCATCCAGTTGGCCGGTATTCACCTCGCACTCGGAGCCAACGTGACTGTCACCCTCGGCAGCGTCGTTCTCATCTGGCTGGGCCTGCGCAAACGACAGATTTCTCATCGCCACCTCTGCGCGGAGGCAATGAACCACTCCCAGCCGGGCGCGGTCGTCGCAGTTACTTCTTCTCCCGCGCCAGCAGGTTTTCTCCGACCTTCGTCCACCCGGGATGTTTATCCGTGTTGGTTTCCACGATCCTGATCTCGTAGTCGTCATTGCTGGTCGTGAGCCCTGAACCACCACAAGCGCCAAGCCACGACTGGTCGGAGCCATAGGTCAGGAGGCAGACGCCGATCACCTTCCCTCGTGCCAGGTAGAGCTCCACGCCGTCGTAGGTCCCGACAAGCCTCGCGCTGTCTACGTCCATGCCGTCGGATGCATAGCCAGGCAGGGTGGACGGCAACGCGTCCTCCGAGGTCGCCTTGCGATCCAGGTCGGAATACCCTGGGTCGGAGACGCAACCGACGAGTGTCAGGCCGACGATCGCGACGAACAGCACAGAAACGGCGCGACTGCTCCGCATCATGAGGACTCCTTCGGTTCTGTAGAGCCTACAGCGAGCCGCAGTGGATCCCACGAAACCAGCGCGTGGTAACCA
The DNA here is from genome assembly GCF_040549465.1 of Glaciihabitans sp. UYNi722. Lineage (NCBI taxonomy): Bacteria > Bacillati > Actinomycetota > Actinomycetes > Micrococcales > Microbacteriaceae > Glaciihabitans > Glaciihabitans sp. UYNi722. The sequence goes on along the minus strand of NZ_JBEPTL010000006.1, from coordinate 106,525 downwards.
CCGATCGATCCTCTGCCGCGGAATCCACGAAACGAGGCCGGCCCTGTGGAGTAGAACAAAAGAGCAGGTTGACACGCTCCGTGACCGGCCGCCATCCGTCGATGGTCACCACGAAAGGAACATTCATGGATTTACAACTCACCGGCAAACGGGCCGTCGTCTCCGGCGGAAGCAAGGGCATCGGCCTTGCCGTCGCGCGCACCCTCGCGGCGGAGGGCGCCGACGTCGTGATCTCGGCGCGTGGCGAGGAGGTGACCGAGGTCGCCAATGCGCTCGCTGCGGAATCCGGACGCCGAGTTCTCGGCATTCGGGCCGACACCAACGACGACAGTGCGGTGCGAGCCATGGTCGAACAGGCGGTCTCCGAGTTGGGCGGGGTCGACATCCTGGTCAACACCGCGGCCACTCCGTGGAGCGCGGACAAGAATGTCAGCACCATCGAGACCACCGACGACCTGATGCGAGGCGAATTCGAGACGAAGGTGCTCGGCTACCTGCGCACCGCGCGTGCGGTCGTGCCGTACATGACGGCACAGGGCTGGGGCCGCATCATCAACATCAGCGGCCTCGCGGCACGCAATGCCGGCAGTGCCGCCCAGACCTTCCGCAACATCAGTGTCTCGGCGATCACCAAGAACCTCGCCGACGAGCTCGGACCCCAGGGCGTCAACGTGACTGTCGTACACCCGGGGATGACGCGCACGTCGGCCTTCACCGCGCGCCTCATTGCCCAGGCGGAGGCCGAAGGCACAACTGTCGCGGAGCTCGAGAAGTCGCTGGCCAAGAACACCGTGCGTCGGATCATCGACGCGAGCGAGCTGGCGGATGTCGTCGCCTTCCTCGCATCGCCCCGCAGCATCGCGATCACCGGAGATGCGATCGCGGCGGGCGGCGGCGTTCCGGGGCCTATCTACTACTGATTGCTAGAGCCGCCCGGTCAACCGCCGGTCCTTGAAGCGCGTCGGGGGCGTTCGGCGATGGCCATGCAGCCCTAATCCAGCCCCAGGGGCAGTCGAAGCGCGGAATTCTCGATTTCTCTGCTGCCGTCGTTCACGAACTGAGCGGCGGTACCTCTAGGCGTTGACGCGCCATTCGCCAGCATCCGAGACCCGGACGATAGATGATTCGTCGCCATCTGTTCTGTCCAGCAGGCGGTGGAGCGCCCTCGAAACGGCGACCTCGCTTTCGGAGACTCCTGCCTTGCGCAGCTGTGCGCTGATCTCGTGCGGCGCCAGCGGCTCCCCAACGCTCACCAGGATGCGCAGCAACTCGAACTCGACCGGGTCGAGCAGAAGCGCGTCACCGGCACGCCATGCGTCACCGGTCTCCTGGTCGAGGACGATCTCCCCGACGACCATGCTCGACGCCATCAGCCCGGAGCGTCGGAACACCCTCGTCAGGCGGCTGACGGCGTCTTCGAGACTGAAGGGTTTAGTCAGGTAGTCGTCGCCGCCCGCGGCGAAAGCGGCGATCTTGTCGTCGAGAGAGCTGCGACCGGTGACGAAGAGGATCGGGGTGCTGTCGCCGCGCTCGCGAAGGGTCGACGCGACGACGATGCCGCTCATGTCGGGAAGCATGATGTCCAGGAGGATGGCGTCAGGATGGAAACTCTCGACGGCTGCCAACGCACCCTCACCACTCACCGCCACCTCGATCTGCCAACCCTCGAGGCCCAGCGCGAGCTTGATCACCTTCGTGAGCGGCTCTTCCTCATCGACGATGAGAACGCGCACCGGCCGGAGCGCTGCGTCGCGCGACAGGTCGACGGCGAAGGAGGAGTCTGAGGTCACTGCATTGCCTTTCGGGACCGACTGTCGATCAGGTGGGGAGACACCGGTCCGAGCATCCGACCGTGCGCTAGGGCGTGGCCGACGGACTGGGGCTGGACGGCGTGCTGTCGGAGAAGGTGTCTCCCACAGCCTTGACGACCGCATCGGAGAAGGCAGTCGCATCATCGGTTGCGCCGACATACTTTTTACCGTCGATGATCACTGTGGGGGTGTTCGCCACCTTTTTCACATTCGAGTGAGGGATCGGGCCGGTGGCCGCCCTGGCGCTCGCCGCAGACACCCACGACTTGAAGGTCTGGTCTTTGATGCACTTCGTCACCGAGCTGAGATTCTTGACGCCGGCCCTGTCTGCCAATTTGGCGAGCTGGGCGTCCGTCAGCCCTTCTGTGCCTTCCTTCGGCTGGTTGGCGAAGAGCTCTGAGCTGTAATCGAAATAGGTGTTGGGCGAATAGTTCGCCACACAGGCCCCCGCGTTCGCCGCCCGCGTGGAGTACTTCTTGCCGAGGGACTGGAAATCGAGGATGGAGATCGGATGGACCTCGTAGGTTGCCGCGCCGCTGGAGACCCAGGTCTTGATCTGGTCGAGGTTAGTCGACTCGAAGGTGCCACAGATCGGGCACTGATAGTCGACATAGACCTGGATGTCGACGACATCCTTCGCGTTCGTGGCCGACGGAACCGGCTTGGCATTCGGCTGGAGGGCGGCCGTCGGCGCCGCCTTGAAGTCTCGGCCGATTTTGATGCCGTCACTCAGCATATTGAGCGGTCCTGGCCCCGCGGGCTTCACGGTATTCACGAAGAAGAGGGTGATCACGGTGACGATGGCGAGGAGTACCACGACGAGACCGCCCTGGAGCAGGAACTTGCTGCGGCGCTCTTTCTTCTTCTGCTCGATACGCAGAACTCGCGCCTTCTCACGGGCAACTTCACGCCGCTGGTTCTTACTCAGGCGATCGTCGCCAGAACCATCGTTACTCATCGAACCTCGCTCTTGATCAGACGTCTTTTCGGCTTCGGGCCGAGGCAGTCTGCTGTGCTCGGGAGCCCTATGAACAGTAGACAGCCAGTCTGGGAATTAGCCAGACGGTTGCTGGAACAGCCTAGCCAGCGACGGGGCCTGCATTTCCGATGAACCCTGTACAGGTGCCATAATGGCCCTGCACTACCCATCCATTCACTACGGATCGTCCGGCACGTACCTGCCGGTGAAGGAGAAGCACCCCCATGGCATCTGTCACCTTTGACAAAGCAACCCGCCTTTACCCTGGCTCAACCCGACCGGCGGTCGACTCCCTCGACCTGTCCGTCGCCGATGGCGAGTTCCTCGTCCTCGTCGGCCCCTCCGGTTGTGGAAAGTCCACCTCCCTGCGAATGCTCGCCGGCCTCGAAGAGGTCAACGACGGCAACATCCTCATCGGCGACCGCAACGTCACCGACGTTCCGCCGAAGGATCGCGACATCGCGATGGTCTTCCAGAACTACGCTCTCTACCCGCACATGACTGTTGCCGAGAACATGGGCTTCGCGCTCAAGATCGCCGGCATCAACAAAGACGAGCGCGCCACCCGCGTTCTCGAAGCGGCCAAGTTGCTCGACCTCGAGCCCTACCTCGCCCGCAAGCCGAAGGCGCTCTCCGGTGGTCAGCGTCAGCGCGTCGCCATGGGTCGCGCGATCGTTCGCCAGCCCCAGGTGTTCCTCATGGACGAGCCGCTGTCGAACCTCGATGCCAAGCTGCGTGTGCAGACCCGCACCCAGATCGCGTCGCTCCAGCGTCGTCTCGGTGTCACCACCGTCTACGTCACCCACGACCAGACCGAGGCGCTCACCATGGGTGACCGCATCGCCGTGCTGAAGGATGGCGTGCTGCAGCAGGTTGGATCACCTCGCGACCTGTACGCGAACCCGAAGAACGTCTTCGTGGCCGGATTCATCGGCTCGCCCGCGATGAACCTCTTCACCGCCGACCTCGTCGAGGGTGGACTCAAGTTCGGAACCGCGGTTGCCGCGCTCGACCGCGCCACTCTCGGGGCGACCAACAACACCAAGGTCACCATCGGTGTTCGCCCGGAAGACGTCAAGGTCTCGACTTCGGGCGATGGCCTCCAGGTCAACGTCGATGTCGTCGAGGAGCTCGGTGCTGACGGTTACCTCTACGGTCACACCGACATCGACGGCGGTCGTGTCGACATCGTCGCCCGTGTCGATGGTCGCGTGCACCCGAACGCCGGCGACACGGTGTTCATCACGCCGACCGCTTCGCACATCCATGCGTTCGACATTGAGTCGGGCGAGCGCCTCAGCAAGGCAGTCATCGACTAGTCGATAGTTTCACCATTCAGTGCGGGCGACGTTCACGTCGCCCGCACTGTCGTTAACGGGGCATTCGTGCCCGGATAGGCTCGGCTCATGAGCGGTTCACTCAACATCACCTCGGCCACTGTCGATCCGGCGTTGCTCGACCTGCCGTGGAACCTCCCACTGGACGTCTGGCCCGACAGCGTGATTGCCGCGCTGCCCAAGGGAATCTCCCGCCACCTCGTGCGCTTTGTGAACCTGAGCGGCTACGTGATCGCGATCAAAGAGACCTCCTCCGAGCTGGCCAGGCGCGAGTACGAGATGCTCCGCACACTGCAGAAGCTCGACGTGCCGTGCGTCGACCCCCTCGCTGTGATCACCAACCGCACGGATGACGAGGGCAACGATCTCGAGTCGGTGCTGGTCACGCGTCACCTCAAGTTCTCGCTCCCCTACCGCGCCCTGTACTCGCAGACGCTTCGCCCCGACACCGCGACCCGGCTGGTGGACGCCCTCGCAGTATTGCTGGTGCGCCTGCACATCATCGGCTTCTTTTGGGGCGATGTGTCGCTCTCGAACACCCTCTTCCGCCGCGACGCCGGGTCTTTCGCCGCCTACCTCGTCGACGCCGAGACCGGCCAGCTCTACGACGGCCTCTCCAACGGCCAGCGCGAGAACGACCTCGAGATCGCTCGCGTCAACATCGCGGGCGAGCTGCTCGACCTCGCCGCCGGTGGTCGTCTCGACGATGAGGCAGATCCCGTCGAGGTGAGCAACGGCATCGTGGCCGCATACCGCAACCTGTGGAAGGAACTCACCGGATCCGAGTCCTTCTCCTCCTCCGAACGCTGGCGCATCAACGAGCGTGTCGAGCGACTCAACGAGTTGGGCTTCGACATCGAGGAACTCGCCATCAAGACGGATGACGCGGGTAGCCAGGTGCGCATCCAGCCCAAGGTGGTCGACGCCGGCCACCACCAGCGACGGCTTCTGCGGCTCACCGGCCTCGACGCCCAGGAGAATCAGGCCCGCCGCCTGCTCAACGACCTCGATTCCTACACAGCGACCTTCAAAAAGAAGGGGCTCGACGAGGAGATGGTGGCCCACGAGTGGCTGGCCCAGGTCTTCGAACCCGTGATCCGCGCCATCCCCAGGGAATTCAAGGGCCGGCTCGAGCCGGCAGAAGTCTTCCACCAGCTGCTCGATCACCGCTGGTATCTCTCGCAGAACGAAAACCGGGACGTACCACTGGCCGAGGCCGTGAGTTCCTACGTCGACAACGTTCTGCGCCACCGCCGTGACGAGGCCACGATCATCGAGCCGCCGACCGGCACCATCACCCTGCCGATCCAGGTCGTCTCCGACGAGAACGACTGGCGCTCCACGGTCTAGAAGAATCGGTCGCTGAGCCGGTCGACGACCGCGAGAGCTACTTCTTTGCGCGCTGCTTCGAGATCTCGTAGAGGGTGACGCTCGCCGCGATGCCCGCGTTGAGCGACTCTGTCGAGGCCGAGATCGGCACGGAGACGATCGCATCACAGGTCTCGGTGACCAGGCGCGACAGTCCCTTGCCTTCGCTGCCCACCACGACGACGAGCGGCTCTTTCGCCCAGGAGAGTTCCGGCAACGGGGTATCTCCCCCGCCATCGAGGCCGAGAACGAATACGCCACGCTCTTTGAATGCCTTGAGCGTCTGGGTGAGGTTCGACGCCATGGCGACCGGCGTGCGGGCTGCCGCACCGGCCGAGGTCTTCCAGGCGGATGCGGTGAGTCCAACCGAACGACGCTGCGGCACGATCACACCCTGGCCACCGAACGCGGCGACCGAACGGATGATCGCACCGAGGTTACGCGGGTCGGTCACACCATCCAGCGCCACCAGCAGCGGCACCTGGCCGCGCGAGACGATCTTCTCGAGCAGGTCGGTCGGATGGGCGTAGTCGTAAGGCGGGACCTTGAGGGCCAGCCCCTGGTGCACGGAGTCGAAGCCGGCGAGGCGGTCAAGCTCCGGGCGCATGACCTCGAGGATCGGCAGGCCACGCTTGGTGGCGATCTGCATGACCTCTTTTACCCGATCGTCGTATTCGATGCGGGTGGCGATGTAGAGCGCCGTCACCGGGATCTTCGCGCGCAACGCCTCGAGTACCGAGTTGCGGCCGGTGACGACCTCGAACTCGTCGGTCTGCTTGGGACGCTGCTGCCCGGCCGGACGCTGCGCCGCGCCGGTGCTCGACGGACGCTTGGCCGCCTGTCGCTGTCCACCGGCGGCCGCGAATCGGTCGTTGGCGGCCTTGCGCTTTCCTGCAGGATGATAGGGGCGGTCCTCGGCCTTCGGCGTGGGCTTCTTACCCTCGAGCGCCTGTCGCCCCTGTCCGCCGGAACCGACCTGCGGTCCCTTGCTCACCTTGCGAACGGCACCGGCACGCGGCTTGTTCGCTCCACTGCTCTTCATTAGTCAAGACTCCAATGTGACCCCGTCGGGGTATCTTCGATCTGGATGCCCGCGGCAGACAGTTCGTCGCGGATGCGATCGGCCGAAGCGAAATCACGCGCCCGGCGGGCCGTGCCCCTGTCTTCGAGGAGTTTCTCCACGAGTGTGGCGAGTGCTGCACTCGCCGGTTCATTTGCGGCAGTCTGCCACTCTACGGCCATCGGGTTGATTCCGAGAACCTCGGTCATCGCGAGCACGCGCCCCTGGATCTCCGCCGCACTCCCAAGGTCCTCGGCATCCAGCGCCGCGTTGCCCGCGCGAACCTGCTCGTGCAGCACGCCGAGCGCCTGCGGAATCGACAGGTCATCATCCATGGCTTCGGCGAATTCGGTCGGGATGATCTCGACTCCCGTACCGCCGAAACGGGTGTCGGAGAGTCGCCGTTCAGCACGATCGAGGAAGACCTGGATGCGGTCGAGGGCCGCCTCCGCCTCGAGGAGCGCGCCGTCGTGGTAGTCGATGGTCGAGCGGTAGTGGGCAGAGCCGAGGTAGTAGCGCACCACAAGCGGATGCGCCTGCTGGAGGAACTCGGCGGCGAAGATGGAGTTGCCGAGCGACTTCGACATCTTCTGGCCGTTGACGTTGACGAGTCCGTTGTGCACCCAGTGGTTCGCGAAGGCGTGCCCTGCGGCGGTGGACTGCGCCAGCTCGTTCTCATGGTGCGGAAAGCGCAGGTCGAGGCCGCCGCCGTGGATGTCGAACTGCGTTCCGAGATACCGTTCCGACATGGCCGAGCACTCGATGTGCCAGCCAGGGCGCCCCTCTCCCCATGGCGAGGGGAAGGCTGCCGACGCAGGCTCCTCCGGCTTGTGGCCCTTCCAGAGGGCGAAGTCGCGGGCATCCCGTTTCCCCCTGGACTGCGCACCCAACGACGGTGCATCCGCAGAGGCCGCCATGTCATCCGGCCGCTGGTTGGTCAGTTCGCCGTAGGACGGCCAGGAAGCCACATCGAAGTAGACGTCGGCCGAACCGTCGTCGGCGACATAGGCGTGACCACGCTCGATGAGCCGCTCGATGAGCCGCTGCATCTGCGGGATGCTGGCGGTCGCGCGCGGCTCGTAGGTGGGCGGCAGGATGCCCAACTGCGTGTACCCGCGCGTGAACTCCAGTTCGTAGCGGTAGGCGAGGGCCCACCATTCTTCTGTCGAAGCGTTCGCTGAGCCTGTCGAAGCGTTCGCCAGGATCTTGTCGTCGATGTCGGTCACGTTGCGCACCAGGGTGACGTTGTAGCCGCGATAGGTCAGCCAGCGCCGCCACTGGTCGTAAACGAGGGCGGAACGCAGGTGGCCGATGTGCGGCGAGCTCTGCACCGTCGGCCCGCAGACGTAGATACCGACTTCGCCGTCGACGAGAGGAACCAGGTCGGCCAGGGCCGAAGTCCTGGAATCGTAGAGGCGCACAGTCACAGGTGACAGCTTAACGACTGCGTTGCAGCAGGGCCGTTGCTATTACGGCCACCCCTTCGCCGGTGCCGGTAAAGCCGAGGCCATCCGATGTCGTCGCAGCGATGCTCACCGGTGCGCCGACGAGACCGCCGAGGTAGCTCTCGATCTCGGTGCGCCTGGCAGCGAGCTTCGGATGATTGGCCACGATCTGCACGGCGACGTTGCCCACCGAGTAGCCGGCGCCGGTCACAAGTTTCACCGTCTCGGTGATGAACACCTCGCCGTGAGCACCGGCGAATCGCGCTTCCGAGGTTCCAAAGCGACCTCCGATATCGCCGAGACCGGCTGCGGAGAGCAGCGCATCGCAGATCGCGTGGCTGACCGCGTCGCCATCGCTGTGACCGGCGAGACCGATCTCGTCCGGCCAGTACAGGCCGCCGAGCCAGAGCGGATTCGAGTGATCGTAGGCGTGCACGTCGATGCCGACGCCGGTGCGGATGCCACTGCCGCCGCCCGCGATCGACTCGGCCCGCCGCAGATCCCACGGGGTGGTGATCTTGAAGGCCCGGGCGTCGCCGGTGATCACGGAGACCGGATGTCCCGCAGCTGCGAACAGCGCGGCATCGTCGGTGTAGTCCTCGGAGGCTGCGGCGTAGGCAGCGACGAGATCGTTGCGCGGGAAGCCCTGCGGGGTTTGCACGGCGACCAACTCTGAACGGTCGATGGTCGCGACGGCGAGGCCGGCATCCATCTTCTTGATGGTGTCGGTGACGGGCAGGGCAGGGATAACGCCCGCCGAGGTCTCGATGACGGCCGCGGACACCGCCTCGAAAAGACCTGCCGGAGCGAAGGCGCGCGCGGCATCGTGCACCAGAACGACCTTGATCGAGGGAGCCAGCGCCTCGATCCCTGCGGCCACCGAGCCCTGCCGGGTCTCCGCACCGGCGACGACCTGGATGCTGTCGATGGCTGCACCAGCCACAGCACGTGAGATGCGGCGGACATCGTCGAGCCGTGCCATCGGTGCGACGACGATCACCTGCACGGCGAAACTCATGGCGAAGATCGAATCGAGCGCATGCTCCAGGATCGGTCTGCCCGACACCGCGACGAGAGCCTTCGGCTCGGACCCGCCGAGCCTGCTGCCGCTTCCGGCAGCAACAACGATGACCGCTACGGTCGTAACGTCGTTGCCGCCACTAGGAGGCAAGAACCTCGTCGAGAACGATGGAAGCCTTCTCTTCGTCGGTCTTCTCGGCCAGGGCGAGTTCTGAAATCAGGATCTGGCGTGCCTTCGCCAGCATGCTCTTCTCGCCAGCCGACAGCCCACGATCCTGGTCACGGCGCCAGAGGTCGCGCACCACTTCTGACACCTTGATGACGTCTCCGGATGCCAGCTTCTCCAGGTTCGCCTTATAGCGGCGCGACCAGTTGGTCGGCTCTTCGGTGAACGGTGCGCGCAGCACCTCGAAGACCTTGTCGAGACCGTCTTCACCGATGACGTCTCGCACGCCGACCAGGTCCACGTTTTCGGCCGGAACCTCGATGACGAGATCGCCCTGCGCCACGTTCAGTTTGAGGTAGAGCTTCTCTTCACCCTTGATAATTCGCGTCTTTACCTCGACGATGGTTGCCGCGCCGTGATGGGGATAAACGACAGTTTCGCCGACTTCGAAAAGCATGGACTGACTCCGTTCACTGGGGATCCAGTTTACCACAGGGCCTCTCAGACAGCCGGGCCGGACAGCCGCGGCCGTCGCGGTCGATAGGCTAAACTGGTAGAAGGTTTCCGCGGGCCCCAGTAGCGATGCGAAGCCGTTTTTTCTTGTTCTGGAGGGTTCTGTGCGAGCACGCATTGCTGCATCCGTTGTTCTTGCGGCGGCGCTGTTGCTGTCCACTACCGGGTGCACGTTCTTCTCGGCGCAGGCCACCCTCAAGCACTACGACCCGAGTGACGGAGTCGGCGCGACTGTCGGCGACATCAAAGTGCGCAACGCCCTCCTGCTGAGCAAGAACGGTGAGCGGGCCAGCTTTCTCGTCAACCTCATCAACGACAGCCAGAACACCGAGACCGTGCTGATCCAGTACGACGGCGCCAACTCGAATGGCGATGCGGGCAAGATCGACACCAGGGTCACTCTCGACGCGGGCGAGGTCAAGACCTTCGGATCGAAAGACACCCGCCAGCTCGTCTTCAACGGCATCGACACCAAGGCCGGTGCGCTGTTCCCAGTCTGGGTGCAGTACGGCAACACGACAGGCAAGCAGCTGCTCGTGCCGGTGCTCGACGGTAGCCAGGCGGAATACAAAGGGTTGCTGCCCTCCCCGAAGCCGAAGCCCGCCGTCACGCCATCGCCGACGCCGACAACGTCGCCGAGCGCCACGACCACCCCGTAACTTCGGCTGGCCGCCGATGGCGAGCGGTCTCAGGCTTCGAAGCGGTACCCCAGACCGCGAACGGTGACCAGCATCGTCGGGTCAGAGGGTGCCTTCTCGATCTTCGAGCGGATGCGCTTGATGTGCACGTCGAGAGTCTTGGTGTCACCGAAATAGTCGGCACCCCACACCCTGTCGATCAGCTGGCCACGGGTGAGCACGCGCCCAGAGTTACGCAGAAGCACCTCGAGCAGCTCGAACTCCTTCAACGGCATCGCCGTCTCTGCACCGCGCACGGCGACGGTGTGACGCTCGACGTCCATGCGCACGTCTCCGGCCTCGAGTACGGCGAGATCCTCATCGTCGTCCTCGACACGACGACGCATCACTGCGCGGATGCGAGCGAGCAGTTCCCGGGTGGAGTAAGGCTTGGTCACGTAGTCGTCGGCCCCCAGTTCGAGGCCAACCACCACATCCACCTCGCTGTCCTTCGCGGTGAGCATGATGATGGGCACCTGGGAGCGGGTGCGGATCTCACGGCACACCTCGGTGCCTGGAATGCCGGGAAGCATCAGGTCGAGCAGCACCAGATCACTACCGTTCTTGCCGAACTCGGCGAGCGCGGTGGGCCCGTCGGCCGCGATGGTGGTCTCGTATCCCTCTCGCCCGAGAAGAAAGGCGAGGGGATCGCTGAGCGATGATTCGTCTTCGACGATCAAAATGCGGGTCACAGTGTGGCCTCCGTCTGGGTTGTCATGAACACTCAGGCTTCCTTCAGTGATGCCTGGGCGGCCTGGGAGGCCTCCGGCAGGCGGATGGTGAACGTTGAACCACTGCCGGGCTGGGACCAGACCCGGATGTCTCCGCCGTGGTTCTGTACCACGTGCTTGACAATGCTGAGGCCGAGACCGGAGCCGCCGGTGTGACGGGAACGGGCAGGGTCGACGCGGAAGAAACGCTCGAACACCCTGTCGCGATCGTCCTCCGGGATACCGACCCCCTGGTCGGTCACCGCAATCTCGACGATGCCATCGGCGTTGGTCACACCGATACCGACTCGCGAGCCCTTGGGCGAGTACTGGATCGCGTTGGCGACGAGGTTGTGCAGCGCGACGCCGAGCAGCGGTTCGTCACCGTAGACCTCGGCTCCCACATCCCCTCCGCTGGCGATCTCCACGCGATTCGAGTCCGCGGCGACCCTGTTCTGGTCGATGGCCATGGCGACCACGTGATCGATGTCGACGACCTCGGGTTTGGTGAGGGCATCCGCGGCCTGCAGCCGGGAGAGTTCGATGATCTCCTGGGTGATGCGGGCGAGACGATCGGCCTCCTTGGTGAGTCGCTTGGCGAAGCGCCGCACCTGGTCTGGCTCGTCGGATGCCGCCTGCAGCGCCTCGGCGAGTAGCCCGACAGCGCCGATCGGGGTCTTGAGTTCGTGGCTGATGTTGGCGACGAAGTCACGTCGCACTTCGTCGAGACGGTAGGACTCCGTGCGATCTTCGGCGAGCAACAGAATGTAACGCACGCCGAGCCTCGCCACGCGCACGAAGAGATAGATGTTGGCATCGCCGAACGGACCACGAGCCAGTTCGAGTTCCTGGGCGACCGGATCACCAGAACGACGGACCTGGTCGACGAGTGCCACGAGTTCCGGATGCACCAGTGCCTGGTTCCAGACGAGGCCGAAGGCCATGGCTCCCGGGCTGGCCTTGACGACGTTGTTCGACGGGTCGAGCACGACCCCAGCGGATTCGAGTGCCTCGATGACCTGGTCGATGCCGTCCGGAACCGCCGTGCTCACAACATCCGCTGCCCGTTTGCCCCGCCGGGCAGACACCGCGAGAACGCCGACGACGCCAGCGCCGGCAACGAAGCCGAAGACCAGCGACAGCGGCACCAGCCAGGCGGAGTCCATAGCGACTAGATTAGTTACATCTCAGGAGTAAACCCGCGCGCAGCGGTAACCTCCGACGGTACTTTGGGAGTTGTTCAGGCGCCCATCACCGACTGTTAACCTGCGGGGAGCAGTGTGGCCTGAACTGTGCGGGCAACACCACCCGCGGCGAAAGGGACGTGAACGATGCGCGAGGTATTCCAGCAGGAACTGGCAGAGGTGCAGGAGCGCCTCGTCGAGATCTCCGGCTTGGTCGCGATCGCGATCGAGAACGCGACCACCGCCTTCAACCAGTCGAATGTCTCGCTCGCCGAGACTGTGATCGACGACGACGCGAAGATCGACGACGCGGCGATCGCACTCGATGAACTGGCCATCGACATCCTCGCCCGACAGCAGCCTGTCGCTCGGGACCTGCGCATCGTCGTGAGCGCACTGCGCATCAGCGCGTCACTCGAGCGGATGGGCGACATGGCCGAGCACATCGCCCAGCTGGCCCGCTACCGCTTCCCCGATAAGGTGGTGCCGAAATCACTGCGCGGAACCTTCTCCGAGCTCGGCCGCCTCGACGTACAGATCGCCAACAAACTCACCGAACTGCTGCGCACAGAGGACGTGCGTCTCGCCGAGGAGATCCGCAACGACGACGACCAGATCGACGCGCTGCACCTCAGCGTCTTCGATAAGGTGCTCGGCGAGACCTGGAAGGGCGCGGCCGTCGACACCGTCGACTCGACCCTTGCCTCCCGCTACCACGAGCGTTTCGCCGACCATGCGGTGTCCATCGCCAAGAAGGTGCAGTACCTCGCTACCGGCGACTGGGTTACGGTCGGCGCCTGAGTTCCCGCGAAACGCCCGCTTTACGATCATCCGCGCACAACTCGCTATACAGATATTCGCGCACAAACGGGGCGATCCGGCCAAAGTGGATCAATGCGGTGACCCGGATGGGCCGGATTGACCCGTTTTCGCGCTACCTCTTGTTGCCCTGCGCGGCCACGGCGGCAGCGCCGGCGGCAGCAGCATCAGGGTCGAGGTATTCGCCGGGTTTCGTCGGCAGGAAGTCGGCGCCCAGCTCGTAGACCAACGGGATGCCGGTAGGGATGTTTAGCTCGGCGATGTCCGCATCCGAGATACCGTCGAGGTGCTTGACCAACGCGCGCAGCGAGTTGCCGTGGGCGGTGACGAGCACGGTCTTGCCCGCGGCGAGGTCGAGCTTGATGTCGGACTCCCAATAGGGCAGCATCCTGTCGATCACGAGTTTGAGGGATTCGGTGCGCGGCAACTCGCCGTCGATGTCGGCGTAGCGCACATCATGGGCCTGCGAGAACTCGCTGTCGTCGTCGAGCGGCGGCGGCGGAACGTCGAAGGAGCGACGCCAGGTCATGAACTGCTCCTGGCCGAATTCCGCGAGGGTCTGCGCCTTATCTTTGCCCTGCAGCGCGCCGTAGTGGCGCTCGTTGAGGCGCCAGCTGCGCTTGACGTCGATCCAGTCGCGGTCGGCGACATCGAGAGCGATGTCGGCGGTGTGGATGGCACGCTTCAGCACGCTCGTGTACTGGATGTCGGGCAGCAGGCCGGATGACGCCAGCAGCTCGCCGGCCCGTCGCGCTTCGGCGCGGCCCTGGTCGCTCAGGTCGACGTCAACCCAGCCGGTGAAGAGGTTTTTCGTGTTCCAGTCGCTGTTGCCGTGGCGCAGCAGGATAAGCCTGTAAGTCATGCTCCAACTCTAGTTAACTGGGGTCATGCCCATCGGCTCGATCACCCGCGGAACAACCGGAACCAACAGGTTGCGCCGTATCGACCGTTGGATCGCGCAGCTTCCGGTGCTCCGCCGCTCCCCTGCACCCCTGGTCGTCGACCTCGGCTACGGCGCTTCGGCGACAACCCCCTTGGAGTTGCACCAACGGCTCAGCCGCGTGCGGCCCGATGTCGAGGTGATCGGCATCGAGATCGATCCGGCGCGAGTGAAGCTGGCGTCAGCATCGGCCAGGCCCGGCGTGAGCTTCCGGCTTGGCGGGTTCGAGGTGCCGTTGCCGCCGGGTCGGCTTGCCACGGTCATCCGTGCTCTCAATGTGCTTCGCCAGTACGACGAGTCGGCAGTGCTCGACGCCTGGAAGCGCATGGTCGCGCGGCTCGAGCCCGGTGGCGTGCTGGTCGAAGGCACCTGCAACGAGGTCGGCCGCGTCGCCAGCTGGGTGGATGTCACGGCAGAAGGCCCGCAAACCCTCACGCTCAGCCTCCGCCTCGCCGACCTCGGCTCGATTGCTGACAAAACAGGGCCGTCCCTGGTGGCGGAACGGCTGCCCAAGTTACTCATCCACCGGAATGTGCCAGGCGAGAAGATCCACGCATTCCTGCTCGACCTCGACCGGCACTGGCAGCTGAACTCCCCGCTCTCGGTCTACGGCCCGTCGCAGCGCTGGATCGCGACCGCGCAGGGCCTCGCGGCGGAAGGCTGGCCGGTGCTCGGCGGCCGCTCACGCTGGAAGCTCGGCGAACTCACCATCGCCTGGCCCGCGATAGCGCCCACCGGATTCGACTGGGGAACCGCCGCTTCGCCGACTTGGTAGTTGTGGCGACTTGAGCGTCGGACGAGGTCGCCACAACCACCAAGTCGGCCACTCGGAGGAGCGCCACTAGCGCTTGACTGCGCCCAATCGAGGCAGGCGCGGCACGTTGGCCGCGGCGCCGGCATCCGGCGGCACGACGATCTCCTGGGCAGCTGGAACAAGGATTCCCTCGGCACGAACAGCGAGTTCAGCGGAGGGGTCGGTGGAGCGCTTGATCACCGCCAGCGCGATCGGTCCGAGCTCGAAGTGCAGGGCAACGGACGTCACGAGACCCACGACCGTGTCGCCGAGAACCACTTCGTCGCCCTGCTTCGGCAGCACGGCATCCGACCCGTCGAGGTGCAGCATGACAAGTCGTCGCGGCGGATGCCCGAGGTTGTGGACCTTGGCTACCGTCTCCTGACCGCGATAGCAGCCCTTGCTGAGATGAACAGCAGACCGCAGCCAGTCCAGCTCGTGCGGGATCGACTTCTCGTCGACCTCCGTGGCAAACCGCGGGCGCCAGGCCTCGATACGCAGAGCCTCGAGCGCCAGGATGCCGGCGAGAGACAGATCGACGCCGGTCAGGTCGTTGCGGGTGATCAGCACCTCGCTGTAAGTCCAACCGGCCGACGGGTGATCGGCAATCTGCGCATACTGGTGGCCACCGGGAACGACGGAGACCCACGGGTCGTGCCAGACCAGCGGAACGCCGTTCGGTGAGGCGACGGGAAGCTCTGGGGAGCCGAGAGTGCCGATCGTCGCGAAATCCTCCGTGCGATCAGCGAGTTCCACGCGCAGCATGAAGCGCATCTTTCCGAGCCAGGCGAAGAGACCGGGGGCCTCATCCCGTTCGACAAGGAGCCAGAGGGTGACACCGTCGTCGACGAGGCGAACCGCGTACTCGAGCCGACCGGTCGGATCGAGCAGCAGTGTCTCGCTCGACTCCCCCGGTGCCAACCCGGCGACGCTCTGGCTGGTGAGCGAATCGATCCAGGTCAGGCGGTCGGCGCCCGTGATGGTGAGCACGGCACGGTGCGAGAGATCCACGATCGCGTCACCGGCGGCCAACGCGCGCTGTTCGGCAAGCGGGTTGCCGTAGTGGGCCGCGACTCCGGCATCGCCGTCGGCTGCTTCGACCGCGCCAGGTCGCGCCAGGAAGTCACTCAAGGCGTGCCAGCCGACCGGATGCATGGGTCGCGAGTTCCTGGCCGAGCGCCGCGATATCCCATGCCCAGAGCAGGTGGTTCTCGACGAGGCCGTAGATGCGTGTGGACGCGGTGTGCTCCTTCGAGGTGACGGAGCGCATCACGGCATCCGTCGCCAGGTCGATGCGGGGACCCTTGACCTGCCCCACGTAGAGTTCGCTGACCCCGCCCGGATGCAGGATCGAGACTTCGATGTCGAAACCGTCCGACGCGTTGCGCAGGGTTTCCACCGAGCGGGCCGTCGTGAAAGGCTGCACGCCGACGCCGGGTAGGAGACCGGGGCCTGGATCGCCGTCGGTCGCGTTGCGACTGAGCCGCCAGTATCCCGTCTCGGTGGCGAGCGGGGTGAGGTTCTCATCCAGCAGCCAGGTGTACGAGGTGTAGTTGAGATGCGGAAGGCCGTCGTGGCTGAAGCTCAGGCGATGGCCGAACTCATAGTTGCGGGTTTCTTCGCTGACCTCGTAATTGACCACGCCGGTGCCTTCCCAGACCCCGATGAGCCAGGAGAGGGGAACGAGCTCGGCCGGAAGGTTGGCGTCAAGCTCGATCATGAGCGCGCCCTGTCATGAGAGACGGCGATCAGCGCTGGCCGCGGAAGAGGTTGTAGACAACCACGACGGAGACATAGGCGATCGCCAGTGTGGCCAACACGAGCAGGCCGATGAAGAACAGTTCCAGACCGAGGTACATGGTTCGATTCTATGCCGAGGTCAGCTGCACAATGCCCAGTGTGAGGGTGGCGATTGCGAGAATGACGACGGAACCTCCGAGGCTCGCCATCATCCGGTTGACGAGTCCCTCTTTACGATCGAGCGAGAGCTGGATGCAGAAGGTAACGATGGCCGCGCCGACGAGCACGATCGGCACCCAGGTGAGATACTGCCCGGTCGGCACGATGACGCCGATGAACACTGCCCCGAGCACGACGAGAATCCACACCGGAACCACGCTGCGGAGGGCCAGACGTTGGGCCGGCTGGTCGATGGTCACCCACCCATCTTGCACCCTCGCGCCGAACAGCCGCTGAAAGTGCCTTTAGACTGTGGTCTGGCACTTGGAGGACCCGTTGGCGCAGCTATTGATCCTGACTTCTGCCGTCGACAGCGACGTCTTACCGGCGCTAGGGCTTCTCAGCCACCGCACTCGACAGATCCCCGCTGAGCCGGCATCCCTCATCACTGCGCCCAGCTGCGATCTGATACTGGTCGATGCACGCACGGATCTGGCCAGCGCGAAGTCCCTCTGCAAGATTCTCAACACCACCGGCGTGAACGTTCCGCTGATGTTGATCCTCACCGAGGGCGGCCTCACTGCCGTGAGCGCGGACTGGGGAATCGACGATGTCATCCTCGAAACGGCTGGACCGGCCGAGGTGGACGCCCGCATCCGCCTGGTCGTCGGACGCCAGGCGCTCGACAAGACCAGCAACAAGATCCACGCCTCAGGCGTCGTCATCGACGAGGCCAGCTATTCGGCCAAGGTGCACGGGCGCCCGCTGGATCTGACCTTCAAAGAATTCGAGCTCCTGCGGTTCCTGGCGACGCATCCGTCCCGTGTGTTCACTCGCGAGCAGTTGCTGAGCGAGGTCTGGGGCTACGACTACTTCGGCGGCACCCGAACCGTCGACGTGCACGTGCGACGCCTGCGCGCCAAGCTCGGCGACCTCGAATCACTGATCGGTACCGTGCGTAACGTCGGCTACCGCTTCAACGTCTACGAAGACGACACCGAACGACTTGCCTCCGTCAACTCCTGACCTGGCGCTCGTGCTGCGCATCGCCGAGGCGGCGCGTGCCGCAGACGGCCAGCCGCCGTTCTCCGACCAGAGTCTCGTCGACCTGCGCACGGGCGCTCGCCAAGCGCTGCTGATCGGGGATGCCGCCGCGGCGATCGTCTCCCCCACCGAAGCAGAGTTGGTCGTGGCTCCAGCCGACCGGCGACACGGTCACGGAACGGCACTGCTCGAACGAATCATTGCCGAGGCCACCGGCGAACTCCGTATCTGGGCCCATGGAGATCACCCGGCCGCCCGTGCCCTGGCGGCCAGCCATCGCCTCGAATCGATGCGGGAGCTGCTGCAGCTGCGCATGCCTGTGCCCGTCGTCGCTCCGATCGCAAGTGATCATTTTCAGCCAGGCAGGGACGAGGATGCCTGGCTGGCCCTGAATGCGAAGGCCTTCGCCTTTCATCCTGAGCAGGGGTCGGTGAGTCGCGCCGACCTCGACGAACTGATGTCGGAGGATTGGTTTCTCAGCGACGACTTCTTGCTGATCCGCGACGGTGCTCGGATGATCGGCTACTGCTGGCTCAAGGTCGAGGTCGCCGGACCCCATCAGCGCAGTGGCGAGTTCTACGTGGTCGGCGTCGACCCCGACCGGCAGAGGCAGGGGCTGGGGCGCCGGCTGATGGATGCCGGCTTCGCGCGGCTTGCGGAACGCGGCATCCGCACCGCCTCGCTGTATGTCGAGGCCGACAACGTCGCCGCAGTGACGCTCTACCGCTCCCTGGGCTTCGTCGACCACTCGGTCGACATCCAGTACGCGCTCACGCGCTGATCTCACGAGCGCTGTCGGATCGGCGCAGCGCTGTCGGATCGGCGCAGCGCTGCCGAAAAAGCAGCAGCGCTGCGCCGATCGGACAGCGCTATGGCTCGAGTCGCGTTTACCCCGCGTTCACATCACTCGCGATACTCACGAAGAGTGAAGTGGGATGATGAGGAGATGGACAGCGAGACCTATCTGAGCGATGCGGGGCTCGCCACCGACAGCCTCGACGACGACTACGACTCGAGTTGGGTGGATGACGGTACGCTCCCGCCCGAGCGTTACCTCGACCGCGAACTGAGCTGGCTGGCCTTCAACACCCGCGTTCTCGAACTCGCCGAGGACCCTGAGTTACCGCTGCTCGAGCGAGCGAACTTCCTCGCGATCTTCGCCAGTAATCTCGACGAGTTCTTCATGGTGCGCATCGCGGGACTCAAGCGCCGCATCCTCACCGGACTTGCCGTACCGACCAATGTCGGCACCGCACCCACCGAGGTGCTCGCGGTGATCCAGGACCGCGCTCACGAACTGCAGGCACGCCATGCCGCGGCCTTCCGCGACCTGGTCAAGCCCGACCTGGACGAGGCGGGCATCCATGTGGAGACCTGGGCGGACCTCGGTCCGGCCGATCGCGAATCACTCGACGAGATCTTCTCCACCCAGATCTTCCCGGTGCTGATGCCGCTTGCGGTGGACCCGGCGCATCCCTTTCCGTACATCTCCGGGCTCTCACTCAACCTGTCTATCCGGGTGCGCAACCCCAGGATCGGCAAGGAGGAGTTCGCCCGTCTCAAGGTTCCGCCGATGCTGCCACGTTTCGTGCTGCTTCCGGATGACGGCAGCGGCCAGCAGCGCTTCATCCCTCTCGAAGACCTCATCTCCAATCACCTCGGCGACCTCTTTCCCGGCATGGAGGTGCTCGATCACCACGAGTTTCGGGTGACCCGCAATGAGGATGTCGAGGTCGAGGAAGACGAGTCGGAGAATCTCATCCAGACTCTCGAGCGCGAATTGCTTCGCCGGCGTTTCGGCCCGCCCATCCGCCTCGAGATCACCGACGACATGGACGACCTCACACTGAGCCTGTTGGTGCGCGAACTCGACATCACCGAGCAGGAGGTCTATCGCCTGCCCGCCCCGCTCGACCTCGGCGGCCTGTTCGAGATGTACAAGATCGACCGCCCACGCCTCAAGTACGGCAAGCATGTTCCGACGACGAGCGTCAGTCTCATGCCAACCGAACCCAATGCGGCACCCGATATCTTCGGTTCAATCGCCAGGCAGGACATCCTGCTCCACCACCCCTACGAGTCCTTCGCCACGAGCGTGCAGGCCTTCCTCGAACAGGCCGCCGCCGACCCGAACGTGCTGGCCATCAAACAGACCCTGTACCGCACCTCCGGCGACAGCCCCATCGTCGAGGCGCTTATTGCGGCAGCCGAAGCGGGCAAGCAGGTGCTGGCTCTCGTGGAAATCAAGGCGCGCTTCGACGAGTCGGCGAACATCAGCTGGGCTCGCAAGCTCGAGAAGGCCGGCGTGCACGTGGTCTACGGGCTGGTGGGGCTGAAGACCCACTGCAAGCTGGCGCTGGTGATCCGCCAGGAGGGGGGAGTGCTCAAGCATTACAGCCACATCGGCACGGGAAACTACAACCCTAAAACCAGCCGTATCTACGAAGATCTCGGACTGCTGACCGCGAGTGGAACCGTCGGCAAAGACCTCACCCGACTGTTCAACGAGCTGTCGGGGTATGCCATCGAGAAGAAATTCAAGCGCCTTCTCGTGGCCCCGCTGCACCTGCGTAAGGGCCTGCTCAAGCGCATCAGGACCGAGGCTGAGAACGCCCAGAACGGACTGCCCTCCGGCATCCGGATCAAGCTCAACTCGATCGTGGATGAGGCGATCATCGATGCCCTCTACCGCGCCAGCGAGGACGGCGTCCCTGTCGAACTCGTCGTACGCGGCATCTGCGTGCTGAAACCCGGCGTCGAAGGGTTGAGCGAGAACATCAGGGTGCGCTCCATCCTCGGCCGCTACCTCGAGCACTCGCGAATCTTCTCCTTCGTGAATAACGGCGACCCGCAGGTCTATATCGGCAGCGCCGACATGATGCACCGCAACCTGGACCGCCGCGTTGAGGCGCTAGTGCGGCTCACCAGCCTCGACCACCTGCGCGAGATCGACGAAATGTTCGACCTCGCCATGTCGGAGGAGACCTCCTCGTGGAAGCTCGACGGTGATGGCGGCTGGACCCGCCACCACCGCGCCGATGATGGTTCACCGCTGCAGGACATGCAGAATGTTCTGATGCGACGGATCAGCCAGAGAAAGCGCGTCGGAGTCAGCCGGTGACGGCCGCAGGACCTTCCGTAGTGCTCGCCGCCGGCGCAGTCTGCTGGCGAATGGTGGACGGTGAGCCCCAGGTGCTGCTCGTGCACCGCGAGGAACGCGCAGACACCTCGCTGCCCAAGGGCAAGGTCGACCCCGGTGAGACGCCCCCGCAGACCGCTGTGCGTGAGATCGCGGAGGAGACCGGGCTCTCGATCACGCTCGGTGCCCCGCTCGGAACCACCGAGTACACGCTGCCTGGTGGCCGAGAGAAGATCGTCTACTACTGGGCGGCGGAGGTGACCGATGACATTGTGGCGGCATCTACCTTCACTCCGAATCGCGAGATCGCCGCTGTCGAATGGCTCTCAGTCACAGCGGCCCGCGCGGCTTTCAGCTATGAACGCGACCAGGATGTGCTCGACCGCTTCGCCGAGCGAGTGAAATCCGGCACCACACGAACCTTCCCGATCATCGCACTGCGCCATGGCAAGGCGGTGCCCCCGGCAAGCTGGGACGGACCGGATGCCACCCGTCCGTTGCTCCATCACGGCCTCGAGCAGTCCCAGAGTGTCGCCCCCGCCGTCGCGGCCTGGGGTCCGAAGAAGCTCCTGAGCAGCCCCGCAACGCGCTGCCTCGCCACTATCGAACCGGTGGCCACCCTCACAGCGCTGCCGGTGAAGCCGTCACCCGGCCTCAGCCAGGATTCCTATGAAGACGGCACGGCGAAAGTGCGCAGCATCGTCGCCAAGCGTCTGAAGAAACAGGAATCCGTGGTGCTGTGCAGCCACGGTCCGGTGCTGCCGGCGATCATCGACGCGATAGCGGATGCCACGAACACTCCGCTCGATGCACCGCTGCGCCGCGCGGCCATGCTGGCGACCTCGGAGTTCACTGTTCTGCATATCTCGATCGATCATCCAGAGAACGGCCTTGTCGCCGTCGAAACCCACGGCCCCGCCGTCGATTAGCCAGCTGTTCGCGTTGCGTTAACGCTCCGTTCACCTGGTGGCGCGACCGTGGTAAACCTCCGCCCATAACGTTTCTTTGAGACCGGCACCGGTCTGTCCGGCAGCGGAGTTGGCTTACATTCCTCGCTCGCCGTGATCACCACCCCCGAAGGGAACACAGTGAAGTTCAGAAATGCAGCAGCAATGGGGGCAATCGCCATCACCGCTGCGATTGCTCTTTCGTCCTGCTCCAGCACCACGGACGCGGGCTCGACCGGCTCTCCCAAGCCTTCCGCAAGCACACCGGCCGTCGACAGCACGCTGACCGGCACGCTCACCGCCGGCGGTTCGAGTGCACAGGCCAACGCCCAGACCGCGTGGACGGCGGCATTCACCGCCCAGGCCAAGGGCGTCACTATCAACTACGACAAGTCCCAGGGCTCTGGTGGTGGCGTGACCAACTGGCTCGCCGGCAGCTACGACTTCGCCGGCTCCGATGCGCCGCTCAAGCCTGCGCAGGCCACGGCAGCAGCGACCACCTGTGGCGCGGATGGCGCGATCAACCTCCCCGTCTATCTCGACGGCGTCGCGATCATCTACAACCTCGACGGCGTCAAGGACCTGAAGCTCTCCTCGGCCACCATCGCCAAGATCTTCAGCCTGAAGATCACCACGTGGAACGACCCGGCGATCGCTGCGGACAACTCCGGCGCGACCCTTCCGGCCACCCCGATCACCACGGTGACCCGTTCCGACGGATCCGGCACCACGCAGAACTTCACCAACTACCTCAGCACCGTTGCCGCAGCTGACTGGACCTACCCGGCCAGCAACGCATGGCCTGTCGCAGGGTCCAGCGCCCAGCAGGGTGGTTCCGGCGTGGTGAACACGGTCAAGGCAGGCGCCGGCACCATCGGATACGCCGACCATAGTGCCATCGGCGCGCTCACCAGCGCATCGATCCAGGTCGGCACCTCGAAGGACTTCGTCGCGTTCAGCGCTAAGGGCGCCTCGGCTGCCTTCTCGGCTTCGGCCGGGTCAGCGGACTCGACCGTCCAGGGTGACCTCGCGCAGAAGCTCGACTACACCAAGATCACGGACAAGTCGGCCTACCCGATCCCGCTGCTCTCCTACCAGATCATCTGCAAGACCTTCAAGTCGGCCGACCAGGCAAAGCTGACGAAGGCCTACGTTGGATTCATCGCCAGCGAGGTCGGCCAGAAGGTCGCCGCCACCAACGCAGGTTCCGCTCCGGTTCCCGCCGCGATGCTGGCTAAGATCCAGACGAGCCTGAAGCTCGTCAAGTAATCGCACCACAGCACCTCGCCTCTCGGCGCTGTGTCACCCGAACGCCGGCCTCTCGAGAAAGAATTCAGTGAGTACCAACGAAACTGTTCGATCCCGTCAGAGCGCTGGTGTCACCACGACCGGTCCCCGCTCCCCTGGTAAGGGAGCGGGGCCGGCCCGTGTTAAGTCCCGGCCGGCCGACCGCATCTTCTTCGGCTTGAGTTTCGGCTCCGCAGCTTTCATCATGGTGATTCTCGCGGCAGTCGCGATCTTCCTCATCGTGAAGTCTCTGCCGGCGATCACCGCCAACTGGGAGACCAACTCGGAGCTCAATTCCGGTCCGACTGCGGGCTTCGCGAGCTTCTGGGCCTACGTCGCACCACTCATTTGGGGCACACTTTTCGTCTCAGCGATCGCACTCGTGGTCGGCGCTCCCGTCGCCATTGGAATCGCCCTCTTCATCTCGCACTATGCACCACGGCGCATCGCAGGCATTCTGGGCTACCTCGTCGACCTGCTGGCCGCCGTGCCGTCCATCGTCTTCGGACTCTGGGGCATCATCGTCATCCGCCCGCTGCTGCTTCCCCTCACCGACTGGCTGAACCACAACCTCGGCTGGATTCCCCTCTTCAGTGGCTCGGCATCAAGCACCGGCTCGACTATCCTCGCCGGATCGATCGTGCTCGCCGTGATGATCCTGCCGATCATCAGCTCCATCTCGCGCGAAATCTTCCTGCAGACCCCCATCCTCCACGAAGAGGCCGCCCTCGCCCTCGGCGCGACGAAGTGGGAGATGATCAAGCTGGCCGTCTTCCCCTACGCACGATCGGGAATCGTGAGCGCCACGCTCCTCGGCCTCGGGCGTGCACTCGGTGAGACCATGGCCATCGCGCTGATCATCTCCCCGTCCATCGGATGGTCGCTGCGCATCCTCACTGAGGGCCAAAACTCGCAGACAATCGCCGCGAACATCGCCCTCAACTTCCCGATCGCGAACACCTTGCAGCGCGACGCTCTCATCGGCACCGGTCTCATGCTGTTCGTGATCTCACTCGCGGTGAACATGGTTGCTCGCTTGATCGTGGTGCGCACCGGCCCGGGGGCAAGCGCCAAGAAGCCGCGCAAGAACCGAGTGCGGTCGAGCGCAGCCGCGGGCAGTGCGCCCGAAGCCGCATCCACCGCGGCTGTGAGCTTTGAGGTGCGCCCCGAAGCAGCGTCTCCGACACCCGAGCACCCAGGAGGTACCCCCGCGTGACCGCAACTCTCGGAGCCAAGACTCGTCGGCCACAGGGCCCCATGGCCAACGGCCTTGTCTCAGGGCAGCTTCCCCGGTTTGTGGAGTTCTATATTCTTGCTGGCGCCCTGGTGCTCAGTGGCGGGTTCTTCGCCTTCATGGGCTTCAACCTCGGCGGCTGGATCTTCATCTCGATCATCGTCTATCTGATCGCACTCGCCACCATCTCGACGCTGGCAGAGAACCGACGCAAGGCCGTCGACAGGATCGTGCGGAGCCTGGTTTCCATCGCCTTCCTGCTCGCCATCGCCCCCCTGATCTCGACGCTCTACACCGTGGTCGCCAAGGGTATCGGAACGCTCAACTGGACTTTCATCAGTCAGACCGGTGGTGCCGTCTTCGACCCGACGACCCTGAAAGTCGCCGTCACGGCCGGCGCGCTGCAGGCCGTCGTCGGAACACTCGAGATCACCGGGATCACGGCCCTGATGTCGATCCCCATCGGCATCCTCACGTCGATCTACCTGGTCGAATACGCGCGGCCCACCCAGTGGATGGCGCGTACCGTCACCTTTCTCGTCGATGTCATGACCGGCATCCCCTCGATCGTCGCCGGCCTCTTCGCGCTGTCGCTCTTCACCCTGATCATCGGACCGAAGGCCTTCAGCGGTTTCTCCGCATCCGTTGCGCTCTCCGTGCTGATGATCCCTATCGTGGTCAGGTCGTGCGAGGAAATGCTCCGGCTCGTGCCTCACGACCTACGTGAGGCATCCTTCGCCCTCGGGGTCTCCCGGTTCTCGACAATCGTCAAGATCGTGCTGCCGACAGCCATCGGCGGAATCATCACCGGCGTGATGCTCGCCATCGCCCGCGTGATCGGCGAGACCGCGCCGATCTTCATCGCGGCGAGCTTCACCGACAATTTCAATGCGAATCCCTTCTTCGGGCCGATGCAGACTCTCCCGGTACTCGCCTACACCGGGTACAAGTTTCCCGGCCAGGACATCGCCGCATCCAATGCCTCATCGTGGGGTGCGGCGCTGCTGCTGGTGCTCATCGTCGTGCTGCTCAACATCATCGCGCGAATCATCGCGAAGTTTTTCGCCCCCAAGGGCGCCTGGTAACCCGGCCGGAACAGACAGGATCTCGAGTGTCAAAGCGTATTGAAGTCAACGACCTGAGCGTCTTCTACGGAGATTTTATGGCCGTGGAAGGTGTCTCGATCACCATCGAACCTCGCACCGTCACCGCCCTCATCGGCCCCAGCGGTTGCGGCAAATCGACCTTCCTCCGCACCCTCAACCGTATGCACGAGGTAATCCCAGGCGCTCATGTGGAGGGCGAGGTGCTGATCGACGGTAACAACCTCTACGGACCAGGCGTCGACCCTGTGCTCGTGCGCCGCCAGGTCGGCATGGTGTTCCAGCGGCCGAACCCGTTCCCCACGATGTCGATCCGCGACAACGTGCTGGCCGGTGTCACGCTCAACAATCGCAAACTCTCCAAGTCGGATGGCGACGCTCTCGTGGAGCAGTCGCTCCAGAGAGCCAACCTCTGGAACGAGGTCAAGGACCGCCTCGACAAGCCCGGCATGGGACTCTCCGGTGGGCAGCAGCAGCGCCTCTGCATCGCCCGCGCAATCGCCGTAGCACCCGACGTGGTGCTCATGGACGAGCCGTGCTCGGCCCTCGACCCGATCTCCACCCTCGCCATCGAGGACCTCATCGAGGAACTCAAGCAGGACTACACGATCGTGATCGTGACCCACAACATGCAGCAGGCCTCACGCGTCAGCGACCGCACAGCTTTCTTCAACATCGCGGGCACCGGCAAGCCGGGAAAGCTCATCGAGTACGACGACACCAACACGATGTTTTCGAAGCCCAGCGTGCAGGCTACTGAAGACTACGTGTCCGGCAAATTCGGATAGCCGCCAGACGTTAACGATGAAGGGCCCGACCGCAACGGTCGGGCCCTTCATCGCGTTAGTGCTCAGGCGCTGGCGAGAGCGAAGATCGGCGCGCTGGTCGGTTTCTTCGATCCGCCGTTCGGTTCGACGGTGATACCCACCGTGTCGCCGCTCGACATCTTGCCGTCGAGCACGCGGACTGTCTTGCCGGAGTCAGCAGCGCTAAAGGTACCGGCGGGCGTCGCACCCGACTTGTCGATGTACCAGAGCTCGTAGGTCTTGTCACCAGACAGGGCCGGAAGCTTGTCGATGATCACGGCAGATCGCTGAAGGTTGGCCGACCAGACCAGCGTGGCCTTGCCGCCGCCAGCGACGGACGCCTCAGCACGCTGCAGATCGCTGGCACCGGTCAACTCGCCCAGACTCACCACCGGCTGCGAGATCGGCTGGTTGCTGGCATTGTTGGACAGGCCGAGGATGGCGCCACCGGCGAAGAGCGCGACAGCAGCCGCCGCGGAGACCAGGACGGTCACCGGCCGGATGTACCAACGGGTGTTCGCCTTACGCTCGGCAGAGCTGGTCGGCATGTCGATTGTACGGATCGCTCGCTCAGTGGCCGGTGACGGCACAGCCACGAGTGTCGGCTTGGAGGTCACGGGGGCCAGTTGCGGCGTGACCGCGATCTGGGCCATGAGCTTCGCCTTGAGATCGGCGGGAGGGGCCATGGGCTGGGACGCAAGGCCCAACACGACAGCAGTGTCCGACAGGGATGCCACTTCAGCCCTCGCCTCTTCGGAAGTCATCAGGTACGCCTCGAAGCGGTCTCTCTCCGCTTCATCCAACGCACCGAGCGCATAAGCGCCGGTCAACAGGTGAAGTTCGTCGCGTTCGGTCACGACGCCACCCCCAATTCATCGCGCAGACGAATCATCCCGTCGCGCAATCGTGTTTTCACCGTGCCGATCGGCACGCTGAGTAGTGTGGCGACCTCGCTATGGCTGTAGCCGCCGTAATACGCCAGGGTGACGGCCTGACGCTGTAGTTCTGTCAATTGCGACATCGCTTCCTTCACCCTTTCGTGTTCGATAGTAATTTCTACGGTTTCTGAAACGTTGTCGTAGTCGGAGACGTAGTCCCTGATTCCGATCTTCACGTCCCGATCCCGGCTGGACTGGGATGACCGGATCCGGTCGACGGCACGCCGGTGCGCCATCGTCAGGATCCAGGTGGAAGCCCCGCCCTTGCTGGGCTCGTAGCGAGTCGCAGACTGCCAGATCTCCAGAAAAACTTCCTGGGTGACCTCTTCTGACTGCGCATGGTCAACAAGCAAGCGTCGGATCAACCCTAAAACTCTCGGGGAAATCTCGTCGTACAGGAGGCCAAAAGCCACTTGGTCGCCCTCCGCGATCCGACCGAGAAGCTCCTCCTTGGAGGCAGGCTGGTCAACGGACTCAGAGTCCTTGCTGCGATCTATCTCCCGGGGCACAAGCTTAAGCATGTCAAACAATCCGCTCGCTGGTGCGCATCGGGAGATATTGGCAGAACTTGAACCGTTCGAATTTCGCTTCAGTGTTCAGTTGTATGCGACCCAGACGGCGCGAAACAGTCGTACCGAAGTACGAATGATCGCTCTGACTGTTGGTCACAATGAATGTTCGGGGGCATAGCCTCAAACGGATTGGTCTATGCCGACATACCGAGGGAACACCCAGCTTGGAAGGGTGAGCCAGGCCGCAGAACGCCTCTCGGCGCAAGGCCGCTCGAAGCGGCGAATATTGGAGCCCGGGGTTACTGCGGCCCGGCGGCGGCCCTTGCGAGCCACCAGCAATAGTACCCCGTCGAGGCGAGGGAACTCTCAGTCGAGAGTGCCCGAACACCAGAGTCGCGCGCAGGAGGTGAACTCGGATGCCGTCTGCGAGAGGCGCAGTGCTCGCGTGGTGAGTTCGGAGCCGCGCTCTGACGAGGTGAGGTCGACGTCGTCGGCGACGCTGGTGCATCCGAGGCTCATTACCCGACAGAAAGCGGCGGCGCGATCCAGAGCGATGCCGAAATCGCCCTGGAAGAGTCCACGGAGGATCTGATCGGCGAGGGCCGTGATCTCGGCTGGTCCGGTAGGTGCCGTGGCTCCTGCGACGACCGGGTCGATGCTGGTGGCGAGCTCGCTGCCGCGCTGGTAGAGAAAACTCGTGCCTTCGGCATCCTGTCGCACCATGGCCCGCATGAGATAGATGCGCCAGAGCGCACCAGGAAGGCTCCGCGGGTTTGCCCGTGACCAGAGTTCTGCCACCGCGTCGATTCCATGTTCGTCGGTGAAAGCGACGAGACGCTCGACCACGTCGTCCTCCGGGCTGTCACGCACGCGACTCACCAGCGCGTGGGCTGTGTCGTGGGCGACACGACTGATCTGGGCGGGGTCTTCCCCGCCCTGGAGGCTCTCGAACTTGGCGCCGGAGAACTTGGTTGGCTTATGGAACTCGTCAGACATCCGCTCCAGCTTATTGATCTCCGACGCCAATACTCGCCATCCCCTTGCCGCCGGTGGCATTGCGAGTATCGTGCAATTTGGGGGTCCGACCAACAGGAGGCACCAATGAACATTCTGCTCATCGTCATCGTCGTCGTCGCTATCGTGCTCGCCATCGTCGGCGGACTGGTGGCCTCGCTCAAGTTCCTGCTGTGGGTGGGCCTCGTACTCGCCGTCATCGCCATCATCGCCTGGTTGATCAGGATGATCTCGGGTCGTAGAGCCTGACACCAGCTCGATCTTCACCCCGATGCTCTCTCGACAAGGGCGGGATCTCGACAGGAGAAATCCACGCTAGATTTAAGTCGCGGGCCTCTAGCTCAGTTGGTAGAGCATCGGACTTTTAATCCGTGGGTCGTCGGTTCGAGCCCGACGGGGCCCACCGTATTCATTGGGATGCAGGGCCTTCGGGCCACGTGGCGGGAAGAAATCCCGTCCGGAACCCGTCCAACGCTAGCTTTACTGCCAAGGAGCAGACATGTCGCTCGCTGTTGAGAGCACGCTAAAGGTTGCAGGGACGGGCGTCGCGTCCGTTGCTGGCGAAAGCTGGTCCAGTACGTAGCGTTTCTTCGTCTCGTTAATGGCCTTCTCGACAGTCGAGTACTCGCTAAGTACGACGTCGTAGACATTCATGAGGGTGGCGTGCTCGACCTGCGACACGGCACGCTCTCCGACGCGACCGTCATAAGACTCTTGGTCGAACAAGTCACGAAGACCGAACTCGCGGTTCTCGAAATCACCGGCGAACAGAACCATTCGCCCTCGAATCTCGCGGGCTTCAGGAGGAAGAAGCTCTTTCAATAGGCTCTTGAGGTTATTGATCTGCTCGTAAGTCAGGCTTTGGCTTTTGACGTTTCGCGCAGAACTAGCGGAGGCGACCGTGACGCTGCTGGCTAGGCCGTCGAGTTCGTTTACAAATGCCCGGAAGCTCTTTGCCGCACGGGGCTTGAGATCGAGCAGTTCGTTTAGGAGCGCCTGGGGTTCGATATCTACTGCCAGCAAGTTGACGAGTCGCTCGCTCACTTTGGCGATGGGCGAGTCTCCGAACAAATCTTCGCGTTCTGCCGCACCTAGCTCGATGACGAAACTAGCTGCGGTTAGCTCGACAACATCTGTGTCCATGCGTGCCTGCACCTGCTTGGTGAAGCGTCCGTCCTGGTGAGGTTCGGTATCTAGTTCCACCAGCCCAAAGTTGTCGAACACATTCTGGACAGCATTCAGTAGGGCCGCGACCTTGCGCGTCCTTGCCTCAGAAGCAAAGGTGTTGGGATCATCGATCTCGATGCGGAATCGCG
This sequence comes from Glaciihabitans sp. UYNi722, assembly GCF_040549465.1. Classification (NCBI taxonomy): domain Bacteria; kingdom Bacillati; phylum Actinomycetota; class Actinomycetes; order Micrococcales; family Microbacteriaceae; genus Glaciihabitans; species Glaciihabitans sp. UYNi722. The sequence continues at coordinate 76,464 of NZ_JBEPTL010000006.1, read as the reverse complement.
CTCGACCTTCTTGGTAAGACTTCCTCGCCAGTTCTTCGAGAGAAACGGCTGGAGGATGCGTTGCCTCTTTGAGCGAGAGGTGGAAATCGTCGGCGGGTAACCAAGCGTCATTCAGCTGCGATCTGCTGATGACACTCACCTCGTCGGCAATCGAAAGGTCGAAGTGAAGCTTGACTAGGTACTCGAATCCTTCCGGATGCGCGAAGGCTTCTCGGACGGGCAGACCACCGGAACGTATGACGGATAGCCGAAGCTTTGAGACAGGCACATAGAGCCACAAGTCAGAATCTTCGAGTCCTGCAGCCCACTCCGCCAAATAATCTTGGTCCGTTTTGGATCGCAAGCTAAAGAGGCGTGGTCCGTCGTAGTCGACGAACACCTCACCCATCTCAAGCTCACCGAGGATAGTGTCCATCGGAAGCCAGTTCATGGGAGCACCACGAAGCCTGACCAGGCCACGTCCCCAGTAGGTCGCCACCAGCTGTGATGGCTCGCGTGGCGCCCACTTGCCGTGTGCTCCATGGCGCCAGAGCCGGTGATATCGCCGTGTGCGATCATCCTCATTGCTCTTGTCCCGCCAGTTGCTTTTTGCACGTCTTCCATATCTTCACGATCAGCGAATACGCTGCATGACGCTGCTTGCGCTTCTTTCGCATCGGACCACGATCGTCTGCGCAATCCTGAGTCAAACTCTTCTCGCCAACTGGAGAAGTCGGACTCCTCCACGGGAGCGTGGGTCACCAGCCTGAAGAACGTTCCCGACGACGGCACAGCGCTCGCCGGCGGGCAGTCGCTTGGAAACCAAGCGGGCCACGTCATCGAGCGTCCCCGGAGTTGCTGCTGTGCATGAGCCAGACTCTATCGGAATGCCGCCTTACCTCGTGAGGCTAGCTCGTGCGGCTGACATACTCGCTGAACTGCGCCACGTGCTGCGAGTAGTCACTCGGGTACAGGTGGGCGTAGATGGTGTCGGTGGTCGTGATGCTCGCGTGGCCGAGCCAGCGGCTCACCTTGTACGGCTCGAAGCCCGCAGCCAGCCACAGGGACGCTGCGGTGTGCCTCAGGTCGTGCACTCGCATCTCCTGCAAGCCGAGCGCCCGCAGCGCAGGGCGGAAGTAGTTGCGGCGGAAGCTGCCCACATCGAGCACGCGGCTGTAATCCACCTCGGCCACTCCCCCGACCTTGCGCCCCGGCCAGAGCAGCGCATCAGGGTCGCCGCTGCGGGGATGCAGCATCCGATACCGGCGCAGTTCTGCGATCAGCGTTGCATCCACCAGCGGAACGTCCCGCGTAGAGCGCTTCGACTTCGGCGTGCCTACGATCCATTGCGCGTTGATGCGTTGCATGGTCTGCCGGACGCTTACGTGCCCGTGGGCCAGGTCGAGGTCCCGCACGCGCAACCCGGCCAACTCCCCAGCCCTCAGGCCGGTGTAGGCCGCGAAGCGGACCATCAAGCCGTAAGGCTCCTGCGAGTCCAGCCGGGTAGCGATCGCTTCCACCTGCGGGACGGTGAGGAACACCGGCGCGAACTCGGACGCCGTCTCGGGCTTCGGCAGACGAACCCCGTCGCAGGGGTTGTAGGTCAGCAATCGGTCGTGGATGGCGTGCCGGAACACCTTCTTGAGCGCGACGTAGTGGTGATGGACAGTCGCCGGGGCCAGACCTTCGGCTGCGAGCGTCACGACCCACGCCTGCACTTCTGCACGGGTGACCGTCGATGCCCGACGAGACCCGAACTTCGGCAGAATCCGCTTATCGTAGATCGCCCGGTAACCCAGATTCGTCCTTAGCTTCAGACCCGGCGCGCTGGCGAGCAGGCTCGCCTCAACGATCTCACGGAAGGTCTTGGTGTTCTTCACCAGGGTGTCCGTAGTGTTGCCTTCGGCTAGCTCGTTCTCGACTTTCAGGGCGAAACGCTCGGCTTCCCGCTTGACGGCGAAGGTGCGTTGCTTCTTGGTCTCGCCCTGCCGCCAGTGCACTTCATAGGCGACGCCGGATTTACGCTCCACTTGGGCCACGTGCGCCATCAGGTCACCACCAACACTGTTGCGTCGGGGTAGAAGGTGCCGTAGAGCGCAGGGGAGACGCGGGAGATAGATGAGCCGTACGGGTGCGCCCAGACCTGCAAAGTGCCGAGGACGTCGACCCGGTCAATGCGGGCGACGGTCCAGGGGTACTCCTCGGCTCCCGGCATCGATACGGAAGGTCCAACCGTCGCGAGGGCGCGGACCTTGTTGCCGGTGGTGAGGGCGGAGACGGGCGTTGCGGTGTAGGTGGTCATGATTACTGCTTTCTGTTGTGCTTGTTGGTGGCTATTGGAGTCACGCGAGTGACTGGATCGTCGTTCTTGAAGCTGATTCGCCACGCGTACTCGGTCACCGGAGTCCACACGTACCGAGCTCGCAGGTGCACACCGCGACCCGTTGCATTGCGGACGAATACTCGGGCTGCGTTGCCGGGTGACTCAAAGAACACGTCTCCGACTCTCAACTCGACAGCGAGGATTCGCTCCGTCCTAGACCTCGGCAAGGTGCACCTCCGGAGCGCTGGCAGTGGCGAATGCGCGGCGGACTGTGGACTCCTGCCAGACGGGCAGACCCGTGGGCGAAAGGACACCTTCCGCAGTGAGTTCACCGGCGATGCGGCCGAAGCTGGAGCCTTCTGCCCTCGACAGCACGATTCGGCGGAGGACTCCTGCCGGGATAGCGGACCGGCGACCGTTATACAGTCCACGGGCTGATCGCGCTGCGAGGGCATCCTTAGTACGGCTGGAGATCATCTCCCGTTCCAGCTCAGCGAACACCGACAGCATCTGCGCCATAGCGCGACCGTTGGCGGTGGTGAGGTCGATAGCTCCGTCGATAACGCAGAGGGTCCAGCCTTGCTCCTGCGCGGTGTTGATGACGGCGCTCGCGTGCTGAACAGAGCGAGCGAGCCTGTCCAGCTTGGCCACGACGAGACCGTCTGCCTGTCCGCTCTCCAGAAGGTCCAGAGCACGACGCAACTCGGGGTTCACCTGCTTACCGGAGCGACCGAGGTCGGAGAGGATCTCCACAGACCACCCACGTCGCCGGCACTCGGCGTTGATCGCGGCGACCTGAGCCTCCACACCCAGTCCGGAGTTGGCCTGCTCCTCTGTGGACACCCGCACATAGCCGAGAACGTGCATCAGACCACCTCGCTCTGCGTGGCCTTGGCGACGACCTTACGAGCGACCGGCTTCTTGGCGACGGGCTTCTCGACCTTCGGGGCTGCGGCCTTCCGCTCGGCACGCGCCTTCTCGTCGGCTGCCTTGCGGGTAGCGACAGCGGCGATGCGCTTCTGGTTCCCGGCGCTCTTCTGGAACGTGCCGCGCAGCACGCCGGAGAGCTGTACCGACATGGGGTCCACGTCGTACCCGGTCTCAGCCTTCAGCCATGCGGTGTACTCGGACATGAGATGGCTGATCGGCTTGGCGGCCTGTGCTGCGCGAGGGGCAATCTTGTTGATGGTCATGGTGGTCTCCTTGTGTTCGGTTTGAGGCGTAAGGCGTTGACGGACGTTTCCGCCTGAAGTAAGTAAGCGCCAGCACTCAGCAACTTCACTACTACCTCCCAGAAATCGGCGCGTAAGGGCTTAGAAATCATCCGGTCAGGCCCTTGCCTGAGATCGGGGGCAAACAGCCGCATTTGGGCCTCGCTGTGAGCGCCTGGCACATTAGGAGCCGTAAGGTCCCTCGATGTCCGGTCCCGAGACGTCCCGCGTCTGCCGAGGAGGCTGGTTACGCACCACGGCTCGGGCCTTCACCGTGGGCGGGGCGACAGGTGCACCCGAGTATCCCTGCTTCTTGCGCAAGGTCCGTTGCCGCTCCAGTTGCTCGCTGAAAGCATCGTGCGCAGCCTCGATAGCGGCCTGCTCATCCGGAACAATCACCGCATCCTCGACAACCTCATTCTTCGTCGGCGTTGCAGGTCCGTCCGGGTAGACGACGAACAACTCCTGCAAGTCGGCTTCCCATTTCGGCATCTGCCCGACCATGACCTCGACCTCCTGCTTGCCGTTGACTCCGGCTCTTGTGAGAAGATCCTGAGCAATGCTCGATCTAAGCTTAACGTCGATCTTCGGGTCCGCCATGAACTCCACGAGCATGTCTGCTGCGTAGCCCGAGGCCTGTGCAATGCGCTTAGCGGCTGCAGTTTTGGCCCGGCGAGTTGCACCCCCATGGACGACACAGACTGCCATTCCGAGCGATGCCCATCTGCCGCATCGCTCGCCGGTGGCTTTGCTGGTTGCAGAACACTTCCGTCCCGGGGCCAGATACTTGCTTTGCAGGTCTACCTTCAGGTCTGCTCTACGTTCAGGTTGCGACACCTTCCTCACGAACTTCTTCTCTGACATAACTGCACATTCCTTTCGTTAGCCCGAGCGGGCAGGTGCAGACCGGAATGTCCACACCTGCCCTACTCAGGGTTTGTTGTTTGTTACTGCTGGCGGAGCCGGAACTCCTCGTTGTCGAAGTAATGGAGTTCGCTCACTCCGTCTTCGCTTACTGCTTGCGTGCCGAACCAACCCTCTGCAGTCAGCGAAGTAAGTTCCTCCGAAAGCACCTCCTTATCGACTCCTGATTCCTCGTACTGCTTGAGAATCTGCCTTCTGCTGATCCCTTTGGCCCTGTACACGGCATCGAAGATCAACTCCATAGGTTCCTGACCGTTGGTGTCCCGCTCCTCGCGCCCCACCCGCGACCCTTGGCGCTCGTGGATTAGTCGGAAGAACTCCGAAGCACTCGGGCGAGCCTGCATTTTTTGCCAGTGCTGGAAAATAGAGCTGGTGGCCTGTTGTGTCGCCTTCTCCATCTCCAACTCCAGTAGTTCCGCTTCGAGCGCTATCTCGATAGTTGTATTAGTCATTTCTTGCTCCTCAGCATTAATTTGTCTTGCACTTACTGCGGACTCGTTGAGTCCGCCCTCGACTTTTGTCGGAGGTATTTGGGTTGTTGCCGTCTCCCTCAGGTTCAAACCTCTGGGTACCCCTAACGGGGTATCCCGGTTTGATACCAGCGGGTTACTTTGACCCGTGACCCGCTAAGTAACCCCGGGTCAGCGGGTCACGGGTTACTTTCTGAGTGATTTTTCGCGCTCTTTGCGGATATGAGAGTCCACTTGCTCCCGGGCGTCGTCCGGCGTGGGGCGTCCTCTCCGGGCTTGAGGATCCAGTAGTAGGCGTTGGATGGACCCTGCTTGTGGATATGGCTCATCGTCATCAGCTCGCCATCCTCCATAAACGCAGGCTCAATGCGGCGCGAGTTGAAGTCCGCAGGATGGCGCTCGTCCCCTGCCCAGACCTGCACTAGCCACCCCGCTATCGGGTCGGTGTGTTGATTGAATTCGTCGTCGAACAGCCACGCGCAGTGCACGCGCCAGCCCGAGTCGGTGGAAGGGTGAAAGTCGAACGGTTCGTAGCTCATGCTGGTGACTCCATTTCATTTAGGTAGTGCTTCTGAGGTGAGTTTTTGGCCTCACCGGTCTTCTCCACTCGCACCACTCCGGAACCGATAAGCCGGTCCAAGGCCGTCTCCAACAACTCCGCTCCTACCCCTTGCGACTTGCACGAGGCGAGGACCTTAGCCCGACCGAGGCCCGGTGTACTGCGGATTGCCGAGGAGAGGAGTTCGTCCGCTCGGGTGAACTTCTGCTCGGCCTTCGCTGCGGAAAAGTCCAGAGAGATGGCCGCCTTTTGGGCCTGTCCGGAGCGAGCCTTACGCCCGGAGTAAGAGACGGCGTTGTGATGTTCGAGGGCCTGCAACACCAGTGATTTGCCTACCGGGGTCGGCTCCAACACCAGCGCGAGCTTTTCGGTGTTCTTCTGCTTCTCTTGGACTATGCCGACGAGGCCGTCCTCTAAGGCCTCCATGCGGATATGCGCCCCCGCTCTCATCCGCATAAAGTCCGCACCGCGCGACCGGCCTTCGGCAGCGTTGGTGTGATGACCGACGACGACGGCGATATCGAGGTACTGCGCGAGGGACCGCAGCCCCCGCGTGAGCTGGTCCATACCGTCGCCGTTCTCGTCGCCCGTCATGAACTCCACTGCGGGGTCGAACAGCACCATCACTACGCGTTGCCCGGTCTGCTGCTGAAAGCCGAGCACCGTGCGGATTACCGCAGCCACGCCCGTCGGGGTCGTCATGTCCACGAACCGCGCTAGGGATCGCCCATCCGTCAGTTCCTCACCGGGGTAGAACTCGCTCCACGCAGCAATACGGTCCTGGAGCTGTTGGAGGCCTTCGCCCTGATAGAAGAGAGTGCTGCCCTGCTCTACGGAGTTGCTGTGCCAGGAGCCTCCTGCCCGTACCCGTCGGGACACGTCTAGGAGGTTGAAGGTCTTCATGACCCCGGGCGCTCCGTACACGCAGGAGTAGAACCCTCTCGGGAACCACCTATCGACTATGAAGCTGGGCGGGTCGAGAGCGGCTATGTCCTCGTCGGAGAGCATGTCCTCAAGGTGATCGAGGGCGATATCGTCCGCCACGAGGAACATCTGCTCGATCTTGGCCAGTATCTCGTCAAGAGGTTCCGCGTTGGATTCGCTTCGCACTGCTTCGACAGCCGCTATCCAGTCCTCGCGAGTGACATTGTGTTTCATCACGAGGTCTGAGAAGTCGAGGCCGCTCATTCTGCTATCTCGAATCTGGCTATGTCGAGGATGCGAGCGTTAGCCCCGACTGCCAACAGCAGCGGGAGGATCTTTTCCGCGCCTGCGCGCCCAGCGTCGTCGGCGTCGTAAACGATGAACACCTCACGACCAGACAACGGAGTGAGGTCCTTGGGTGGGTTGGGGGCTCCGCCTGTTCCTGTCAGTGCGACGAACTCGCCAGCCAGAACCTGATTCGCCAGGACAACGTCCGGCTCGCCCTCGACAAGGAGCACCGGAAGGGTGTTCCCGCGCAGCGCCTCCAGCGGATAGAGGATGTTTGTGCCGTGCCCGGGGAGATTCAGAGTCTTCGGACTGCCTCCGGGCAGATAACGACGAGTGTTGATGTACGGACTGAAGCTCGGTCGCACTGGGAAGGTGTAACGCTGCCCGTCCCACCCGAGCAGCCAGCGCTTAATGCTCTCGATGGTGAAGCCGCGCACATCCGTGAGGTACGCGAGCCGCTCCGCGCTGCCCGGATGCATGAGATTGTCATGCCACTGCTGCGGGCGGTCCTGATTCTCCATTGGCTTGTGCTTGATTGGAGCCTTCGGAGTGGTCTTCTTCGGCACCGCTGACGCCGCAGGGGCAGAACCTCCCCTTAGCGACGAGACAAGCGTCAGCACCGAACCGCCGTGGTTGCCCTTCAAGCAGTTCCACTCGCCTTTGCCAAGGTTGACACTAGCCGACGGCGAACGGCTGTCGTCGGGGTCCTCGCACACAGGGCAGAACATGCGCTGCTCTCCATCATCGGAAACTGCACCGACGAAGAAGGGCGAGAGGATTGCCTGGATTTGGGAGGGGGCGCGTCGTTTCATGACGCGCCGGGATGGCCGGGCGCTGCTCATTTTCCGACCGACTACTTACTGGGGTTGAAGGTGACAGACGCACGCCACGCGTCGAGCATGGCGACGGTCCAGTAGCACCGCTGACCCTGCTTGATGTAGGCGATCTTGCCTTCGGTTACCCAGCGGCGCAGTTGCCTTGGGGTAGCCGATAGATAGGTGCTGGCCTCGTCGTAGCCGAGGAGGAGTTCTGGCTCCGGAACCTGCTTGGACATTTCTAAACCTCTTACTCAAGTTGTGCTTGAGCGGTCGAGGTTTAGTGGAGGTCTAGCGCGTTATCGCCTCCAGCCCGACCGCGTTGGAATGCGCGGCGAGCGAGGTGTTTGGGGAGTTGGGTGAGGCACTGGCGAGGACAAGATCGGGGGCAGTCGAGGCGATAGGCGCGGACGCAGCGTTGCGTGCGACGAGCCGGGACACGTGCTCTTGGTGCGCGATCGAGGAAGGCATAACTAGGGCGAAGGCGAGGGTGCGCGCAGATGCGATCCGCTCCGAGTGCTCAGCCTCGACCCAGTAGGTCCAGTCGTCGCCGAGGTTGACATAGGTGGACGCACGGCGCATTTTGCGCGACTGCGCTGGCATGTCACTCGGCGCGGTGTACTCAGATTTGACTCCCCGCAGAACGAATGTTGATGACTTCATGTGCTTCCACCTCCTCAGGTTGTTTCGGTTCGTTTAAGCCTACGGCTTTACTGCTGTGGGCGACTCTGGGCGACCCGACAGAGATGACCATAACCCATCCGAGGGCCAATCCTGCAACTTGATTCTGAAGGCGAAGGCAGCGCTGCGGCGCGGCGCGTTCAAAGCGGGCAGGAGCGGGCAGACTGGGTGTAAAATCCTCTGTTTGCACGTCATCGCACTAGCTCCAAGCAGCGGGTGTGCAGGCGCATTGTCCGGCGGCGCATCGGGTCTGCTGGGGATGCCTCCGCTGAGATCCAAATCTGGACCATGTCCAGTTCATCTAGTTGGCGGAGCAGTTCCCAGCCGCGCCGATTCAGCTTCGCCGGGTGCTCCGGCCAACCGAGGCGTTGGAGGATCGAGGCGAGTTCGTGACCGCTGGTGCCGTGGAGCCAGCCGCGCTGTTCCATCAGGCAGAGCCGATACTGCGCCTCGTTCAAGATCGAGTTGCCTGCGGGGAGGTCGGCGAGATTCGGCACGACCACCCGCAACGTTGACTTTTCGGTATCGGTCAGGTGCCGCGTCGGAGTGACCAGCGGGGCGAGAAGTTCGACAAGGTTGAACTGGACCCATGCCGATCGCTCGTAATACGCGCCCATAGTGGTCGCTGGGGTAGAGTATTGAACGTTGCTCATTTCTGAAACCTTCCTTGGAAGCCCCCGGCCTCGTTAGCTGGGGGCTTCCTGCGTTGAGGGGCTATAGGTCCGGTCGGAGGACGGGGAACTTTTCGAGCATGCCGAGGTAGTTGGCATACGGGTCCGCAGCCTTCTCCTCTAGCCATTCGCTCTCGCGGTCGATGCGGTCGAGCTTGGCGGTGACCTCCGCCACCCGTGACTGCAACACCGCGTAGCGCGCTCCGGCTTCACGTGGGGCGACCCGGTCGGTGTAGTCGAGATCGTTGCGCAGAGCGTTCAGCTCAGCCGACAGTTGCGCAGCCTCGGAGAGCGACCCCTGACTCGCGGCCAAGAAGTTGTTCGCGTTCTCGACGGTCCACGCCTCGACCTGTCGGACTTTGTCGAATACGGCCTCGTCCACTGCGGTGACAGCAGCGCGCTCGTCGGCGGAGTTGTTGTACTTGCGTGCTCGGGCGTTCTGCCGAGCCACGTGCGGGCTGTCCTTCATCAGATTCGTGCCCCTCGGTTTACTTCGCGCTGCTCTCGGGCCAACCCGGTGAGCCGCTGCCGAGTGGCCTCCCTCGCGTCGAGGTCGGCGAAGGTGGTCGCGGCCTGGTCTTCGAGCTTGGCCAGCTCGTAGCTCAGGTCGGCGCGGGCTGCTGCCGTCTCCTGTCGCCGCTGCCGGAGCCGGTGACCGATGGCCGGTCCCGCTCCCGCCGGATATTTGGGTAGTTCCATGGACATGATTCGCTGCTCCTTATTCGGTGAAGGTGGCCTTCTGGACGCGAGTGCGACCAGAGGTTTTTGTCGGGCTGAGGGTGTCGTTCAGCTCTGGGTAGAGCACCCCGACCCCCGACAGGAAGGTGTGCAATCCGTTGCGCACGAGGGTCGCCTTGCTGACCCCGCTCAGCGCAACGAGCTGCGTCAGGGCGTTGTCGAGGTTGGGCGAGATGGTGGTTTCGAGCACTACCGAGTTGTCTCCGGCTTGCTGTCCTCGTCGTCCCATGAGTTTCACTCACTTTCTGTTAGTGAGGTAAATCTACCCGGTAAGTTGTCCTCCCCGCTGGAGCGCCCACCCCGGCAAATCCCAATTAGCGAAAGGCCAATGTCGAGCCGTGAGTGCACATTGCGGATCGAGCGGGGAGAACACACTCCGAGCGAGGCTTAGGGCTCAACAAGGGAGACAACAAATGGGCAAGCGATACACCAACCAGAGCGGCCGAGAGCAGTTCACCGAGTACGGCGGCGGCAGCGACAACCGCACCACCCCAGACGGGCGACGCGTCCCGCTGACCGCGAGTCAGGCAGCGCGGGAGATGCGTCAGGAGGGGCTGGCTGAGCGGATCGGAGAGACCGACTACGACACCGGCGAGCGTCAGGTCGGCAAGCGCACCTTCCGTCCGAGATAGCCGACTGAAGACTGGCTAGCTCAGCCGCGCCTCCGTTTCTAGGGCATTCGGGCGTCTAGAGCCATCCTTCTGAGCCGGAGACGTGTTACCCGAACTGGGGCGAGCGATACTCGTGTCCTCGCCAATAAGCTCGATCTGACTCGAAAGCAGACCCATGCGAATTAGCAACCATTCAGCACTGTCGATCAGGCTCGCCGCTGTGGCAGTCTTCGTCGGGATGGCGCTCGCCATCGGAGCAGGCTCGACCTCTGCGCTTGCTGCCGAATCAGGTGCCAGCAGCCACTCCGATTCGGAGGTCAAGGTCGTAAAGACCATCAAGGTCCCCAAGGTCGTCGGCAAGTCCGGCGACAAGGCGAAGAAGGCTCTCGCGTCTGCTGGGCTCAAAGCGAAGTTCCTCGCGCCGAAGGGCAGTTCCGTTTGGTTAGCCGCGAACTGGAAGGTCAAGTCTCAGTCTCCGAAAGCGGGCACGAAGGCGAAGGTCGGCACCGTCATCAAGCTGAAGGTCGTCAAGCGAGCTATCTCCGTCGCGACGTCGCCTGCTGTCGACCCAGCGCTGACGGCAGAGTTCGAGTCGGAGCTCAAGGCGCAGATGGGCGTGAAGTCGAGCTTCGCGGAACTTTGCACCGATCCGACATTGTGGGGGTGCTACGTCAACGGATTTACGCAGCCAGTGCCCAACACAATTGTGGTCACGTTGCAGATTCCCAATGACGCCGACGCGCGGGTGATGGGAGCCAGGGCAGCGACCGCAATGTTCTCGCTAGTAGGAACCAAGCTCACCTCGCTCAAATTTGTGCAGGTAGTGGCGACGGACGGTTCGTCGCTAAAGATCGCTGCTCGGAGTGAAGTCCCGCTCCTGAATCAATAGCGGCCTCTTTGAACAGCCGGTCCAAATCCGGTCGGACCACGCCTCTCTGAGCTAAACCGAGGTGGCCCACGCGTATCCGGTAAGGCCTCACAAATCCCTGAGATTCGGGGCGAGATCGGGCGAAGCAGGGCCACGGCGGATCAAGTTAGCCTGAACCAGAGACCCTACTACTTCGGTCTTTTAATCCGTGGGTCGTCGGTTCGAGCCCGACGGGGCCCACCCTCATGATCGCCGAACAGGCCACTGTAGACGCCGAGTGTCATCGCTGCAGGAGCATCTGGCTGAGGAAGCTCGGCGGTGGCACGCTCTCGCGGCTGGGAGAGTCGAACCGCTGAGCGACAGGAAACAGCCCCCAGGAACCGCCCGTGCCGGGCGATTCCGAGGGGCCGTCATCCGGCAAAGCGGATCAGCCCTTGGCGCCGGCCGGGGTGGTCGTCGGCGTGATGCCCAGCTGCTTGAGCGCGACGTTCACGTAGTCGTTGGTGAACGTGTCGGTGAACTTGATCTTCGAGGTGTCGACGCCGATCGCGTTCTCCATCTGGAAGACAGTCTTCGGACCGCCGGCCGGCATCAGGCCGTCGGGAAGAAACTGGCCGTAGTCCTGTTGGAGACCCTTCACGTAGTCCGCCTTAGAGATCGTCGCGTTTTGCACGAACGACTTAGGCAGCTTGTCGGCGACATCCTGGGCGGTGTGGGTGCTCATCCAATGCATCGTCGCGGTGAGCGCCGTCACGACCTTCTGCACGACAGCCTTGTGGGAATTGACCCAGGACTCCTGTGCCAACAGGCCGGCAGCGGGCCAGGCACCGCCGAGGGCCGCCTTGGCGCCCTTCGTGCTCGCGAGGTCGACCGCCGACGTCGCCAGCTTCTGCGACTCGAGCGCTCCGACGGTGGGCTGCGTGGTCATCACGCAATCTGCGCTACCGCGCTGAATTGCCGCGATAGCAGTCGCACCGGCGTGGACGACTACGGTCTGATAGTCGGTCTTCTTGACGCCGGCCTTCGAGGCGATGAACTGAGTCAGTTCATCGGTGCCCGAACCGAGGTCGGTCACGCCGAGCTTCTTACCTGAGAGGTCGGTCGGCGATTTGATGTTCGCCTTCGGGCTGCACATGAGGCGCTCACCCGGCGCTCCCGAGAGCTGCATGAGGTTAATGACCTTTTTGCCCTTGGACTGGAAGTCGATCGCGTGGATATACCAGGCGCCCGAGAGATCCACCGAGCCGGAGACCATCGCCTCCTCCGCTCCGACACCACCGTTCTGCTCGGTGGAGAGCTGCATGTCGACACCGTACTTCTTGTAATAGCCGAGGCTCTCTGCCAGCTGATACGGGAGGTAGATCTGCTTGTCAATGCCTCCTACCATCATTTTGACGACCGGGAGGGCGGCGCTCGAACCCGAGCTCGAGGTGGACGGACTGCTGCTGCAACCTGCGAGTCCCAGCGACACTGCTGCTGCTGTTGCTGCGACGACAGCGACGATGCTGCGCTTGTTCATCTTGTGTGATTCCTTTCATGGTGCCGGGGGATTCCGGCGGACTGGTGGGGAACGGGGAGACTCAGATCGCCTGCGCCTCGTAGCGCGACGGCGGACGCCACTTGAGAACGACCTTTTCCAAGAGGGTGATGAGGTACTCGGCGCCCAGCGTGACGACGGCCATGATGACCATGCAGGCGAACACGGTGTTCGGGTCGAAATGCCCCTGGGCTTGGCTGATGATCAGGCCGATGCCCTTCTGGGCCCCGAGCACTTCGGCGACGAGCGCGCCGATGATGGCGAATCCGAATGCGGTGTGCAGGCTGGCGATAATCCAGGTCATCGCCGAGGGGATGGTGACATGCCGGGCGATCTGGAGAGGCGAGGCGCCGAGCACACGCACGTTGGCGACCAGGTTCTGATCGACCTCGCGAACACCCTGGTAGGCATTGAAGAAGACGGCGAAGAAGACCAGCACGGCGGCGAGGAGGATCTTGGGAAAGATCCCCAGGCCGAATGCCACGATGAAGATCGAGCCGAGCACGATGCGTGGCACCGAGTTGACGACCTTGATGTAGGGGTTGAGCACGTCAGAGAGGTAGCGGTTCGAACCGAGCAGGATACCCAGGATGATCCCGCCGACGGTACCGAGCAGGAAGCCGTACAGCGCCTCCTGAACGGTCACCCAGATGTTTTCCCAGATCGAGCCAAACGCGGTGCCCTCCGTGAACAGCACGACGAGACTGTTCCAGATGTCGCTCGGCTGACCGTAGAAGAACTTGTCGACCCAGCCGACGGTCGTGAACCACTGCCATCCACCGAGCACGACGATGATGACGAGCGCGCGACCGGTCCACACCCAGGTCGTCCTGCGTTTGCGGGCGCGGCTGGCCGTCTCGTGGAGCGACGACTCGGACTGCAGCAGAGGGATTGCGGCCGCTTCGGCCTGAATCTCGTTCTGCTGCCTGAGCACGCTCATGCCGCCACCGCCGAAGAAACCTCGTACGCCCGAGTGACTTCGTCTTTCAATGACGCCCAGATCTGACCCTGGATCTCCTGGAAGCGCGGCTCGTGGCGCAGTGTCTGCACATCGCCGCGCGGGCGCGGCAGGTCGATGTCGAAGGTGTCTTTAATGGTGCCTGGGCTGCTGGTCATGATGACCACTCGATCCGACAGCGTCACCGCCTCATCCAGATCATGGGTGATGAAGAGCACCGAAGGGCGCAACTCCTCCCAGAGGTGGAGGAGTTCGCCCTGCATGATCGCCTTCGTCTGCACATCGAGCGCGCCGAATGGCTCATCCATGAGCAGGATGCGCGGCCGGTTGATCAGCGCGGCCGCCATTGAGACACGTTTGCGCATGCCGCCGGAGAGCTGGTGGGGGTAGCGGTCCTCGAAACCGGCAAGACCTACGCGGCGCACCCAGTCGAGCGCGACCTTCGTCGCCTCCACTTTCGGAGTGCCCAGCAGGATCGGGCCCATCATCACGTTGCCGAGCACTGTCTTCCAGGGAAAGAGCGAATCCGCCTGGAACATGTAGCTCACGCCACTGGTGATGCCGTCCACGCGCTGGCCACCGACCAGCACGGAACCCTCGCTCGGGCGTTCCAGACCGGATACCTGCGCCAGAGTCGTGGACTTACCGCATCCGGTCGGGCCGACGATCGCACAGAACTGGCCGGGCTCGACGGCAAAGCTCACGTCGTTGATGGCCGTGAACGTCTCGCCCTTCGGGGTCAGATAGCGCTTGGTCAGGCCGATGATGTCGATGCGAGCGGCATCGTCCATTCCGCCGGCGCCGGCGCTCCGTGTCGCGGGGGGTAGGGGTGTGCCCATGCGCTTAAGACCTCTCTGTCTATGTGGTGCGTGTGTCAGGAATCTTGCCCCCGCGCACCGCCCTCCGTCGCGCTTGTGCGCCATTCGCCTGTTCTGCGCATTACCGGGAGTTTCCTGCATTCTGATCAGATGCGGGTTGGGTCGAGCGCGGCGATAATGAAGCATGATGCGACGACGGATCAGAAAACTCTCGAGCCAGATCTTCCTGGCGCAGTTGGTGATTCTGGTCGTGTCCCTCGCCGTGGGCTTCGCGCTCTTCGCCGCCACCGCTCGCGCCAACCTCGATCACGAGTACCAGTCGCGAGCGGCGGCGATCGGGCAGGCCTTTGCCGAGAATCCATCCGTGCAGGAGTGTATGGCGACTGAGGATCCGGCCTGCCAGCCGATGCTCCAGACCGTGTCTTCAGCGACCGCTGCCCGCACCGGCGCCTCGTATGTGGTGCTCATCGACATGCAACGGATCCGTCACAGCCACCCCAACGCCGAGCTCATCGGAAAGCAGGTCTCGGAGCCCATCGTCGCGCTCGACGGCAAGGTGCACCTGGGGGTGGATGCGGGTGCGACCGGCGTCAACGCCAGCGCGCGTGTCCCTCTGTATTCCCTGGCCGGGACCCTGATCGGCGAAGTCTCTGTGGGTATCCAGGAGAGTTCGGTCTCGAGCGAGCTGCTGGCCCAGCTGCCCACCTACGGCATCTGGGTCGCCGCGGTGCTCGCCATCGGCGCTCTCGCGTCGTTCGCACTGGCCACGATCCTGAAGCGGCGCACCTTCGGCCTCGAGCTCGATGAAGTGGCGCGGCTGTTCCAGGAGCGCGAGGCCACGCTGCACGGCATCCGGGAGGGAGTCATCGCCCTCGATGCGGCGGGCCGGATCACCGTGATCAATGACGAGGCCCGGCGCCTGCTTGGCCTGCGATCGGATGCCATTGACCACCGCCTCGACGAGATACTCGGTGAGGGTCCGCTCTCGGAAGCGCTCGCCGGTGCCTCCGTCGTCGCTGACGCCATCGTCGTCACTGACGACTACTGCCTGGTGATCAACCGGATGCCCGTCGTTCTGGCTGGTCGACCGCACGGTTCCGTTGTGACCCTCCAGGACCAGACGAACCTGGAGGCACTCACGCGGGAGTTGGATGGTGAGCGCAGTTTCACCGAATCGATCCGGGCGCAGCAGCACGAGTTCGCCAACCGCCTGCATGCGATCGCCGGCCTGCTCGAACTCGAACGACCAGGGGAAGCCCTCGAGTACATCGAGGAGATTCGCGGCAGCACCGCCGACTTCGATCAGACCCTGCGCAGCTACATCGAGGCCCCCCAGATCGTCGGGCTGCTGTTGGGCAAGGCGGCCGAAGCCCACGAACGTGGCATCGACTTCACCATCTCGCCCGAATCCCGACTGAGTGAGGCTCCCGGCCACGTGCAGGCGCTGACTACGATCCTCGGCAACCTGATCGACAACGCCTTCGACGCCCTCTCAGAGAGCCGACCGCCGCGGCGAGTTGCGGTGAGTGTTGTGGAGGCGCTGGAATCGCTGGTCATCTCGGTCAGCGACAGTGGCCCCGGGCTGCCCGACGGCGCTATCCCCCAGATCTTCAGCAACGGCTATACGACCAAGCGAGGCTCGGTAGTGCGGCATATCGGACTCGGTCTCTCTCTCGTTGAAAGGACGGTCGGTAGGTTCGAGGGGTCGATCACGGTCTCCGAGGGACCGGGTGCCACGTTCACCGTGGTACTGCCGCTCGCGCCCGTTCCCACCCCACAGGTACTCTCATGACTCCTGAGCCGATGACCGTCCTCATCGTCGACGACGACTTCCGTGTTGCCTCCCTGCACGAAGCCTTCGTGCAACGCATCGAGGGTTTCCGCGTGGTCGGCAAGGCACACACCTCGGCCGAGGCGCTCAAGCTCGCGAAGTCTCTGCAACCCGATCTCGTTCTCATGGACATCTACCTCCCCGACGTGGATGGCCTGCATACGCTGCAGGAGATGCTCCGGTGGCCGTCACCACCCGCCGCGATGGTGATCTCGGCGGCCAACGACGTGATCAACGTACGCGCAGCTCTGAGACTCGGGGTGACGCACTATCTGGTCAAGCCGTTCAGTTTCGCGCAGCTCGCAGAGCGGCTGGTCGCCTACCGTGACGCATCGGCCCACATCGACGAACTGCCTGACGAAGCGACCCAGGGTGACATCAACCACATCTTCGACCTGATGCGACCCACCGCTGCACCGCTGCGCCCTGAGCTCAGCCGCCTGGCCCCGACGCTCCAGGGCGTGTATGACGCGCTCAATGCCAGCAATACACCCCTGTCAGCCACCGAGATTGCCGAGGATCTCGGGATGAGCCGTGCCACCGCCCAGCGTTCCCTTACTCAGCTCGAGCAGAGTGGTGCGATCGCGCTTGAGCTGCGCTACGGCCGAACCGGTCGTCCGGAGCACCGCTATTCACTCCGCCGACGGAGGACCGACCAGTAGAGGTTGGCACGACAACCCCGGGCTAATTAAGGCTGTCACAGACAACGATCACCTGCTCTTCTGTTCGAGCCCACTTCGCGTGCCGGTTACCAGATGAAACTCGAGCACCGCGGCTCGGTTGTATGCATTCCCATCGAGGAATGACCTCGGCACCTCTCCCCTCAGGAATGCACGCATTCCTTCAGCGAGTCCTTCATCGCTCTGCGGCACGATCCGAATCGCCGAATCGGGGAGTGCATCGTGAACTGAGTCAAATTCCACCGAGATGATGGGCGTACGCGCGAGCGCGGCTTCGAGAAGCACCATGGGCTGGCCCTCGTAGTTGCTCGAGAGCACGAAACAATCGGATGCCGCCAGCACCGGGAATGGGTTGGGAAACGGCCCGACGACGAACGCGACGAGCGACAGGCCGAGACTGTCGATGAGCGCCTGAAGTTCGACGCGAAGGGGACCGTGTCCGATGATCATCAGCCGAACAGCGGAGTGCTCTCGATAGACCTCGGCGAAGGCGCGGATGAGTCGCGCCTGATTCTTCTCCGGAGAGAACCGTCCGATGGTCGTGAACCACACTGTGTCGACTCGCTGAAGCTCATCGATCCAACGTCGATCATCCTGCTCGAGTATTTGGTCTTCAGTCTCGTAATTCGCGACCGACGACAAGGGACTCGCGAGGCCCTGTCGTACATGTGATTCGTCCACCAGGTTGCGGGCGAAGGCGAACGATTCCGGATTGACGCTGTATCGGGCGCCGAGCGCTTCTCTGTTGATCCGCCGGAGGCTTTCGGACACGGAAACCAACGAATCGAAATCCTGATACAGGCTGAAGACCGCGGGCAGGGTGCGCATCATCCGCCGTCGACTTCCCACGAATCGGCTCCTTTCCAGAGCCAGATCATTGTGCAGCCAGATGGAGCGGAATCCGCCGGGGGAATGAAGCAGCAGGGACGCCCAGAACGCGGTATACCCGCTGAACTCCACGACCGACTCGAATCGCGCGTCGCCGAAACAACGCGCCCACTCGGTGCGCCACATCCGTTGTTCTGTCGCGGTCTCCGGTCGCCTTCGGAGCGCCGGATACCGCTCCTGCAGTCGGCGAAACAGGTGGGTGAGCTTGCTGCCGTTCATCCCGCCGACCCGGTGGAACTGTCGAACCTGCGGTGGTATCCGCCGCTGGTTCGACAACTGCTGAGCGCCACGGGGGCGGTTGAAGACAACGGAGACGTCGTACGCGCTGTGATCGATCGCGCTAAGCAGATTGAGTGCCGAGTTCGTGATGCCGTTGGAACGCATGCCGCCAAGGCTCAGCAAAATCGACGTTCGGGGATCCTCGGCGAGGGACTTCGTTCGAGCATTCAGGGTGAGGCCACGGAAGACTACGTCGATGACCCGGCGCGCGGCGCCGCCATCATCAGAGGATACGAAGCGCGCTTTCCAATCCTCCGCAGCGGCATGGGGCCTGCTGTCGTCAGCGGCCAGGGAACGGACCGCCCGGCCCACCTCCGAAACGGTATGCGCCACAGGTCCGGGAAGCTCGTCAAGGGGAAAATACAGGCCACGGGATGCGGAGTAATCAACGTCATCCGGGGTGAAGAAAACCACAGGTCGGTCGAGCGGCAGAAAGTCGAAAAAGATCGACGAATAGTCGGTGATCAGGATGTCGGTGAGACCGAGCATCACGTTGGTCGGTATGTCGTTCGACACCAGGATCTTGCGAAACTCGGGCCTGTCCGCCGCGAATCGGTGCACGACCTGATGTGTCTTCAGCAACACACGGTAGGCCTCTCCGACCTCCGCCTGAAGCGCCTGTACCTCTAGGAAGAGTTCGCTGGCATCGTCGGCAGGGGAACTGAAATCCGTACCCTTCCAGGTCGGCGCGAACAGGATGATGGTGCGGTCGCCGAGCTCGATTCCCGCGCCCGTGAGTCGCGATCGGGCCTCCGCCGCTTCTGCCTCGTTCATGAACTGCCGGTCAACTCGGGGGTATCCCTCTTCGACTACCATTCCGCGAAAGGCACCGCGCAGCTTGTAAGCCTTTTCGTACATCTGCTCGGTCATGAAGGAGTTTTGGGAGAGCAGAAAGTCCGCAGCAACGAAGTTTCGCACTGTATTCGCGGAGTCGATGGCGCCGTCCGGCATGTCATAGCCCATCCGCTTCAGCGGAGTGCCATGCCAGGTATTGAGGTAGATCTGGTGGGGCCGCTTGCTGAAATCCGCAGGAAAAGTTGCGTTGTTCACCAGATACTGACTGGTCGCGAGAGCACGGACATAGGCAAGGGAGCGGCGGCGCACGAAACGCACCCGCCGATCGCGGGCGAACTCCGCCTGTACCTCACGGTGCTCCCGCAAACTGTTGAGCACCCAGATGTGGCGGAGCTCGGCGAGGTCGGGTGAGCGGAGCACCTCCCGGAAGATCGCTTCGGGGTTGCACAGCATGCCATTGCCTGCGAAGGACTCGTACAGCACGACTCCCGGTCGCAGACGACCGCGTCGGGCGAATGCCTGAAGTTCGGCCCGCCCAGCAGCAGCCAACTTCCTGAGCAACCGTCGCAGCCGCCGGAACACTCGTTTCATGGCGCTTCCCTCACTCGAACCAGCCGATCAGAATATTAAGGGTGCGAGAAAGTCGCCCAGGATTTTCTAAGGATTCGCGCAGGCCATCTTTTCGAAAAGGATCACCAGTCTTAGAGGCATCTGGGCAGTCCCCTGAAAAGCTCGCCCAATGAGAACAATTTAGCGTAGGGAGGCTCATGATGGTATGGCTCATTGTTGGAGGTATCGGCATTCTGGTCGTTGTCGCCGCCGCCTGCGTATGGGCAGTCGTTGCGCTCCTGGCGGAAGTGGGGGACGAACAGGACCCTAGTGCAGACGATTCCGATTTCGACAGCACCAACGAGCCGCCGCGAGGACGTAGCCGTGTCATACGATTCTAAACTTCGTGATCGCGGGCAGGAGGCTGTCGTCGCGCTTACGCGCAGAAGGCTATCCAACCCGTCTATCTGGGCGATCTCTCTCGGCGCGGTGGCCACCGCGGTTTCCGCTGCCGGCTCCTGGATTCCGTCGCTGTGGGGCGACGAAGCAGCCAGCGTGCTCTCGGCAGAGCGCTCGCTTCCGTCGCTCTTCCGCATGCTCGGCACCGTGGATGCGGTTCACGGCACCTACTACCTGTTCCTGCACTTCTGGGTGCTGGCGTTTGGGGCATCCCCATTTTCCGTGAGGTTCCCCAGCGCGATCGCCGTTGGCATCGCGGTGGCGGGAATCGTTGTGCTCGGCTCACGGCTCGGGGGCACCCGAGTCGGTATTTTCGCCGGAATGGTGGCGGTCTTCCTGCCACGCATCACCTACATGGGAGAGGAGGCCCGCGGGTATGCGATGAGCGCGGCCGCAGTAGTGTGGCTCACCATCCTGCTGGTGTACATTCTCGGTCTCGAGAAGCCCAAACGACGGCTGTGGGTGTTCTATGCCATCGGGTTAGCCATCTGCGGCTACATCTTCCTGTTCAGCATGCTGATCCTCGTCGCCCATGCCGTGATCGTGCTCGGCACCCGACAGCGGGCCGTCGTGAGGCGGTGGGTACGAGCGACACTCTGCAGCGTCGTTCTCGCCGGAGTGGTGATCGGATTCGGGATAGCCGAAAGCGGACAGATCGCCTTCCTCGCGAGCCGCGACTCCACCAACATCCGCACACTTGTCGTGACGCAGTGGTTCGGCAACGACCTGATGGCTGTGATCGCCTGGACCCTCATCATCACGGCGATCGCTTTCTGGGCCGTCGGAGCGTACCGTACGCGCCGAGACCCTGGCGTATCCAACTACGTCGATGATTCCGGGGCGCGACGCCCCTCGCTTGTGCCGCTGGCCGCTACCTGGCTCCTTGGCCCTCCGGCCATCCTCCTTGCCATCAATTCCGTGCACGCGGTCTATTCCTCCCGCTATCTGTCATTCGCCGCCCCGGCCGCTGCGCTCCTGATCGGATGGCTCCTGGCGCGGGTTCGCCCGCGCATCGTGGCGATCCCGCTGCTGGTGATTGTCGTGGCGGCCTCCTCCATCAGCTACCTCAGCCAGCGGACACCGTTCGCCAAAAACAACAGTGACTGGTCGCAGATCGCCGACACCATCCAGGCCAACGCGAAGCCCGGGCAGGGCATCCTCTTCGACGAGGGCACACGGCCATCGCGCGCTCCCCGCCTCGCCCTTCGTACCTACCCGGCTTCCTTTGCCGGACTGACGGATATCGCCCTCAAGACCCCCTGGTATCAGACGACCAACTGGCATGACTCCGTGTATCCGTCATCCTTTGTCGCCGCGCGAATCGGCTCGATAAAGACAGTCTGGCTGGTCGAGTATCGACTACCCGGAACGGAAGCCGACACCTACGACCGTTCGATCCTGGCGTCGCTGGGGTTCGTCGTCGTGGCCGAGTACCCTGGGCACAGCAGTCTGGTGCTGAAGCTCACTCGTCCCTGAGCACTCCGACCGCCCGATAGAAGTCTGCGAGCGAGGCATCGTCGCCTGCGGCCCAGTCGATTGACGACGCGCCGATGGCCCCCCCGAGAATGTCGACCATTCCATCGGCGACGGCTCGATCATCCCGCGCGATCTCGAGCACGCCGCTCTGAGCCCCGGCCCCGCCGAATTCGCTGGCAACGGCGACAATCGGAAGACCGAGAACACGCGCTTCCCTGACCACGCGAGGACCCAGTGCCTGGCCGGTGTAAACAAAACCGAGCGAACGCCGGAGAATCGCGAAGGGGTTCGCTCGATAGCCGGCGAGCCAGACGGCCCCGGTCAGCCCGAAAGACTCGACATCGGCTTCCAGTAACGAGGCGAGAGGACCGTGGCCGATTACCACCAGCCGGGACTCCAAAGCCTCTGAGTGCACCAGGGCGAATGCCCGGAGAAGGCGGCGCGGATTGTTTTCGTGTGACAGGCCACCGAGGGAGGCGAAGATCCTGAGGTCTCCGGCAGTGCCGGTTTCGGCCAGCCAGCCGGGCGTTGGCGACTCGCCGTCACCGGATTGGACAGGGAGCGCCGCCTCCGCCAGGAGCCTCCCCCCTCCGATAAGCGACTGTGCCTGCGAGAAATTCTGCAGTGCCATGCCCTCCCCCGGCGAGTCCGAGACCAGGTGATCGAAGGCGTCGTAGAGCGAGCGGATCTTCGCGAGCTCCTCGGCCGGCCCAACCCTATCGGGGCGCAGCCAGATCGAGCGTTCGGAACCGGGGCTGTGCAGCATCAGTGTCGCCCAGAATGAGCTGGTACCGGCGAAGTCCAGTGTGAGGTCGAATGTAGTCGAGCCGAAGCACCGATCCCACTCGTCCCTCCAGAGTCTCGTCTCGCGCGACAAGTCTGCTTGCGATCTTGCGCCGGCCGATCGGTGCGAGCGCAGTCGGGCAAGCGACAGTTTCGAGCCGTTCATCCCTCCGACTCTGACGAGCTGGCGGACGTGCGGATTGAGCAGTCGCTGCTGGTCGCGCACCGATCGCCCCCGCGTCGGCGGGAAGACCACCGAGACGTCGAACCGGCTGTGGTCGATTCTGTCGAGAAGTGCGATGAGTTCGGAAGTGACCCGGTTGGGCCTCATGCCGCCGCCGTGGATGAGCATTGTGCGGCGCTCATCATGGGCGATCGGCGCAACCGCATAGCCGTCTGTATTTCCGCGAAACACGATGTCGACGATCCTCTTCGTCGCCACGCCGTCTTCTCGAGCGACGAACCTGGCCTGCATTGCCCGGTACTTCAGTGCGATGTCGTCGGAGACACCCTCCCGATCGAACTCGTTCACCGCCTGGGCGAGCTTTGTCACCGTGCCGACAACCGGGCCAGGCCATTCAGCCGGTTCGATGTACAGGCCGCGGTATCCGGCATAGTCCGCCAGATCTGGAGCGAGGAAGAAGAGAGGACGACCCGTCGCGAGGAAGTCGAAAAAGATGCTCGAATAGTCGGTGACCAGCAGGTCGGTGATACCGAGGATCACGTTCGTAGGAATCTCGTTGGGGATCAGCCGCCCCGCAAGTCCCGGAATATCGGAGGCATATCGGTGCACCACCTGATGTGTCTTGAGGAGCACCACGTACTTGGTCGTGTCGATCAGGGTTTCGAGGTGTTCGACCCGCGACACCAGCTCGCTGAGGTCGTCCTCCGGGCGGGAGAAGGAGGTTCCCTTCCAGGTGGGTGCATAGAGGATTACCTGCCGCCCGCCGATCGCGACACCACCCTCCTCAAGCCTGGCGCGGGTCGAAGCGATGCTGGTCGAATCCAGGACCTGGCGGTCTATCCGCGGATAGCCCTCCTCGATAACCCGGCCATCATAGATCTGGCCCAACAGGTGAGCCTTCTCGTACATGTGCTCGGTCATGAACGGGCTTGCCGAGAGCAGGAAGTCCGCCGAGAGCAGGTTGCGGACCACATTGGCCACGCGGGTCGCCGGGTCACCGATGTCATATCCCATGCGCTTGAGCGGGGTGCCGTGCCAGGTGTTCAGATATCGCTGCCCCGCCCGCTTGCTGAACTCCGACGGAAATGTCGCGTTGTTGACGAGGTAGCCGGCCGTCGCAAGCGCCCGGTAGTAGCCAATGGAGCCGGGCCGAACGAACCGCACCGAGCGCGACCGGGCAAACTCACGCACGACAAACGGATTCTCCCGCTTACTCGTCAGCACCCAGACATGAGTGAGATCGGCGAATTGCGGATCGTCCACCAGCGCCCGGAAGATCGCCTCGGGGTTACAGAGCATACCGTTGCCAGCGAAGGACTCATATAACACCGTTGTCGAGCGCACAGCCCGTCGTCGCCAGAACGCATAAACCTCCGTCTTTGCCGCCTGGCGAAGGCGTCGTCTCAGGCTTGTAACGCGGCGGCTGACCGCGGACATCCCTGGCACATCCGATATCCTGATCACCTCCTCACTATAAAGATCTGCCGCGCTTCAGAAGCGCCTTTGGCGTGCAATACCGAACAATCCACGTTCGTGACGATGACGACATTTTTCGCCCGGCACTAATGACACTCGATGCTTTCGGTGCGCCCAGTGCATCTTCTGCTAGTTCAGCTGAAGCTGTATAGTCAGCATATGCTGACCATTGCTACCCGCCTTGATGTCATGAACCGCCTGGGGCGCGCGATGGCCGACCCGACGCGTTCGAGAATCCTGATAAGCCTGCTGGAACGGCCCGGATATCCCGCCGAACTCGCTCGGGAACTTGAACTGACACGATCCAATGTCTCCAACCACCTGGCCTGTCTTCGCGGATGCGGTCTCGTGGTGACGGCACCGGAGGGCCGCCAGACACGCTACGAGATCGCGGATCCGCACCTCACTCGCGCGCTCTCGGAATTGACGAACGTGATCCTCGCTGTCGACGAAGGCGCTCCGTGCGCCGATAACACCTGCACAGTGCCCGGCTGCTGCAATTAGACCGCCCGTAGACAACGGGTAGGGAAGGAGGCGACTATGACTGACTGTTGCGATGGAAGCTGTTGCACGGCAGCCTGCGCTGAAAGCTGCGGCTGCTGCTAGTAACGGCAACGTGGGCTCCCCGACCGGCATACGCCGCTCGGGGAGTTTCCTCTTCCGGGCCCGTCGATGAGCTGCCCGATCAATAGACTCATAACGATGACATCCCGACCCATTGTTCTCTTCGTCTGCGTCCACAACGCGGGCCGTTCGCAGATGGCAGCCGGCTATATGGCCGCGCTCTCCGGAGGTGCCGTCGAGGTTCGCTCCGGCGGATCCGAGCCCGGCAACGAGATCAACCCGATCGCCATCCAGGCGATGGCCGAAGAGGGCATCGACATCTCGCAGGGAGTGCCACAGCTCATGACGACGGAGCAGGTCAGGCGCTCGGATGTCGTCATCACCATGGGTTGCGGCGACGCCTGCCCGATCTTCCCCGGAAAACGCTACGAGGACTGGGAACTCAGCGACCCGGCCGGCAAGGATATCGACGAGGTGCGCCGAATTCGGGACGACATCAAAGCCCGCATCGAGGCGCTGCTGGCCGAGATTCTGCCCACCGCGGTTAAGGAATTGCCTGAGCACTGAACCGCTTGGATGCTGCATCCGGTGCAGTAACGTGAGCATAGCTAGCCACCCACTCGCCGTGCACCACCCGTCCGCCGCTGCGGGCACGACCGCAAGGATGCTCCATGCTCTTCGGAATCAACTCCACGATCGCCATCGTCGTCGCGGTGATCATCGTCGCTCTTCTCGCCCTCATCTACCTGAGGTCGATCTATAAGAACGCGGGGCCGGATGAGGCGATCCTGCTCACCGGTCGACGGGCACGAAAGCTCACCGTCGACGGTGTCTCCACCGAACAGTCGGGCATCAAGATCGTGGTGGGTTCCGGCGTCTTCATCACGCCGTTCTTCCAGAAGGCTTTTAAGCTCAGCCTTCGTTCCCGGGCGATCGAGCTGCAGGCCGAAGCGCAGGACGGCAAAGGCGTGACGATCCGCGTCGAAGCCGTGGCGATCGTCAAGGTCGGCGACAGCCACACCGCTATCCTCGCGGCCGGTCAACGATTCATCGGCAACGACAAAAATATCGACAGTTTCGCCCTCGAAGTGCTGTCGGGTTCGCTCCGCTCCTCCATCGGTGGCACAGACGTGTTGACCATCATCCAGAAGCGGGACGAACTGGGAGCAGCTGTGCTCTCCACCGCGCGTGAGTCGCTGCTCAGCCAGGGCCTCGATGTCGACTCGTTCGAAATCAAGGGCATAACTGACGAGAACGACTACATCAGCAACATGGGTCGCGCCGAGCAGGCGAAGGTACTGCAGACCGCCGAGATCGCGGAAGCGCAGGCCGGCCAGGCCTCGCAGCAGGCATCGATCGCGGCCGAGCAGGCCGTCGCAATCGCCAACAACGAACTGGCGCTCAAGCGCGCGGCGCTGCAGCTCGAGACCGACAAAGCGACAGCCGAGGCCGCCGGTGCGAAGCCACTTGCCGAAGCCCAGACCCAGCAGAACATCGTGCACGAGCAGGAGGTCACGGCCCAGGCGGCATCGAAGCTCCGCGCCGCACAGCTGGCCTCCGAAGTCAATGCCGTCGCCGATGCGGACGCCTACAAGGTGCGTGTCGCCGCGACCGCCGCCGCCGAGGCACAGGTCACCGCGGCAAAGGCCGAACGCGATGCGCGAGTGCTCAGCGCGGAGGCCATCCGCGCGGAGGGTCAGGCAACCGCCGACGCCATCCTCGCCAAGGGAACAGCGGAGGCGGAGGCCACCAAGCTCGCGGCCGAGGCCGTCGCGCAGAAGTCGGAGGCGCTCATCCAGCTGCGACTCGTGGAGCTGCTGCCGCAGATCGCCCACGAACTCGCCGCCCCGATGGGCAACATCGACAACCTCACCGTCGTCTCCACCGATGGCGCCAGCCAGCTGACCAAGAATGTCGCCGGCGGCTTCAGCGAGATCGACTCGGTTCTCCAGGCGACAGCCGGTGTCGATATCAAGTCACTCATCGGCAGTTTCGTCGGCGGCACCGCCGCGGGGCGCGCCGTCGCACGCGACTCTGCGCCGACAACAGTTGCCGTCGAACCCGATGTTCCCGCCGAATCGGCGCCCGCAGAAGACCCGAACCGGCCCCTCGAAGCCGAGTAGGCATTACTCCGACCTGACAGTTTCCGCAACGTGCTACCGCCCTCGCCAATTCAGGAGGACGGTGGATAGATGAAGAAAGTGGCTTACGGCGGAGTGTCTTTCATCACGACTGATGAAGCGGCCGACGCGCTGCTCCAGTTCGCGGCGGCCGCGGCCCTCAACGACTTCGCCGAAGTGGTGCATCTACCCGCGGTCGACGAAGACGGCCGCGGGATCATCGCCGACCTGGTGATCGGTCCGGCGAGTGAATTGCTGGTCACTCCGTCGGACTCGACAGCTCCATCGCCGGACACGATCGAGGCTGTGAACAAACTGCATGCCCGCACGGTGGCTCTTGGCGCCTCGAAGAGAGTGAGCATCGGTCTGCCCATCGAAGACACTGAAGTCGACACAAGCTATCTGGACACTCCCTAGAACGCGTGCCCGTCTGTGAGTGCCAAATGAAGGCACTCTCGCGCTGAAGCTCCCGTATCTTCAGGCAGGGATCGCCGCGAAGGGCGTCATCTCCTTCATTTGGCACTCTGCCACTCGCTGCAGCCAGCCGTAGCCGCGGGCAGCGCTCAGCCGATCGCTGTGCCGAACAGCAGGCCGAGCAGATAGGTGACAAGGGCCGCCCCGAATCCGATGCCGAGCTGGCGCAGTGCACGCCTCAGCGGCGGACCACCCGAGAGCACGCCGACGATCGCCCCGGTACCCAGCAGCGCGAGCCCGACGAGACCGGCGGCCACCAGAATGGCGACGAACCCGCCGAGTCCGAAGAAGTACGGGATGATCGGGATGATCGCGCCAGAGGCGAAGAAGCAGAAGCTCGAGATAGCGGCGTCGAAACCGGTGCCGATGGTCTCGTGTTCGTCGACCTCCTCGGTGATCTCGAGGCTGTTGTCGCGCAGCACCTCGCTGGCGTGCGCGTCGGCCTCGGTCTCAGACATCCCCCGTGCGCGGTAGACGAGCGGGAGTTCGTTGGCGTCGACATCCAGGTCGGGCAGCACCTTCTGGCTCTGCCCGCTCGATGCGGATGCCTCCAGCAGTTCCCGCTGCGACCGCACGGAGACGTACTCCCCCGCCCCCATCGACAGCGCGCCGGCGAGCAGCCCCGCGACGCCGGTCAGCAACACGACATGCGTGGCAACGCCGCTCGCGCTGATGCCGATCACCAGGGCGAGGTTGCTGACGAGTCCGTCGTTGGCGCCGAAGACTGCCGCCCTGAACGTTCCGGAGAGGCGGTTGCGGCCCCTGGTCGCGAGGCCACGGACGACCTCCTCGTGAATCCGTTCGTCCGCCGCCATAGCCGGTGTGGCATCCGAATCCGCCTCATAGGGCGAGCGGGCCTCAGCCCGCTGGGCGAGCGCGAGCACGAAGACCGAACCAAAGCGCCTGGCGAGAAAACCGAGGAGCCTGGTGCGGATGTCGCCATTGCGCGGTTTTCCGATCTGGTCGCCAAGCAGGTCTTTCCAGTGCTGTTCGTGGCGACCCTCAGCATCCGCGAGCGCGAGCAGGATCTCTTTCTCCTCGCCCTCTCGACGGCTGGCGAGGTCGCGGTAGACGGCAGCTTCCGCACGTTCGTCAGCGAGATAGTGACGCCAGCGGCGAAGATCGCTGGGTTGGGGCTGGCGCTGGGTAGGGGTTGTCATCACGGGTGCCTTCCGGTCGGGGACCGGACGAGGTTGTGCGGTTGCGCGACCTCGGCCAGTGTGAGCTGACCGAAGGTCTCGTTCGCCGCTGCGACCAGTGGATCACAGCGGTGGAGTACCGGGCCAGTCGCCGTGACCGGCCAGTATGTCGATACATCCGCACGCCTGCCAGGCCAGCATTCGGCCTGATGGGCGAGGGAACTACTCCCCTTCGTGCCTCCAGAGTAGCGGACGACCCGCGGTCAGGCGGTGCGGCGGTTCACGCCGTGAGAATGTGGAGTCCGGCCGCGACGAGACGCTCGAGTTGTGCAGGGTCGGCTTCGGATCCGGTGATGAGGCTGTCAACGCCGTCGAGCGGCACAACACGGCTGAGCTGGGCGACCCCCAGCTTGGAACTGTCCGCGACCACGACCCGGCGAGCAGCCGTCGCGAGCATGCGGCGCTTCATATCGGCCTCGGGGAGGTTCACGTTGGTGACACCTGCCGCGGCATCCACTCCACTGCATCCGATGAATACCAGGTCACCGCGCACCTGGTCGAGCACCACGCTGGCAAGGGGATCGACGAGCGAGTGTTGCAGTGGCCGAAGCGTTCCGCCGGTGACAATCACGGTGAAACGCGGGATGACCGGCTCCAGCGCCAGCGCAATGTTGAGGGCGTTCGTGATGATGACGACATTGTGCAGGTCGTCGCGGGCGAGCAGGGCCATGGCGATGGCGGTGGTCGTGGTGCCGACGTCGAGCACAACCGCCTGGTCGGATTCCACCAGCGCGGCAGCTGCCCGCCCGATCCTGGCTTTCTCATCGCTCGCGGCAAGCGCAGACTGTTCGAATGGGCGCTCGAGCCCGGCGGGACGGCTGGCAGGAACGGCGCCGCCGTGTATCCGCAACACCGCGCTGCTCTGGGCGAGCGCGTCCAGGTCGGCGCGGACAGTGACCTCTGAGATTCCGAAACGACGGCTCAACTCGGTGACCCTCACGAAGCCCTGTTCGTCGATGCTCGAGAGAATCTGCTCGCGCCGAGCCGCAGCGGGCGGCGGGGGCTGGATCGAGACCATGGTTCGATCTTTGATTACTTGTGTTTTCTTGTCAATAAGAGCTAAGGTTTCTTGCGTTTTCGAAACCGCGCGACAAGGGATTGCTATGACTCCGATCGTCAAACGCGAGTACACGCTGGCCGACGGCCGCGACCTCATCTACTTCGACGACGTGGACACGAAACTGTCTCCCGATCGCAAGCCGGATGCCCGCATTCTCGACCCACGCCCGGCCACCGCGACCATGCGGCAAGACCCGCTCACCGGCGAATGGATCTCGATCGCGGCATCCCGCCAGAACCGCGTCGTGCTACCGCCAGCCGACCAGGATCCGCTGGCACCGGCGAGCGCGGGCAATCCCTCGGAGATCCCGGATGTCTACGATGTCGCCGTCTTCGAGAACCGCTCGCCATCCTTTGGGCCGGAGATCGCTGCGGCCTTCGAACCCTCGGAGCTGACCTCGGTAGGGCTCGGCCGCACCCTGCCGTCCGTCGGGCGCTGCGAGGTCGTCGCGTTCAGCCCGGAGCACGAGGGCGCTTTCGGCAGCATCAGCCGTTCTCGCGCACGTACGGTGATCGAGGCGTGGGCGGACCGCACAGCCGTGCTCTCGGCACTTCCCGGTGTGCAACAGGTCTTCCCATTCGAGAACCGCGGTGAGGCGATCGGCGTGACGCTGCTGCATCCGCACGGGCAGATCTACGCCTATCCCTACGTCACGCCGCGCACCGCCAGACTGCGGGAATCGATCGAGCAGTTCGGGCCCGACCTGTTCGAGCGCATCCTCGAGTTCGAGGGCGAATCCGAACGGGTCGTACTGCGTGGCGAACACTGGACCGCCTTCGTGCCGTTCGCCGCCCGCTGGCCCATCGAGGTGCACATGCTGCCCCATCGCCACATTCCCGACTTCGCCGCGACCAACACCGAGGAACGGGATGAACTCGCCGGGCTCTACCTGCGGCTCCTGCGGGCGATCGACGCGCTCTACGACACCCCGACGCCCTACATCGCCGCGTGGCACCAGGCACCGGTGAATGTCGGACGCGACGACATCCGTCTCATGCTGCAGGTAACATCGCCACGTCGCGGAGAGAACAAACTGAAGTTCCTCGCCGGGTCCGAGGCCGCCATGGGCGCCTGGATCGGCGACGTGACGCCAGAACAATCGGCCGCCCTCATCCGGGACGGTCTGAGTCGAACAGAGGAACCACAGGCATGAGCGACATCCGCGACGACGTACGGGCCGGCTTCAACGAGCTCTACGGGTACGAGCCTGCCGGAATGTGGTCGGCGCCCGGCCGTGTGAACCTGATTGGCGAGCACACCGACTACAACGAGGGTTTCGTGCTGCCCTTCGCGATCAACCGTCGTACAGTGATCGCCCTCGGCCTGCGTGAGGACGGCATCGCGAGGGTGGCGAGCTCCTTCGCCGACGAGGTCGTCGAGATCACGATCAGCGAGCTGTCGCCGGAAACGCTGAACGGCTGGGCCGCCTATCCCCTCGGCGTCGCGTGGGCACTCGGGCAGCGCGGTGCAGACCTCGCCACCGTGCCGGGATTCGACATCTTCATCGACTCGGACGTGCCGGTGGGCGCCGGGCTCTCCTCCTCCGCCGCCATCGAGAGCGCGGTCGCGATGGCGCTCAACGACGTCTGGCGTCTCCGCCTCGACCGACCGACTCTCGCCGCCGTCGGCCAGCTCGCCGAGAACAAGGTCGTCGGAGCCCCCACCGGCATCATGGACCAGTCCGCGTCACTACTCGGCCAGAAAGATTCCGCCGTCTTCCTCGACTGCCGCAGCCTCGACTCGGAGATCGTGGACCTCGGTTTCGGTGCGGCAGAACTCGTGCTGCTCATCATGGACACCGGCGTGACCCACTCGCACGCGACCGGTGGCTACGCGGAACGCCGGGCCTCCTGCGAGCTTGGCGCACGGATGCTGGAGGTCGAGTCCCTGCGTGACGTGACTGTCGACGACCTGCCGCGGGCTCGCAATATCCTCGACGACACGACCTTCCGCCGCGTACGCCACGTGGTCACCGAGAACCAGCGTGTGCTCGACACTGTTCGCGCCCTCAGGGAGCAGGGCCCGGCAGCGATCGGCGACCTCCTCGACGCCTCCCACCTCTCCATGCGCAACGATTTCGAGATCTCCATCCCCGAACTCGACCTCGCTGTGGAGACAGCCCAGGCCAACGGTGCGATCGGAGCGCGGATGACCGGCGGCGGTTTCGGCGGCTCCGCGATCGCTCTCATCCATCGGGATGATCTTTCCCGGTTACAGGTTGCTATCGATGGCGCCTTCGCGGAACATGGATTCGGCCAGCCTGATACTTTCGTGGTGGTCCCCGCCCATGGAGCATCGCGGGAAAGCTAATCAGAGGAGATACCCAGGTGAGAGCGTTGCTGGCCAGGACCTCGATCGGTGTGGCCGGAGCGCTACTTGCCTCCCTCCTTCTCGCCGGTTGTTCGCCGACCCCCTCTGCTGCGCCGACGACGAGCGACAGCGCACAACCCAGCCCCTCCACGAGCCCGTCAGCGAGTGCGACGCCGGCCGCATCGGCCGATCTCATGTTCACCATCTCCGCCAATGTGCGCGGCAAGGATGGCAGCACGATCGGCATCACGATGACCGCGCACAAACCGCTGCCCTACAGCAGCAGCGACGTCGGCGCCCTCCAGAAAGAGTTTCTCGCCACCTGCGGTCCCGGCGTGCAGGGGACGCCCGTGACGGCGGACACCCTTGCCGCGAACGGCAGCATCCTCATGTCGATCGACCTGGCGAGCAGCGTCAAGAACAAACCATTCGTCTACCCGCTCGACGTTTTCGCCGGCAAGACCAACTTCTACGGCCAGTCGGTCAAAGGCACCGGCATCAAACCTGTCGACCCTTCAGCGCCGTGCGACAACGGCTACACCTGGAGCACCGCAGGCCCAGCGCACGCGGTCGCCGATTTCGAGAGCGGCATCCCCGGTCCGACCCTCACGCAATGGCGCTACGGCTTCTTCGGGTTCTCTGTGCCCTTCGATTCGAAGGCGACCATCGAGGCCTGCACCATCAAGCTGGAGGATGCCGCAGCAACCGTCGTCACAGGCGACGGCGGCTGGGATCCGAACGCCGCCCGCAACGGGATCAGCTGCGGGATCGGCTACGTGGGCGAATAACCCTTCGCGCCGATCCCGAGCGGGAGGAACGTCAGAGGCGTTCTGCCGCCTCCACGACGTTGTGCATGAGCATGGCCCTGGTCATCGGGCCGACGCCGCCCGGAACCGGTGAGAGAAAGCTCGCGACCTCTGCCGCACCCGGGTCGACGTCACCGATGAGTTTTGCCTTACCCGTCTCCGGGTTGATCACCCTGGTGATGCCGACATCGAGGATTGCCGCCCCCGGCTTGACCCAGTCGGCCTTGATGAGACCCGGGACGCCGACCGCCGCGATGATAATGTCGGCCCGACGCACTTCCTCCGCGAGATTCTTCGTGCGGGAGTGCGCCAGTGTCACCGTGGCATCCACTCCCTTGCGGGTAAGCAGCAGCCCGAGCGGTCGCCCGACGGTCAGACCGCGCCCGATGACGATCACGTGCTTGCCGGAGATCGGGACGTCGTAACGCCGAAGCATCTCGACGATTCCCGCCGGGGTGGCCGGCAGCGGCGAGTTGAGTTCGCCGCCCACACGGAGCACCAGTCGGCCGAGATTCATCGGGTGCAGGCCGTCCGCATCCTTCGCCGGATCGATGAGTTCGAGCATTTCGTTCTCGTCGATTCCTGCGGGCAGCGGCAGCTGGATCAGGAAGCCGGTGACGATCGGGTTCGCGTTCAACTCGCGCACGGCGGCGCGCACGTCGTCCGCGCTGGCCGTCTCCGGCAGGTCGATACGTACCGACTCGATGCCCAGCTCGAGCGAGTCGCGGTGCTTGCCCGCGACGTAGGAGAGCGACCCTGGGTCCTCACCCACCATCAGCGTGGCGAGGCCCGGGGTGATACCCCGCGCCTTGAGGGCCGCGATGCGCTCGACGAGTTCCGCCTTGACGGCTGTCGCGGTGGCGATGCCGTCCATCCTGGTCGCGGTCATCGGTCAGGCCCAGGTTCCGGGGCTGGTGAGACCCGGGTAGAGCGGGTAGCCGTCGGTGAGCTTGAGTACGCGCGCACGGAGGGCCGCGACATCCGGTGCCGGCTTGAGTGCCGTCGCGATGATGTCGGCCACCTCGGTGAACTCCTCGTCGCCGAAACCGCGGGTCGCGAGCGCCGGGGTGCCAATGCGCACACCGGATGGCGTCATCGGCGGGCGCGGATCGAACGGCACAGCGTTGCGGTTCACGGTGATACCCGCCTCGTGCAGCACATCCTCGGCCTGCTGGCCGTGGATCGCAGCGTTGCGGAGGTCGACGAGCACCAGGTGCACATCGGTGCCGCCGGTGAGTACGTCAATGCCGGCTTCCTTCGCGTCAGGGGCCGTGAGGCGCTCGGCGAGGATCCTGGCACCGCGAATGGTGCGCTCCTGGCGGTCAGCGAACTCCGGCTCCGCCGCGAGCTTGAAGGCCGTCGCCTTGGCCGCGATCACGTGCATGAGCGGTCCGCCCTGCTGGCCGGGGAAGACGTTCGAGTTGAGCCTCTTCTGCAGGTCGAGGTCGTTGGTGAGGATGAAGCCGGAGCGTGGGCCGCCGATCGTCTTGTGCACTGTCGACGACGTGACATGGGCGTGCGGAACGGGGCTCGGGTGCAGGCCTGCGGCGACGAGTCCGGCGAAGTGCGCCATATCCACCCAGAGCTTGGCTCCGACCTCGTCGGCGATCGCCCGGAACGCCTCGAAGTCGAGCTGGCGGGGGTACGCCGACCAGCCGGCGATGAGCACCTGCGGGCGCACCTCGAGCGCCTTCTCACGCACCACATCCATGTCCACCAGGAAGGACTGCGGATCGACACCGTAGGCGTGCGCGTCGTACAGCTTTCCGGAGAAGTTGAGCTTCATGCCGTGGGTGAGGTGCCCACCGTGGGCGAGCTCCAGGCCGAGAATCTTGTCACCCGGCTCCGCGATCGCGGCGAGGACCGCGGCGTTCGCCGAGGCACCGGAGTGCGGCTGGACGTTGGCGTAGGCCGCACCGAAGAGGCTCTTCGCGCGGGAGATGGCCAGCGACTCTGCGATGTCGACGAACTCGCAGCCGCCGTAGTAGCGACGGCCGGGATAACCCTCCGCGTATTTGTTGGTGAGCACCGAGCCCTGAGCTTCGAGCACGGCGCGGGGAACGAAGTTCTCGCTGGCGATCATCTCGAGGGTGCCGCGCTGGCGATCGAGCTCCTGCTCGAGCACGTGGGCGATCTCGGGATCGACCTCGGCAAGGGGGGAATTGAAGGTGGCAGACACTGGCGACTCCTTGACACTCGACGGATAGAACAAAGGTATCCGGTGGGCCCAGGCGAACGGCCCACTCGATGTCAGTCACTCCCCGATGGTTGCCCATCTCAACGCCAGTTGCGACTGGTCAAGTCTAACCGGATGAGCCTTCTGCGCGCCATTCGCCGGCTCGCCATTTCCCGTCGAGTTGCGTCGTGTGGTGGTTCCCCGCGCCGGTTAAGCACAACAGGCCGCGAGTCGATGAGTCTCGAGTCGCAGCGACCGTTAGTGCTTGACCACCCGACCCGCCGGATGCTGGCGGAGCAGGGCATCCGAGACGATCACGAGCGCGATGGAGACGACGAGGATGCCGGCGAAGACGAAGGGCAGCGATGAGAGCCCGAGATTGTCGAGCACGATCGCTCCGACGAGCGCGCCGCCGCCGATGCCGATGTTGAACGCTGTCGTATAGAACGCGCTCGCGGTGTCGCGGATGCGTGCGGGTGCCGCGTGCAGCATCCTCGTCTGCAGCAGCGGTGGCAGCAGGCCCATCGCGAATCCCCAGAGGAAGAACGAGACGAGAGCCAGCGGGATCACGGCGGGCAGGAAACCGAGGGAGAGGGCGGTGGCGAGCAGCACGACGAGGGAGATCATCAGCCCGAGGCGGGGGCGGCGTCCGAGGTAGAGGCCGACGAGTACGAGTGAGACGGCACCCGCCGCACCATACGCGAAGAGGGCGGGGCTAACCGCCGCCTCGTCGAGACCGACGGCTCGCACCAGGAACGGCGCGATGTAGGTGTAGAAGGTGTACTGCCCGATCATGGTGATCGCGGTGATGATGCAGACGAACACGACGGCGGTGACCGAGTGGTCGCGGCGCGGGGCATGACTGGACGTCAGTTCTTCGGTGAGCACGGTGATGCTGCCCGTCGGAGTGCCGACGACAGTGCCCTTGGCCAGATGGTCAACCCGGGGAAGGAAGCGATAGATGAAACCGGCTCCGACGAGGGTGAGTACAGCAAGGGTGCCGAAACTCAGGCGCCAGCCGACGGCGTGGCCGAGGGCGGTTCCGAGCGGCACACCGAGAACGAAAGCGAGCGAACCGCCGCCGAGTGTGATCGCGACGGCGCGGCCGAGCTGCTCCTTCGGGACGATGTAGGCCGCATAGGCGCCGACCACTGACCAGAAGACACCGTGAGCGAGACCGCCGAGAATACGAGAGCCGACGAGCACGGCGTAGTTGGGCGCGAACGCCGTGGCGACCGAGCTCGCCACGAAGATGAGCAGCACCACCACCACGAGCGTGTGCCGTGGTATCCGCATCGTCAGGGCGGTGAGCCAGGTACTCGTGAGTACGACGGTGAACGCGAAGACCGAGACGGTGAGACCGACCTGCGACTCGCTGACGCCGAGCTCGTCGCTCATCTCTGGCAGGAGACCTGTCGGCAGCATCTCGATCGTGACGCTCAGAAAAACCGAGGCGGCGAGGGTGATGAGCGCGAGGTAGGGAAAACGTGTGGAAGTAGCCGGAGTGCCCATGGGGCCGAAAATCCGTTCAGGGAGGGTGTGGATCGCATCGCCGTCCGCGGGACACCGCGGTTACTGCGGCATCACCTCCAGAATACCGGTGCGCAAAGGCAATAGCCTAGGTTCGTGACTTCGCCGGATTCCACCCACTGGGTGCTGACCATCGTCTGCGCTGACCGGTCGGGCATCGTCCACGCCATCAGCGGCGCGATCGTGACGGCCGGCGGCAACATCACCGAGTCGCAGCAGTTCTCCAGCGACGATACCGGCACCTTCTTCATGCGCCTGCAGGTGGAATCAGCCGCCGATCGTGCCACCTTCGAGCGGGCCATCGCCCCGGTGACCGAGCGCTACGACATGACCTGGAAACTGGATGTCGTCGGCCGCCCACTCCGCACTCTGGTGCTGGTGTCGAAAGCCGCCCACTGCCTCAACGACCTGCTGTTCCGCGAGCGGGCGGGCCAGCTGGCGGTGGAACTCCCGCTCGTACTGAGCAACCACCCCGACCTCGGCGACCTGGCCGAGTTCTACGGCGTGCCGTTCGAGTCGCACACCGTGATTTCCGAGGGTCAGAAGCTCGCCTTCGAGGACCGGATCGCGGATGCCGTCGAGCAGTACGACATCGAACTGGTGGTGCTCGCGCGGTACATGCAGATTCTCTCCCCCGCCCTCTGCGACCGGCTGGCGGGCCGGATCATCAACATCCATCACTCCTTTCTCCCCGGTTTCAAGGGCGCGAATCCGTATCGCCAGGCGCACGCCCGCGGCGTAAAACTGATCGGTGCGACCGCGCACTTCGTGACCAGCGACCTCGACGAGGGCCCGATAATCGAGCAGAACGTCGTGCGCGTCGACCACTCCCGCACGCCAGCCGAACTGATGTCGATCGGCCAGGATGAGGAGTCCCGCACCCTCACCCAGGCGGTCACCTGGTTCGCTGAAAACAGGGTGCTGCGTGACGGCGCACGCACGATCATCTTCAAATGAAGATCCGACCCAACGATGTTCTCCGCTTTCTGCTGGAGCTCTTCGCCCTGTTTTCGCTCGGTTTGTGGGGCTACCTCGCCTGGCCATTCCCCTGGCCGGGTGTGCTGTTCATGATCGGCACGCCCCTCTTCGCGGCTGTCGTCTGGGGGTTGTTCCGGTCGCTGAAAGCCGTTCTGCCGCTTGATCCGGTGGGGCGCGCGGCCGTGGAGATCCTGATCATGGGGGCGGCGACTGCGGCCTGGTTCATGCTCGGGTACCCGATTGTCGGCGCGATTTTCGGCATCCTCGCCGCTGCGAGCGGTGTCATCAACGGACGAACAGAATTCACACGAGAAACGGCTGAGAAATGACCACGCTCTTCTATGGCGCCCGCAAGCTCGACGGGCACGGCGAAATCGACGAGTTCTGGATGCTCGTGGATGGCGACACCATCACCGCGGCCGGATCGGGGCGCGAGCTGCCGGAGGCGACCGAGCGCATCGATGTCGGCGGCCGATGGCTGGTACCGGGCTTCATGGACCTGCACACCCACGGCGGCGGATCGCACTCCTACGACGACGGACCGGAGGAGATCGCCGGCGCGCTCGCCACCCACCGCGCCCACGGAACCACCCGTACACTGCTCAGCCTCGTGGCCAACCCTGTCGCCCAGCTGCGTGAATGCCTCTCGGTGATCGCGGACCTCGCCGCCGTCGATCCTCTGGTGCTCGGCAGCCACCTCGAAGGGCCGTTCCTCGCCCCCGGCCGTCGTGGCGCCCACAACCCCGACTTCCTGATGGAGCCGACACCTTTCGCCGTCGAGGAGCTGATCGGCGCCGCCAGAGGCACACTGCGCCAGCTGACCATTGCGCCGGAGTTGCCCGGCGCTCTCGAAGCCATCGACGTACTGGTAGAGAACGAGGTGACCGTCGCCATCGGTCACTCCGAGATGCCTTTCGAACTCGCGCAGCAGGCTTTCGATCGTGGCGCACGGCTGCTCACCCATGCGTTCAACGCGATGCCGGGCATCCATCACCGCGCGCCGGGGCCTGTTGTCGCCGCGTTCGAAGACGACCGCGTGACCATCGAGTTGATCCTCGACGGCGAGCACGTGCATCCGGATGTCGCGGCGATGGCCTTCCACGCCGCTCCCGGTCGTATCGCGCTCATCACCGACGCGATGGCGGCGGCCGGGGCGAGCGACGGCGATTACCGCCTCGGCTCGCTCAACGTGACGGTGCAAGACGGCCTCGCGCTGCTCTCCGGCACCTCGACCATCGCCGGTTCGACCCTCACCCAGGATGTCGCACTGCGCTGCGCGATCGAACTCTCCCACATCAGCCCGATCGACGCTGTCGCCGCTCTCACGGTGACGCCGGCACGCGCGCTCGGCCTTGAGCACCGCCACGGCTACCTCGCCCCCGGCTACGTCGCAGACGCGGTCTGGCTGGACCACGAGTGGCAGGTGCAGCAGGTCTGGGCTAACGGACTCCGGCTCAGCTGTCCTGGTTCCTGATCAGGCGCCGGAGGAGCCCAGCAGTTTCACTGCCTCGCGCACCGAACCTCCCGCGCTGACGAGTGCCTCTCTCGAGGCATCCATAGTGCCGCCGGAGAGCATGCTCACCACGGCCAGTTTGAGGTCGCCCTCTGCTGCCTGGAGAAGCGCGGAGTTCTCCTGGTCACTGCCCTGGCCGATCTCACCGAGAATGCGAAGCGTTCGCTGCTCCAATTTGGCGTTCGTGGCGATCATCGACACCATGAGGTTCGAGTAGGTCCTACCGAGGGCAACCATGAGGGCGGTCGAGAATCCGTTGAGAATCACCTTTTCTGCCGTGCCGGCTTTGAGACGGGTGGATCCGGTGAGCACCTCAGCGCCGGTCAACGGTGCGAGGAAAATATCGGCAAGCGCGGTGAGCGGCGAATCGCCATTGCTGGTCACCAACGCGGTGAGTGCTCCGTTAGCGCGCGCGGTCCGCAGCGCACCCCACACGTACGGTGTGGTACCAGATGCCGTCAGTCCGATCGCGACGTCGTGTAACCCGAGGTCTCGCGCGTCACGAATTCCATCGGCATCAGAATCTTCCGACCGCTCGACCGCGTGCGCGATCGCTCGCTCCCCGCCGGCGATATGCGCCTGCACGAGGGTCGGGCTCACGGCAAAGGTGGGGATGAGTTCGGCCGCATCCAGTACCGCGAGGCGGCCAGAGGTGCCTGCACCGAAGTAGTGCACGGTGCCGCCTGAGCGCACCCGGTCAGCTGCCGATTCCACCAGAATCGCCAGCTGTGGGAGAACGGCGGTCACCGAGGCGACCGCGAGCTGGTCCTCCTGGTTGAGCAGCACGAGCAAGTCGAGAGCGGACATGTCGTCCATCGCAGCAGACGCCGCATTTCGCCGTTCGGTGAGCGGGAGGGCCGCCGACCTCGCGCTGCCTTCGTTGGCCGGAATCGACTCGTTCATGTCTTCCTCACTCGATAGTTCGCGCCGTTCAATTGTCTGCCTGTTCCGATGCGTGCGGGGTGCACATCCGACCAGGTTGCGGCCCAACCAATCGGGTTTCTCCGGAGCTTTCGCGATCGCGCAGCCCAGATCCGCAGACATCCGCGCCGCCTCTGCCATCACCGCGTCACACCTCCGGAGAAACGTGCAGAGAGCCTCCGGGGATCAAGAAGGCAACGGTGTCGCTAGAGCGACTCCCACGCCGGCTTGTTCGCCCAGGCGTAGCGGTAGTAGTCCACGTTCGAGAGACGGGATGCCGCAGCCTCGTCCACGAGCACGGTCACGTGCGGGTGCAGCTGGATGGCCGAGCCGGGCGAACTGGCCGTGACCGGACCCTCGATCGCCGCAGCGATCGCCTCCGCCTTGGCCTCACCGAAGGCCAGCAGCAGGAGATGTTTGGCCCGGCGAATGGTTCCGAGACCCTGGGTGATGCAGTTGACCGGCACCTCGTCCACCGAGGAGAAGAAGCGCGCGTTGTCTTCCCGGGTTTGCTTGGTGAGCGTCTTCACCCTGGTGATCGATTCGAACGACGAGCCAGGCTCGTTGAAGCCGATGTGGCCATCGGTGCCGATCCCGAGGATCTGCAGGTCAACGCCACCCGCCTCACGGATCGAGCGCTCGTAGTCCTCACCCGCGGTCTCGATGGGGCCGCGATCGCCCGGCACACGCACGAGAGCGGGATTGAGACCGAGAGGCTCGACCACCTCACGGGTGATGACGGCGCGATAGCTCTCGGGGTGTCCGGCAGGCAGGCCGACGTACTCGTCGAGGGCGAAACCGCGCACACCGACGAGATCGGCGCCGCGGGCCGCGAGCGCCTGGTAGGCCACGAGGGGGGTCGATCCCGTCGCGAAGCCGAGGACGGCATCTGGCTTCTTCGCCACCAGCGCGAGGATGGTGTCGGCCGCGAGTTCCCCTGCCGCTGCCCTGTCAAGGATCACGATTTCTGCCACTAGAGCGCTCCTGAAGTTGTTGCTGTTTAACCGACGAGGGCGGCGCCCAGCCCTCGAGCGCGGCGCGCGCACCGCTCAGCAGTGGTTCTCCGAGAGAGCTGATGCCCCCTCCGATGACAACGGTATCGACATCCACGGTGAGTATGAGCACGCGCACCGCGGACGCTCACAGCGTTCTCCACCCGCCCGTAGACACCCACAGATACGAAATCGGTGGTCTCCGCCCCGCTGATACCGCCGATATCCAGGCCGATCCTCACCGCACCGCCACACTCTCTCGGTCGAGCCATTCGAGCAATGCCGCACCGGTGTGACGCGAGGCTCCGAAGGTCGCCACGTCGGCGTAGGCGCGATCGTCGCCCGGCCAGCCGAGGTCCACGACGATGGTAGACGGATGCTGCGCGCGCACGCCGTCGATGAGCTCGCGGATCCAGGCGTGCCGGTGGTTGGCCCGCCCGAGCAACACCGGTTGAACACCGTCCGGAACCTGGAGCCTCGCACCCTCGACCATCCGCGTGATGCCGTCACCGGGCGGACCCCACGGGGATTGGCCGATGGCGAGATTCGCCGAGGTCTCGAGGGTCACCAGCAGTCGAGTGGTCTGCACCCGAAGTCCAGGACGCACGTCGAAAGACGCCGCCGTGCGGGCGACATCGAGCTCGGGCTCGTCGACCGTGGTTATATATTCCGGTATCGGAATGCTCCCGGCTTCGCGTGCCAGTTCCCGGGCGAGTTTGACGTTCCTCGCAGCAGCCTCGGCGAGCCTCTCAGGATCGATAACGCGGTCACGCACCGCCTGGTCGATCGCCGCCTCGATCTGGCCTAGCTGCTCGTCGGTGTTCTCTGTGCCGATGCAGAGCAAATCGCACCCCGCCGCGACAGCGCGCACCGCCGCCTGAGGGATGCCGATTACGCCGCTCGCACCGGCCATGTCGAGTGCATCGGTCACAATCACCCCGTCGAAGCCGAGCTCTCTGCGCAGGATCTCGCCGAGGATCTTCTTCGAGAAGGTGGCGGGGTTCTCCGAATCCACCTGCGGCAGCAGGATATGCGAGGTCATGATGGTACGGGTTCCGGCGGCGATCGCCGCGACGAAGGGCACCAGTTCGCGCTCCCGCAGTTGTTCGAGCGAGAGAT
This sequence comes from Glaciihabitans sp. UYNi722, assembly GCF_040549465.1. Taxonomy (NCBI): domain Bacteria; kingdom Bacillati; phylum Actinomycetota; class Actinomycetes; order Micrococcales; family Microbacteriaceae; genus Glaciihabitans; species Glaciihabitans sp. UYNi722. The sequence goes on along the minus strand of NZ_JBEPTL010000006.1, from coordinate 34,927 downwards.
CGACGACGGGAAGCGCGAGATGGGAGTCCTGCGCGGTGTCGCCGTGGCCCGGAAAGTGCTTGGCACTGGCGGCTGTGCCTGTCGACTCGATCCCGCGGATCCACGCTGCGCTGTGCCTGGCCACCGCGGCGGGATCTGCACCGAAGCTGCGGACGCCGATCACCGTATTGTCGGTATTCGAGTTGACGTCGACATCGGGCGCGAAGTCGAGGTTGCAGCCGGCAAGCCGCAGCTCCCATCCGACGGTCCTCGCCACGAACTCGGTGTACTCGGCATCGTCGATTCGACCGAGGATGGCATTGCCCGGGTACGGCGAGCCGGTCTCGTAGTAGAGCCGGGTAACGTCGCCGCCCTCTTCGTCGATGGCGATGAGCGCGTTCGGGTTGGCGGCACGGATGGCGTCGGTCAATTCCTTCAGCTGGGTGCGTGAGGCGATGTTCTGCCCGAAGATGCAAACTCCCGCGAGACCGTTTCGCAGCCGTGCAGCCAGCCAGTCTGGCAGAGTCGTGCCGACAAAACCGGGCAGGAGCACGCCCGCGCTCGCATTCATCCAGTGGCCGCCTCACTGCAGAAACCACTCACGGCCTGGCTCCCTCGCATCAGTCAGTCGAGCATACAACCGGGCACCGTCCATCGGACGCCCAGCAGTGCCCTCAGAAGCTACGCGAGGCGCCGCTTATGACAGGCGTGCGGCGAGGTTCTTGTCGAGCGTGTCGAGGAACTCTTCCGTGGTCTCCCACTTCTGGTCGGGACCGACGAGCATGGCGAGGTCCTTCGTCATGTGACCGGCCTCCACCGACTTGATGACGACATCCTCGAGGGTATTCGCGAAGGCGGCGAGATCCGGGTTGTCGTCGAGCTTCGCGCGGTGCGACAGGCCACGGGTCCACGCGTAGATCGAGGCAATCGGGTTCGTGCTTGTCGGCTTGCCCGCCTGGTGCTGGCGGTAGTGACGGGTCACCGTTCCGTGGGCAGCCTCGGCCTCGACGATGCTGCCGTCGGGCACGGAGAGCACGGAGGTCATCAGCCCGAGCGATCCAAAGCCCTGCGCGACGGTGTCGGACTGCACGTCGCCGTCGTAGTTCTTGCAGGCCCACACGTAGCCGCCCTCCCACTTCATGGCCGAAGCGACCATGTCGTCAATGAGACGGTGCTCGTAGGTGAGCCCTGCGGCGTCGAACTTCTCCTTGAACTCCGCCTGGAAGATCTCCTCGAAGATGTCTTTGAAGCGACCGTCGTAGGCCTTGAGGATGGTGTTCTTGGTCGACAGGTAGACCGGGTAGTTACGGTCGAGCCCGTAGTTCAGAGAAGCGCGGGCGAAGTCGCGGATCGACGCGTCCTGGTTGTACTGAACCTGCGCGATGCCGTCATCCGGGGCGTCGTAGACATCGAACTTGAGCGGCTCTGAGCCGTCGTCCGGCGTGAACTGCACGGTGAGCTTGCCTTTGCCCTTGAAGACGAAGTCGGTGGCGCGGTACTGATCGCCGAATGCGTGACGGCCGATGATGATCGGCTTGTTCCAGCCGGGAACCAGGCGCGGGATGTTCGAGATGATGATCGGCTCGCGGAAGATCACACCGCCGAGAATGTTGCGGATGGTGCCGTTCGGCGACTTCCACATCTTCTTGAGGCCGAACTCCTCGACGCGTGCCTCGTCGGGGGTGATGGTGGCGCACTTGACGCCGACACCGTGCTTCTGGATGGCGTGGGCAGCATCGATGGTGACCTGGTCGTCGGTCGCGTCGCGGTGCTCGATTCCGAGGTCGTAATACTCGAGGTTGATGTCGAGATAGGGGTGGATCAGGGTGTCCTTGATCTTCTGCCAGATGATGCGAGTCATCTCGTCACCGTCGAGTTCGACGACTGTGCCTTCTACCGTGATCTTGGACAAGCGATTCTCCTTATAACAGGGCGTTCTGCCCACCGCGGATAGCTTACTCGCTTGGAGAAGTATCTTGACATCGAGATACTTATCGGATTCGAAGATGTACCGACTACCCCCATCGTGGTGGCGAGCGTTAGCCTGTGGTCATGGCTGAGTTTCGACTGGAAGAGCTGTCCGCGAAGACGATCGTTGCGGCGAACGGGCTCACGCTCCGGCGTGGGCAGGAACAGTTCGTCACCCCGCCCTCCTACGCCATCGCGGACGCCTACATCAACCCGCTCACCTCGTGGCCCCGAGTGGTGCTCGACGGCGAGACCGTCGTCGGCTTCATCCGCGGCAATTTCGACCCCGATGCCGACCAGGAGGAGTTCCGCAGCTGCATCTGGCGTGTGAACGTGGCCGGAGATGCCCAGGGCGCTGGCATCGGACGCTTCGCCGTCTTGGCCCTCGCCGACGAGGCACGCTCCCGCGGATTCACGCGGCTCACCGCGATCTGGGAGGCGGGAGAAGAAGGTCCAGAGCAGTTCTTCCTACGCACCGGTTTCGTCATCGTGGGCGAAACCCAGTACGGCGAGAACATCGGCGCGCTCGGGCTCTAGATGGCCGCACTACCGGCGGACGACTTCGTCTCGCGTGTGCTCGAGGTTGTCACCTCGATCCCCGAGGGTCGCGTGATGACCTACGGGGATGTCGCAGCAGCCATCGGGTCACGGGCGGCGCGAGCGGTCGGCCAGACCATGGCCTACTACGGTTCCGACGTACCGTGGTGGCGGGTCATCCGCTCGAGTGGGCATCCGGCCGTCGACCACGAGGCCAGGGCTCTTGAGTACTACCGCACCGAATCGACACCGCTGAAGTGGTCGGCGAGCGGCGTGTTCCGCGTGGATCCCGTAGCGCGCTGGATGCCGTAGCCACAGTCATCCCTGCGACTGACCACCGATCTCGTGTTCCGCGAGGCCGATTGGTGGCCAACAGTGCCCGTCGCTTGGCAGCAACAGTGGGCTGGCGGCATCCACACCACGGTTAATGACAAGTCACCGTCTCTTGGTGACAAGTCACCGTTGCGGAGGAGGGGCGAGCTAGACCAGCGATTCCCGCCAGGCCGCGTGCAGCTTCGAGAAGCGACCAGTTCCGGCGATGAGATCGCGCGGGGTGCCATCCTCAACGATCTGCCCGTGCTCCATCACCAGCACGCGGTCGGCGATCGCGACCGTCGAGAGGCGGTGGGCGATGATGATCGCTGTGCGGTCGGCGAGCAGCGTGAGCAGGCCCTCCTGCACCAGCCGTTCGCTCGGGATGTCGAGCGATGCCGTCGCCTCATCCAGGATCAACACGACAGGGTCGGCGAGGAACGCCCGCGCGAACGAGATCAGCTGCCGCTGGCCCGCCGACACCCGCCCACCACGCTTGTTCACATCCGTGTCGTAGCCGTCGGGCAGGCTCTCGATGAATTCGTGCGCGCCGACAGCCTTCGCCGCCGCCACGATCTCCTCGATGGTCGCCTCCGGCTTACCGAGCGCGATGTTGTCTCCCACCGAGCCGGAGAACAGGTACGCCTCCTGCGTGACCATGACGATCGCGCGACGCAGATCCTTCGGGTGCAGCTGCCGCAGGTCGACACCATCGAGCGAGACCACGCCGGCACTCGGGTCGTAGAAACGCGAGATCAGTTTGGCCAGCGTGGACTTTCCGGCACCGGTGGAACCCACCAAGGCGATGGTCTGCCCGGCAGGAAACTCCAGGTCGAAGCGTGGCAGGATGACGCGATCCGGCGTGTAGGCGAACTCGACCCCGTCGAACTTCACGGCACCCTTCGCCTGCCAGAGGTCGATGGGGCGCGTGGGGTCGGGAACGCTCGGACGCTCCTCGAGCACACCGGAGATCTTCTCCAGCGCGGCGGCGGCGGACTGGTAGGAGTTGTAGAACATCGCCATCTCTTGCGCGGGTGCGAAGAACGAGCGGGTGTAGAGGAGTGCCGCGAGCAGCACGCCGATCGCGAGACTGCCGGTTGCGACCCGCAGGCCGCCGACGAGCAGGACGACGCCGAGCGCCACATTGCCGATCAGCACGAGGCCAGGATCCAGCACGCCGAACAGCCGGATCGTCTTCATGTTCGCTTCGCGGTAGTCCTCCACGAGGCCGCCGAACTCGGTCTCGTTGCGCTTCTCCTTGCGGAAGGCCTTCACCGCGCGGATGCCGGTCATGGTCTCCACGAAATGCACGATGAGCCTCGCCGAGGTGGTTCTCGTGGCACGGAACGCCTTCTGCGACCGCAGCTGGAACCAGCGAAGCAGGAATGTCAGCGGCACCAGCGAACCGAACAGCACGACGCCGCTCCAGAAGTCGATCGAGAACATCGCGACGGCGATGAACACCATGTACAGACCGCCCTGCACCAGCTGGTTGATGCCGGAGTCGAGCAGTTCACGGATCGAGTCGAGGTCGCTCGTCTGGCGCGCGATGATGCGCCCCGACGTGTAGTTCTCGTGAAACTCGAGGCTGAGCTTCTGGGTGTGCAGGAATACCCGCTTGCGGAGGTCGATCAGGATGGCCTGGCTGATCCGAGCGGTCAGCACCGTGTACCAGGCGATCAGCGCGGCACCGATGATGCCGGTGAACAGATAGGCCCCCACGGCGAAGGCCAGCGGCATCCAGTCCTGGTTGGTGAGTGCTGGCAGGCCGGTGTCCAGGCCGAACGCGATGAGCGCGGGGCCCGCGACCTGCGCCGCGGTGCTCACCACGACCACGAGGATCGTCACCGTGACTCGCGCCCAGAGCGGACGCAGCAGCGTGTTCAGCAGCCGTAGCGAGCGGTCGCGGATCTGCTTGCTCTCCTTCTTGGTGAAGTCGTCGCGCTCTTCACCCTCAACGCCCAGGACGCTCATGCGCCGGCCCCCTGTTCCTGCTGCTGAAGCAGTGCTTCGTTGTGTTCGCGCTTTTCTTCGTCTTCGAGACTCGAGATGACGAAGCGGTAGTGGTCGCTCGAGACCAGCAGGTCGCTGTGGCGACCCACCGCCGTGACGCGGCCGCCCTCGAGCAGTGCGACCCGGTCGGCGAGCATGACCGTCGATGGGCGGTGGGCGACGATCATCGCGGTGGTGGATGCCAGCACACGACGCAGTGCCGCCTCGACGAGAGCTTCGGTGTCGACATCCAGCGCCGACAGCGGGTCGTCGAGCACGAGCACCTCAGGCTGGGCCGCAACCGCGCGCGCGAGCGCGAGACGTTGTCGCTGTCCACCGGACAGGCTCATGCCTTCTTCTCCGACCCTGGTGTCGAGTCCGTCCGGTAGCTGGTAGACGAAGTCCGCCTGCGCGATCTCGAGTGCCTCGGCGAGTTCGACGTCCGAACCCTCTGGACGCCCGAGCATCACGTTGTCGCGGATCGTCGCCGAGAACAGCGTCGCATCCTCGAAGGCCATCGCGATGTGCTTGCGCAGGTCGTAGCGGGACAGGTCGCGGACATCGACGCCGTCCAGCGTGATCGATCCGCCGGTCACGTCGTAGAGCCGGGTCGTCAGCGCGGTGAGCGTCGACTTGCCGGAACCGGTGAGGCCCACGATCGCCATGGTCTCCCCCGGCTCCAGCTCGAGGTCGACGCCGTCGAGCAGGTCGTCGTACTGCGAGGGCGAGTCCTGGTAGCGGAAGTGCACGTTGTCGAAGACGAGCCTGCCCTCAGGTCTGGCGATCGTCTTCGGGTGCTCGGGATCGGTAATCGTGTTGGGAGCATCCATCACCTCGAAGAAGCGGTCGACCGCCGTGCGCGTGTCGAAGGTCATCGACAGCAGGAAGCCGATCGACTCCACCGGAAAGCGCAGTACCGTCGCCGTCGCGAAGAACGCGACGAGCTGGCCGGCCGACAGCTGGCCGGTCGCGGCGAGCCACACCCCGCCGAGCAGGCTGAGCGCGAAGGTGACGTCGGGTACCAGCAGCAGCCAGAGCCAGATGCCGGCAATCGCCTTGGCTTTCTCGATCTCGGTTCCGCGCAGGTCCTCCGCCTGTGAGGCGAAGTTCTTCAGCGCATGCTGGCCGCGACCGAACGCTTTGAGCACACGGATGCCGTGCACCGATTCCTCGACTGCGGTCGCGAGGTCACCGGCCTGGTCCTGGCTGCGGCGCGCGACGACGGAGTACTTCTGCTCGAAGAGGTAGCCGTAGATCCATAGCGGGATCGAGCAGACGACGAAGATCACGCCGAGGATCCAGTTAATCGAGAGCAGGAACACGAAGCCGACGAGGATGGTGATCACGTTGACCACGAGCAGCACGATGCCGAAGGAGATCCAGCGGCGGATGAGGCCAAGATCGCTGACCGCGCGGGAGAGCAACTGCCCACTCGCCCAGCGGTCGTGGAAGCCCACCGGGAGGTCCTGCAACTGGTTGTACAGCGAGTTGCGCATGTCGGACTCGACACGCGTTCCCGGCTGCAGCACGAACCAGCGGCGGAACCAGATCATCACGGCCTCGAGCACGCCGAGTCCCAGCACGGCTCCCACCGGCCACCAGATCTGGCTGGCATCGCCGTGCTTGAGCGGACCGTCGACGAGCGACCGCAGTACTTGCGGGATGATCAGCGCGACGATCGCGGCGATGAGAGCCGAGACCATGCCGAGGTAAATGCGCGGCATCGCGGGTTGTGCCCACGGATAGATGCGCAGGATGGAGGCGAAAGTGCCCTGTCTTTTCTTGTCTGCAGACACGAATGATTCCTTGAACGTTGGGGTCGGCGAAAGCCGGGGATCCGGATGGCTGAATGTCAGTTGTGGAGTGGGAGCTGGGCGGGGCGTCTAGCCCCTGTCGTTACCGGGTTCCGACGGAATACATGGTCGGAAAGACGGCAACACGAATCGCGCCTGCAGTTGCGGGAGTTGTGTTATTCATGTCGTCCTCCTGGATATGTATGTTGTTCACACTGGTAATGGCCGCCGGCGTCGCCCTGGTGAGGCGGAACGCTGACTGGGCAGCCCTACAGGATATGCCCGTGAGTTTGCCGTACGCAAGACTTCATCCGAAATCGGCCGGAAGAATCTGCACGGACAAAAGTTTCTACAAACAACGCAGGCCCCGAACCATCCCAATGGATGAGTCGGGGCCAGCGTCGAGACTGCGAGGAAGCTACTCCTGGGTGCCGATGGCGAAGCGCACGGAACCGTCGTCCGTGAACTGGGCGTCGAGCACCTTGTCGTCGAGTGCGATGGCGGCCTTCTCTTCGAGGTAGACCTTCGCGCCCGCACTGGGAACGACAGTGTCGGTGGGCTCGGGGGCAGGCGCGATGGCGACGGCGAATTCGCCGGCCTGCGCCTCGTCGGTGCTGATGCGGAGCCCCGCATCCTTGATGTCCGGAGTGCGCTCGGTGATGGTCGTGACAACAGTGTTTGCCGAGTCGGTGAGTGTAAGCATGGATGAATCCTTTCGATTACCTGCGATCGGAGTTGGCTACGCTTCCGCATCTGCACACGGGGTGCAAGAAAACTCAGGTAACTCTGAGGCCATTCACAAGTGACTTCGCGGCCATCCGTTCCGGTGTTCTAGCGCAAGCGCACCGACAGGCAGGTGACACATCCCTCGAGCTTCTCGAACTCGCTGATGTCGACGGTGAGCACCCGATATCCGAGGTCGGCGATGAGAGCCGCGCTTTGCGGCGCGGAGCTGGCCATGAGCACCGTGTCGGACGCGAGCACGACCACGGCGACACCCGTCGCCTCCGGAACGGCGAGATAACGGTCGAAGATCGAGGTGGTGTCGACCAGGGCTTCGTAACCGATGACTGTGCCATCCGGGAGGGCGGTCACCGCGCTCTTGAGGTGCAGGGCCTTCGTGACGGGCACGGCGACCACGGTGTATCCGAAAGGGGCGACGATGCTCCGGAGCTGGCGGATGCCCTCCGCATTCGTGCGTCCGCCGCGTCCGACGTAGACGGTCTTTCCGACCTTGAGCACGTCGCCGCCGTCGAGCGTGCCCGGCTGCTCGATGCGTGCGATCGTGAGTCCGAGGCTGCGCACTGTCTTCTCGGCCTCCGCAGTTTCGCCGCGACGAGACTCGGCGCCGGGGCTCGCGATCACGGCGAGATCGCCGAAGAGCACCACGGCATCTTCGACGAAGACTGAGTCTGCGTGGCCGTGGGCGACGGGCACCTCCACGATGTCCCAGCCCGCATTCGCGATCGTTGCGACGTAGTTGTCCCACTGGGTGTTCGCGAGCTCGGTGTCGAGCGGCGTGCGCTGGATGTGGGTGACCTCACCCTCGGCGAGGTTCTCAGCTGGCGCACGCACGATGGCGACGCGGCTCTCGTCGGTGGTGCTGCCGACGATCGCGCGCCACACCCGCTCGCCGATAGTCAGCGTGCCAACGGTGACGAGTACGACGAAGAGGAGGTTCGGCCCGACGAGGGTTCCGAAGAGCTGAGTGGCGAGGTCGGCGGGAACCGTCGAGCCGCTGGTGAGCACGTTGAGCAGCGTGCCAAGAACGGCGGCGATCAACGCCGCGACGAGGCCGCCGATGAGCCGCGTGTACCAGTAGCGGTAGATGCCGACCAAGGCGAACACGGCGAGCGCGAAGAACGCGATGAGACTCGAAGCGAGGAAGAAGTCGCTCAGCTGCGTGAAGGTCGTGATGTCTGCGCCAGCCCCAACGTAGAAGAGCAGCACGGTCACCGCCTGCACGCTGGCTGCGACGGCGAGGGCCGTGATGAGGGCGGCGGCGAGGCGACGCAGGAACGGAACAGGCCGAGCGATGACAGTCATGGTCACCGACCCTATGGGACGACGACTATGAACCGGCTGACTACGCTCTGACCGAGCCTGCCGAGAGCTTTGCGCGCTGAAGCTACGGGAGACTCTGGGCTCGCCGTTCTCATTCGATGAGTGAGTTTTGGCGCCACCGAATACACCGGTCTCTACGGGTTGGGGAAGAGTTTCGAGCCGGTTTAGAACAAGTGTGGGCGACCGTCGAGAGTGGAACGATCCTTCCCCACGCTTTGCGGTTCGAGCGCGAGCGGGACGCGGAGCGATGCAGCTCGAGTTCGAAGGCAGCCGCCACAGCGCCGAAGTGTGTCACAGTGGGAGGACTCCGCGTTCCATTGTGTTCCGAACGAATAGCCCGTTCTTACCCCCCAAATGGGGTATAGAACGTCAGGTTTGGTCAGAGTAGAAATATGGAACATAGGCATCGACCCGAACCCTGCTGAATTTCATGAAGAACTTCGCGAAAGGCGGGCCTGTGTCTATTTCTCCTCTACGTTCACGTGCGCGTCTCGTTTTCAGCACAGGTCTCGGCGCCGGGCTGGTGGCCGTCGTCGTCCTGGCGTCTTCCGATGCCGCAAGCGCAGTGACACCCCCGAACGTTGGCCTTGGTACGGCCGACAGCTATAACGTGCTGGCGAGCACAACGGTCACGAACACAGGTAACAGCGTGATCAATGACGGCGATGTTGGGCTTGACCCGGGAACATCTGTCGTCGGATTTCCACCGGGCCAGATCAACAACGGAGTCATTCACGCAACCGATGCCCAAGCAGAACAGGCACAGGTCGATGTGACCACCGCCTACAACGATGCGGCCGGGCGCACCCCCGACGTGTCGAACCTCATCGATCTGGGTGGCCAAACGCTCGCCCCTGGCGTCTACTCGGGCGACGCTCTATCGATAAACGGCGACCTGACACTTAACGGGGACGCGTCATCCGTCTTCATCTTCCAAGCGGCATCGACTCTGATCACCGGTTCCGCGAGCCGCGTGCTCTTTATCGGCGGAGCCAACCAGTGCAATGTTTACTGGAAGGTAGGAAGCTCGGCAACCCTTGGCAGCGGCTCGACCTTTGTCGGCACAATCCTCGCTCTGGCTTCCATAACCGCGAACACCGGCGCAACCATCACCGGACGACTGCTCGCTCGTAACGGTGCGGTGACACTAGACGACAACGTGATCAGCCGATCTACGGAGTGTGGTGCGCGCTCGGCCATCGTCGCGAGTTCCCCCTCGAACGCGACCATCGCCCGCCTTGCGGCCCAACGACAAGCAGCCGCGGCAGCAGCGGCATCGGCTGCCAGCGCTGCGGATGCCCGGGCCGCTGCAGCCAGCGGACCGACCCTCCCGTCCACGGGATTCGACTCGACTGCACCAACGATTGCTGGATCCTTGCTCATATTCGCTGGTCTGATCCTCGTGCTCCATCGGCGACGAACCCTAAAGGTGCACCCCCTAGGTTCCCGACATCGCGCCGAGTAAGCACCAGGCCGAAGATCCCATTGCCGCCAATCCAGCGAAACCAATTGATCGAGGGTCACTGAGCCGGAGCCAAACCACCGCTGAACCCGCGAGCGCGTCAACATCGCCCCCTCGTTCTTCGACCCAACAGTGCTCCAACAATCGACACCTGGTGTGAGCCCATAGGACTGTTAGTCCTTGTGCGCGAACGTCCTAGACCGGCAGCCGCATCGCGACCGGACACTCCCGCGTCGTTGCTGGCATCAGTCGGCAGCGGTCGGACGCGTTCGCGTTTAGCCTGCCCGACATGGGGCCCGTGAAGCCTGCCGAGATCTCGACAGGCTCGGTCAGCGACTATCCCTTAGTGATAGAAGTGGCGCTCCCCGGTGAAGTACATCGTCACGCCGGCAGCCTTCGCCGCCGCGATCACTTCGTCGTCACGCACAGAACCGCCGGGCTGGGCCACAGCGGTGATGTCGGCGTCGAGCAAAATCTGCAGGCCGTCGGCGAAGGGGAAGAAGGCATCGGATGCCGCAACGGAACCCGCGGCCCGCTCCCCTGCCCGGCTCACCGCGAGGCGGCACGAGTCGACCCGGTTGACCTGCCCCATGCCGACTCCGACCGACGCCCCGTCGTGAGCGAGCAGGATCGCGTTGGACTTGACCGCACGCACGGCACGCCAGGCGAACTCGAGATCGGCGCGAGTGGCGGCATCCGCCTCCTCGCCGGCGACCAGCGTCCAGCCGTCGGAGCTGAAGTTGTCGAAGACATCGGGCTGCTGCACCAGCAGTCCACCGCTGATCTGCTTAAACTCGGTGTCTTCGCGGTGGTACCCGGCGGGCAGCTTGAGCAGCCTCAGGTTCTTCTTCGTCTGCAGCAGTTCCAGCGCCTCCGGTTCGAAGTCGGGCGCGATCACAACCTCGGTGAAGATGTCTTTGACCGCCTTCGCCATCTCCAGCGAGACTGTGCGGTTGGCCGCGATCACGCCGCCGTAGGCCGACACAGGGTCGCACTCGTGCGCGCGCAGGTGGGCTGAGGCGATCGGATCGCCGGCACCACGAGCGACCGCGATTCCGCAGGGCTGGGCGTGCTTGATGATGGCGACGGCCGGCTCGCTGAAGTCGTAGGCGGTGCGGAGGGCTGCATCCGCATCCACGTAGTTGTTGTACGACATCTCCTTGCCGTGCAGCTGGGTCGCCTGCGCGATGCCAGCTCCGTCTGTAGTGACGTACAGGGAGGCATCCTGGTGCGAGTTCTCGCCGTAGCGAAGAACGTTCTTGAGACTGGCACGCAGTTCGAAAATGTCAGCCTCCTCGAAAGGGTGCTCGGCGCGGACGCCGATATTCTTCGCGAAGAAGTCGGCAACGGCGGTGTCATAGGCGGCGGTGTGCGCGAAGGCCTCGCCCGCGAGACGCTGGCGTTGGGCCAACGTCGTGCCGCCGAGCGTCACCGCCTTGATGACCTGCGCGTAGCTGTCGGGCGAGACGGCGATCGCGACATTGGCGTGGTTCTTGGCAGCAGCACGCACCATGGCAGGGCCGCCGATGTCGATCTGCTCGATCGCGGCATCGCCGGTCACTCCGGAGGCGATGGTCTCGACGAACGGATAGAGATTTACCACAACGAGTTCGAAGGGCTTCACGCCCAGTTCGGCGAGTTGTACCTCGTGGCTCGCCAGGCGGAGGTCCGCGAGGATGCCTGCGTGGATCGCGGGGTGCAACGTCTTAACCCGGCCGTCGAGGGACTCTGGAAAGCCGGTGACCTGGGCAACCTCGGTGACGGGGTGCCCGGCATCGGCGATGGTCTTGGCGGTCGAGCCGGTGGAGACGATCTCGACCCCGGCGCCTGCGAGGGCTGCGGCGAGCTCGAGCAGGCCGGTCTTGTCGCTCACTGAGATAAGTGCGCGGGTGATCGGGATGGCATCCCGATCGCGATAGTCGGAAGAGGAATGGGCGGATGCTGACGCTGGATTGTTAACGGACACTGACGGCTCCTTATGGCATGACCGGACGACAAAGGGGTCCGGTTCAGCCCAGGCGAACGGCCGAAACGATCAGGGTCGCTCCCCGATGGTTGCCCATCTCAACGCCAGTCGCGACAGTACAAGTCTAAACGCCGCGCGGTCGCCTCGTCTCTCATCGACTTGGCACTTGTGGCGAGCCAAAGGGACGCGAAGTCACCACAACTGCCAACTCGGCGATGCTGGATAGCGCGAGTTAACGCTGGATAGCGCGAGTTAACGCTGGATAGCGCGAGTTAGGCGCGCGCGAGCTTCTCGAGGGAGACGGCACCGTTCGCGACATCCAGCACGGCCTGCAGCAGCAGCTCGCGCTCGACCGGCTTGATGCGCTCGTGCAGTGTGGCCTCGGTGTCACCCGGCAGCACCAGAACCCTGCGCTGGGCGATGATCGGGCCGGCATCGATGCCATTGTCGACGATGATGATGCTCGCCCCGGTCTCGGTCGCGCCGGCAGCGAGTGCGTCCCGCACGCCGTGAGCTCCTGGGAACTCCGGCAGGTAGGCCGGATGCGTGTTGATCAGGTTGGGACTGAGCGCCGCGATGACCCTGGGCGGCAGCAGCTTCATGAACCCGCTGAGAATCACGAGGTCGGGCGTCCATGCCTGGATCTGTTCGAGGATGGCGTCGCCCCAACTCTCGCGATCCGGGAAGCTGGAGAGGGCGGCCGCGAAGGTGGGAATGCCGAAGTGCTCGGCGTGTTCGAAGCCGTCGGCGTCGCGATCTGCTCCGACAGCGACGACCCTGGCCGGAAACTCCGCGTCCTCCGACGCCTCAAGAAGAGAGCGAAGGTTCGATCCGCCGCCGGAGATCAGGACGACCAGTGAAAGCACCCCCCGAGCCTACCGTGGCGAGAGGTTCGGCTACTCCGTGCGGGAAGGTCGCCCCGCGAAGAGCCCAACGATCGCTGCCAGACCGATTTCGAGGGCAGCGAATCCACCCACCAGCCACGGTGAAGGCCCCACGTCGATGAGACGCCCGGGACCTGCGGAACCGGCCGAGACCCAGGCCAGGAAGCCGAGCAGGATGCCCCCGGCAATACCGACGAGAATGCCGGTCAGCAGCAGCCATGGCCCACGCCCGACAGCACCAAGCTCTCGCACGAGACGCGGACGCAGCACGATCGCCGCCGCGAACCCGGCGAGCACGGGAACGAGCAGGCCGAGGAAGCCCCAGCCGAGGTCGCCGCTCGGCAGCGCGCCGAGAATCGGTACACCGGGAATCGGCCCGAGGCTCGTGCCGAGCGGACCGACGGAGGAACCAGTTCCCACGGCGAAACCGGGGCCGACCAGCCAGGACGCCGCCCAGATCACCAGATTCGGCAGGAAGGCGAACTGGCCGACGGTGACGGCGATGCCACCGAGCAGGCCGGCGTGCATGCCCTCGTAGAGCGAGATGATCTTCGCGTAACTGGTGAGCAGCAGCACGGCGACCAGGAGGGCTGAGACGACCAGCACCATCGAGGCGGCCACCGCTCCGCCCCGAAGGGCCGTGCCGACGGTGGCTCGATACTGCGGCCGCCAGTCGGCGAACCATCCGCGAATTCGGCCGGGACGGGCATCCGCGATCCCCCGCCGGCCGAGCTGCTCGCCGATCACAATACCGAGCGCAAACACCAAAGTCGGCAGCAGCGTGCCCTGCCAGATCGAGGGGCGGGCGGACGCGAAGACCGTGCTGAGCGTGATGCCGAGCGATACGACGGCGAAGGTTCCGATCGCGACGAGGATGCCGAGTCGATAGTGCGGTGTCTCGACGATGCGGCGCCCGGCTCGCACACCGAGCAGCGCGGTGAGCAGCGCGAAACCGAGCGGTGCGATGGTCAGGATGAACGGGGTGCCCGCCCCCGTGAAGCCCAGGCTGGCGACGATGGCCGGGTTGAGCGTCATCGTCACGTCGACGCCCGAGCCGAGAAGCCAGATGTCGGTCGCGGCCCGCCAGAAGACGATCCAGTCGATCTGCAGTCCGTACTGAACGGCCCAGAGGATGGTCAGCGGCACGAGCGGGATGCCCACGCCGATCGCGGCGACGAGCAACGCTTCGAGCGCGGCGAAGAGGGCGGTGAGCGGACGATTCATACCCGTCGGAGCCTACCTGCGCACCCTCGCATCCGCGGCTCGCCGGTCCGTCTTTCACGAACTCGACAGCGCACTTCACGAAAACGCAGGACATCGGTGCCCTGCCGAACGATTGCGGCCGGAAACGCGCGTCGCCGTCGGGTATCTCCTGCGTTTTCGGCCATGCTGTGGGGATGACGTCGTCGGCAGTGTATGTGCGCATCGTTATCGGCGCCGACCTCGAACGCGTCTGGGAGCTCACGCAGAACGCCGAACTGCATCCCCGCTGGGATCTGCGCTTCAGCCGAATCACCATGGCTGGCGAACTGGCGAGCGGCGGTTACCGCTTCGCCTACGAACGACGGATGCCGCTGCACACCATCCGCGGAACCGGCACGTCGCTCGGCGAACGCGCCCGTCCCGACGGCACGCGGACATCTGCCCTGCGCTTCGATACCCGCGATCGCCTGTCGCCGCTCGGCGACGGACGCGGCTACTGGCGCTACGTTCCCACGACGGAGGGTGTCGTCTTCAGCACCGGCTACGACTATCGGCCGGGATGGGGCCGGGTGCTCGACACGTTCCTGCTGCGGCGTCTCATCGGTTGGATGACGGCGTGGAGCTTCGACAGGTTGCGGATCTGGGCGGAGACCGGGGTCGAACCCGAGCGCTGGCCTGTGGCATCCGTACTCGCGTTCTGGCGGGCGGACAGGCCGCGGGCGGGGCGATGCGAACGCGTGCCGCAGCGTGGCAGGGCCATGGATGATGCTCCGACGACCCTCGAAACGTTGGAGGCGCCATGACCTCGATCTTCGAACGCGCACTCGGCAAAGACTTCGAGCGCCTGCATCCGATGATGCAGAAACGATTCGGCGTGGGCCTCGACGCGGGGTACGCCTGTGTCGGTCGGGGTGTGATGTCGCACGTACGTCGCGGACCGTGGTGGACGGTTCCCTTCCTGAAGATCGGCAAGGTGCGCAACATCCTGATCCCGGACGTCGGGCGGGACGTGCCGTTCACCATCGAGAACTATCCCTACCGCGACCCGTTCGGGCGCGAGACGGTGACCTTCGTGCGGGAGTACCGGGTGCGCAAGCATCCGAGCCGTTTCGACGCGACGATGATCTACACCCACGGCCGGGTGCTCGACTATCTCGGCACCCACCAGCACCTCGCGGTGGATCTCGACCTCTCGGTTGACGGGGACGGCTCGCTTCATCTCCGCTCGGATGCGCAGCGCTTCTACGAGGGCCGATTCATCGCCTTCCGCTTCCCCATGCTGCTCAGTGGTCGCGCCGACCTGCGCGAGAGCTATGACGAGGAGGCGGGCGTCTATCGAATACGCCTCGAAGTGCGTAACCCGATATTCGGCTTTCTCTTCGGCTACGAGGGCGAATTCAGCTGCGAGTTTCCCGAGGCGACGGATGCCCCTGACCGCCTCAAACCGGTTCGTCACGAGCGCCGAGTCTGACGCTCCTTCGCGTGCGCGGTCAGCCCGCCGCTGCGTCACCCATCTCGCCGAAGCCCGAGGTCACAAGTTCGCGCACCCTGTCGAGTGCCTCCGCGGCCTGGGGACCGGATGCGGCCACCACCACCACGTCGCCCTCCTTCGCGCCGAGTGACAGCAGCCCGATGAGGCTGTTGCCAGCCACCGGCTTGCCTTCGGTTCGCGTGTTGGCGATCGTGACCTTCGCGTCGAATCCGGCGAGCGCTGAGACGAGCGTCGCCGCTGGTCGGGCATGGAGGCCGTCGCGGTTCATGATGGTCAGTTCTTCAGCGTTCGCCTGCGGCGCGGCGGCCTCAACGGAGGCCTCGGCGACCGGCGGGGGATCGCCGAGCATCCCCCGTTTCGGGTCGAGGGCCGCATTCGCCTCACTGGCGACATCGGCGAGGTTCGCGCCACCGGACGCCGTCACGATGGCCGCCAGGAGTCCTTCGACGAATGGCGCGCTGGAGAGTTTCACCTCGACGTCGGAGGTACGGAAGTCGAGGGCCATCTCGGCGCTCATCACCGCCGAACCCAGATCCATCACCACGAGTACGCCGTCGGGGCCTGCGACCTCGTCGATCGCCGCGGCGACCTTCGTGGCATCCGTGCCGATCACGCCGTCGCCCGCACCCGCCGCGATCGCGATCGCCGGCCTGTCACCGGCCACCATCTCTAGGGCGAGGTCGACCGCCGCCTGCGCCAGCGCCGGGCTGTGCGAGACGACGACGATACCGATCACGCGAGTGCTTCGCTGAGCGTCTGGAACAGGTAGGCGGTGGATGTCGCGCCGGGGTCGAGGTGGCCGGAGCTGCGGTCCCCGAGGTAGCTGGCCCGGCCCTTGCGCGCCACGAGGGGCTCGGTGGCGTCACGCCCGATCGCCGCGGCCGATGCTGCCGCGGAGGCTGCTGCCGCGGCATCCGCGCCCGATGCAACCTCCGCGTCGAAGGCATCCAATGCTGGCACCATGGAGTCGAGCATGGTCTTGTCGCCGACTTCGGCCTTGCCGCGTGCGACCACGCCTTCGAGCCCTGCCCGCAGTGCGGCGCCGAGCGCGGCCGCATCCAGTTCGGTTGCCGCTCCCGCGGTCGTTCCGAACCGCAGGAAGAAGGTTCCGTAGAGCGGCCCGCTCGCCCCGCCAACAGACGAGACGAGGGTCATGCCGACGGACTTGAAGAGCTCGTCGACGGCCGAAGCCGGCGCCGCGCCGATCTTCTCGACAACCGCGGTCATTCCCCGCGCCATGTTCGCACCGTGATCGGCATCCCCGATTGCCGAGTCCAGTTCGGTGAGGTAGCTGCGGTTCTCGGTGACCACAGCGCTGAAACGCGTGATCCAGTCGACCAGTTGAGGAAGCGTGACAGTGCCAGCAGCCATAGTTTCTAAACCCCCCAGCGAAGGCCGGCAGTGTTGACCGGCGCATCCCAGAGTTTCAGAAGTTCGTCGTCAGCTGTGAGCAGGGTCACCGAACAGCCGGCCATGTCGAGCGACGTGATGTAGTTGCCGACCAGGTTACGGGCGACCGTGATCCCCGACTTCTCGAGGATCTTCGCCACCTCCCCGTACATCAGGTACAGCTCGATCAGCGGCGTGCCACCCATCCCGTTCAACATCACGATGGCAGGACCGCCGGTGAAGTCGAAGTCGTGCAGAATCGGCTCGACCAGCTGCTGCGCGATGTCGGATGCCGGAGCCAGCGGCACCCGGTGACGCCCGGGCTCCCCATGGATTCCGACCCCCATCTCCATCATGTCATCAGGCAGGTCGAAGGTGGGTTTGCCCGCCGCAGGGACGGTGCAGCTGGTGAGCGCCATGCCCATCGACCGGCCGGATGAGTTAACCCGGCGGGCCAGGTCGGCCACAGCCGCGAGGTCGCGGCCCTCCTCGGCGGCCGCGCCGACGATCTTCTCGAGCAGCACTGTGACGCCCACGCCGCGCCGGCCGGCCGTGTAGGTGGAATCCTCCACCGCGACATCGTCGTTGGTCACGACGGTCTCGACCTTGACGCCGGTCTCGGCATCCGCGAGTTCCGCAGCCATCTCGAAGTTCATGACGTCGCCGGTGTAGTTCTTCACGATGTGCAGCACCCCCGCCCCGCCGTCCGCGACCTTGGTGGCCTCCTGCACCTGGTCGGGTGTCGGCGAGGTGAACACCTCGCCGGAGATCGCCGCGTCGAGCATTCCGAGCCCGACGAATCCGCCGTGCAGGGGTTCGTGTCCCGAGCCGCCGCCGGAGATCACGGCGACTTTGCCTGCTCTCGTCGGTTCACCGCGGTAGATGATCCTGTTGGTGTGGTCGACTCTGAGCTCCGGATGCGCGGCCGCCACCCCCATGAGGGAATCCGCCAACACGTTCGCCGGGTCGTTGATGAGCTTCTTCACGCTGGCACCTCTTCCTCGAGTTCTGTTATTCCCAAGTTAGACCGGCGGATACGCGGCGCGCCAGAGTGCTCGGCGAGCAGTCATCCCGGCGCAGACCTACAGGGCAGCAAGCACCTCGCGCATGAGATTCGCGGTCTCGCTCGGTGTCTTGCCGACCTTGACCCCGGCAGCCTCGAGGGCTTCCTTCTTGCCCTGCGCAGTCCCAGCGCCCGACGAGACGATGGCGCCTGCGTGGCCCATCGTCTTGCCCTCCGGGGCGGTGAAGCCTGCGACATAGCCGACGACCGGCTTGGTCACGTGCGCCTTGATGTAGTCGGCCGCGCGCTCTTCCGCGTCACCACCGATCTCGCCGATCATGACGATCGCCTTCGTCTCGGGGTCGGCTTCGAAGGCCGCAAGGGCGTCGATGTGCGTGGTTCCGATGATCGGGTCGCCGCCGATGCCGATGGCTGTCGAGAAGCCGAGATCGCGGAGTTCGTACATCATCTGGTAGGTCAGCGTTCCCGACTTCGAGACCAGGCCGATCGGACCCTTTCCGGTGATCGTCGCCGGGGTGATGCCCACCAGCGACTCGCCGGGAGTGATGATGCCGGGGCAGTTCGGACCGATGATGCGGGTCTTGCCGCCCTTGGCCTTCGCCGTCGCCCAGAATTCGGCCGAATCCTGGATCGGGATGCCCTCGGTGATCACGACGACGAGCGGGATCTCGGCCTCGATGGCCTCGAGCACCGCGTCTTTGGCGAAAGCCGGCGGAACGAAAACGATCGACACGTCGGCGCCAGTTTTCTCGATGGCTTCGGAGACAGCCCCGAAGACGGGCAGCTCCACGCTGCTCCCATCCACACCGGCGTGGGTGACGGTGGTTCCGGCCTTGCGCGCGTTCACGCCACCGACCACCTGGGTGCCTGCCTTGAGCATCAGTGCGGTGTGCTTGGTGCCCTCGCCGCCGGTGATGCCCTGGACGATGACCGTGGAGTCCTTGTTGAGGAAGATCGACATTCTCGTTATCCCTTACTTACTTCGAAGCCAGTTCGGCGGCCTTGTCGGCGCCTTCGTCCATGGTGTCTGCGAGCGAGACGAGCGGGTGGGCGTAGTCGGCCAGGATCTGGCGACCCTCCTCGACCTTGTTGCCGTCGAGACGCACGACCAGCGGCTTGCTCGCGGTGTCGCCGAGCGTCTTAAGCGCCCCGACAATACCGTTCGCCACGGCGTCGCACGACGTGATGCCACCGAAGACGTTGACGAAGACACTCTTGACCTGAGCATCGCCCAGGATCACATCGAGGCCGTTGGCCATGACCTCTGCGGATGCCCCGCCACCGATGTCGAGGAAGTTGGCCGGCTTCGCGCCGCCCCATTTCTCACCCGCGTAGCTGACCACGTCGAGGGTGGACATCACGAGCCCAGCGCCGTTGCCGATCACGCCGACCTCGCCGTCGAGCTTGACGTAGTTGAGTCCGAGCTTCTTGGCCTTCGCCTCGAGCGGGTCCTCGGCACCGGAGTCGACAAGGGCTTCGTGGTTGGGGTGACGAAACTCCGCGTTCTCGTCGAGTGAGACCTTGCCGTCGAGAGCGATGATGTCGCCCTCCTCGGTGAGCACGAGCGGGTTGACCTCCACCAGGGTCGCATCCTCGCCCTTGTAAACGTCGTAGAGCTTCACGAAGACCGGTGCGACCCTGTCGATGATCTCGGCCGGGAACTTGGCGGCGATGGCGATCTCCTTGGCCTTCGCGAGATCCACGCCGACCAGCGGGTCAACCTCGATGCGGGCGAGTGCCTCCGGACGTTCGACCGCGAGCACCTCGATCTCCACGCCACCCTCGAAGCTCGAGAGGGAGAGGTAGGAGCGGTTCGCCCGGTCCAGCAGCACGGAGAAGTAGTACTCGGATGCGATACGCGCACCCGCTGCGACCATCACGCGCTTGACGGTGTGGCCCTTGATGTCGAGACCGAAGATGGCCTCGGATGCTGTGGCCGCGTCATCCGCATTGTGAGCGACCTTGACTCCGCCGGCCTTGCCGCGCCCGCCGGCCTTGACCTGTGCCTTGACGACGACGGTGCCGCCGAGCTTCTGGGCTGCGGCGCGGACCTCATCGGGAGTGTCCGCGGTGATACCGGCAAGTACCGGCACCCCGTAACTCTCAAAAAGGTCTCGGGCCTGGTACTCGAATAGATCCACGCTGCTTGTCCAATCCGCAGGTCGTTTGTCTGATGGGCCCATGCCGAAATCTCCAACGTCTCGACGTCGAGATAGTTCGACGTCAAGATATCTGGGCCACCAAGAACTCTACCCCCGGCTCAGATGCGCTTCCTCCCAGCGGGCATGACCGCCGAGGAAACATTGGGCATTCTTGCGACTGGCGCCGCTGTACAACGCTGCCCGTGGCAGTCGCACCACCTGAGCCACGCGTTTCTCCGGAGGTTGTGGGGGCGGCGGCCGGGATGACCCCGCAGATCGTGCCTGATAACTGAATCCTCCGGAGAAACTGATGTTGAGTGGTGAGCGCGAGGGAGGTCGGACACGGAAGTTCAGCGTGCGCGTGGCGACATCCGCCGTGACGAGGGTGGCGCGCACCACGGCGCCGGGCTCGAGCGAACCCTCGCAGTTGGCCGTGACTGCGGGATCGGCCAACTGGATGACGCCGCCCTTCGAACTCGCGGAGATCACGGTTGCCTCGAAGATCTCGCCGACCCTGTCGCGCAGGATCGCGGCCTCCACCGCGTCGATGGAACCGTGATCGAGACGCGATGCCACGTCATCGGACTTCGCCATGATCGAGGGGAGGGTCGGCAGGGCCTCGCGCGCCAAGGCAGGGAGCGGCATCCCGGCGGAGATTGCCTCGCAGACCACGAGTACGAATCTGTCGATGAGGCGTCGGAGTGGCGCGGTCGTGTGCGTATAGGGGGCGTCCGACCATGCTGAATCGTTGCGCTTGCGGCATCCGGATGCACCACGCACGCCACGCGCACCCCAACGCCACGGATGCCGACCGCCCCAGCCAGCTCACCGCGGAGCCCCTCCTCGAAGGCGGCAAAGCCGCGCCGGCCAAGGGCATGCCCGACACTTCGGCCAACTGGAATGTGCGGCGGGCATCCGTCGCGCTCGACGGTCAACAGAAACCGGATGACGTGACCACTCTCTCGGTGGCCGCAACGACACTGGCGCTCGCGAGAACCGACGGGTGGTCGATCGTCTCGGTCGCGTGCAAGGCAGACACCCGCGGCCTCGCCTCGGCGACCATCGTGGCGCTGAAAAAACTCGACGGGTTCACCGCCGGCGTCGAGATCACCGTGCTGCCCTCCGGTTGGAGCGCAAGGGCCTACGCTCCGTTCCACCTGCAGAAGGCGAACCACTGGACTCCGCAGAAAGCACTGGCGACCGGAGCATCCTGTGTCGAATCGGCGACCGCGCCGACCGAGGAATCCTAGCCGTCCTCCGCCCCCAACGTCGTCGAGTACGTGCTGGTCTGAGCTGGCGGTCGGCTCCACGACGGAGAATGGTCCCGTGCCACTCACCGATCTCGGAGCCGAAGGCGTGCTGCTCGCCGGCGGCGGCAGGGCGATCCTGCTGCAACTTGCCAACCCCGCGATCGGGCACGCCGTCGCCGACCACAGCAACTTCGCAGCAGATCCGCTTCGGCGCCTACGCAACACCCTCACCTACGTCTACGCCTTGGTTTTCGGCACCCAGGCACAGGTCGCCGCCGTCACCGCGATGGTTCATCGGGCCCACGTGCCCGTGCGGTCGGCGACCTACGATGCTTCGGATGCCCGACTGCAGCTCTGGGTGGCAGCCACCCTCTACGACACCGCCGCCATGATCCACGAACGCATCTTCGGCCCGCTCGACGAGGACGACGCAGATGCCGTCTACCGCGAGTACGCGATCGTCGGCACTGCGCTCGGCATGCCGGCCGTGCTCTGGCCAGCCGACCGTGCGGCGTTCCGCACCTACTGGAACGAGCAGCTGCCGCAGCTCACCGTCGACGACAGGGTGCGCACGGTGTCACGCCAGCTGCTGCATCCGTCGACCGGACCGCTGTGGATGCGAGCCTCCATGCCCTCGGCTCGGCTCGCGACGGCCGGGCTGCTCAGCCCCGAGTTGCGCGACGCCTACGCGCTGCCCTGGAACCCACGCCGCGAGCGACGCTACGAGCGGCTCATTAGCGGAACCGCACGGATCTACCCACACCTGCCGGCACGCCTGCGCCACTGGCCGAAGGACCACTACCTGCGCAAGCTCGGCTAGAGACCCGGTCGTCAGCCCTGCCGCACCCGCCGCCCGGTCGCCCGCCGATGCAACTGCTGTCGTTTCGGCGGTCCGCTGCCGTTTTTTCGACAGCAGACCGCCGAAACGACAGCGGTAACGACAGCGACAGTTAGGCGCAACTCGATGGGCGCTAGACCGGCGTCGCGGTGGCGATTCCGAAGAGCGCGAGCACGATCGGCACAGCGATAGGCAGGATCCCCATCACGAAGGCGACGCAACCCAGCAGAAAGCCGAGAAGCGACAGCCGAGCATCGCGCACTCGCGGATCGCGCTTCAACGCGGCGCGCGAGACCAGGCCGACGACGATCGCGATCGCACCCACCACCGCTGCCGCGGGAAACGGCGCGAGGAGGGCAGCGATCGCTACGACCCCGACTGCCGCGGAGAGGATCGCCGAGCCGGCTGAGGGACGCATCATCGCCCGCGACCGCTGGTCGCTCATGACTAGAGCTTCTCGATCGGGGCCAGCTTGATCAGCAAGCGCTTGCGACCGGCCTTCTCGAACTGCACCTCTGCGATGCTCTTCGCACCGATGCCGATGACAGCGGTGACCTTGCCGTCGCCGAAATCGACGTGACGGATGCGGTCGCCGGCGACCAGCGTGAGGTCACCGTTGTCGCGCACCGTGCCCGTGACCTTGTTGGCCCATTCGGTCTTCGGCTGTGCGGCCCGCGCCGCACGCTCGGCACGCGCGAGAGCGGTCGCGCCGGGACCGCTCGACCCTGATGCGTAGCCAGGGCCCGAAGACCCGGCGCCGAGGGATGAACCGAGGCTGTCGCGGCGGGCGTTGAGTGCTCGCGGCTGGGTGCCGCCTCGGGAGGTGGCCATGCCTGGCGACTGCCGCCACTCGATGAGTTCCGGCGGGATCTCCTGCAGGTAGCGGGAGGGCATCGCCACTGAGACGTCGCCGAACTGGGCCCGCGTCATCGCGAGGGAGAGGTAGAGCTTGCGGCGGGCACGGGTGATGCCGACGTAGAAGAGGCGGCGTTCTTCGGCCGGCCCGCCAGGCTCGCTCGCCGACATCCGATGCGGAAGGAGGTCTTCTTCGACGCCGGTAAGGAACACGGCCTCGTATTCGAGACCCTTCGCCGTGTGCAGTGTCATCAGCGACACTGTCCCGCTCGAGTCGTCGAGGTCATCGGCCGCGGCCACCAAGGAGGTCTCGGTGAGGAAGTCGAGAAGGGTGCCCTCCGGGTTGTTCTTCTGGAACTCCCTCGTTACCGCCACGAGCTCCTCCACGTTCTCGGCGCGAGCCTCATCCTGCGGGTCGCGCGACTGGCGCAGCGCCTCGAGAAATCCGGTCTTCTCGAGCAGCGCGGTGAGCACGTCGGGAACAGGATCGGTGTCCGACGTGAGCGAGACCTCGTCAAGAATCGCACCCAGCCCGAGGATGGCGCCGGTGATCTTGGGACCGAAACCCAGTTCATCCGCATGCCGGAGCGCCTCGCGCAGGGTGACGCCTTCGCGATCCGCGTAGCTCTGCAACGTTGCCTCTGTCACGCCGCCGATGCCACGCTTCGGCGTGTTCATGATGCGGCGAAGGGCCATCGGGTCGGCGGGGTTCGCCACCGAGATGAGGTACCCGAAGGCGTCTTTGATCTCGGCGCGCTCGTAGAACTTGGTGCCGCCGAGCACCCGGTAGGGCAGCGCGGAACGGATGAAGATTTCTTCCAGCGCACGCGTCTGGGCATTGGTGCGGTAGAAGACCGCGATGTCCCGGTACTCGATGCCCTGCTTGTGCAGCTCGGTGATCTCGTCGGCGATGAACTGCGCCTCGTCGTGCTGGCTGTAGCCGGTGAATCCGACGATCTTGTCGCCGTCGCCGACGGTGGTGAAGAGTTTCTTGTCGATGCGGTCGAAGTTGTTGCCGATGACCGCGTTCGCCGCACTGAGGATGTTCTGCGTCGAACGATAGTTCTGCTCGAGCAGAATCGTCTTGGACTGCGGAAAGTCCCGCTCGAATTCGACGATGTTGCGGATATCCGCGCCGCGGAACGCGTAGATCGACTGGTCGGAGTCGCCGACCACGGTCAGCGATGCCGGCTCGAGTTCGCGCGTCGGGTTGCTGAGCAGCGATCCGTCGAATCCGGTCGCGTTCTCGAGCAGGTCGGTGCGCGGCGTCTGGGTCAGCTCGCGGATGAGCGAGTACTGGGCGTGGTTGGTGTCCTGGTATTCGTCGACAAGGATGTGACGGAAGCGCCGCTGGTACAGGGCGGCGACCGCGGGGAAGGCACGGAACAGGTAGACCGTCTGGCCGATGAGGTCATCGAAGTCGAAAGCATTCGCGCTGGAGAGGCTGCGGGTGTACTCGCGGAAGATGTCGAGGAAGACGCGCTCGGCCGGGTCGTTGAAGTTCGCTCCGCGAGCGTAGGACTCCACGTCGTTCAACTCGTTCTTGAGTTTGGAGATCTTGCCGGCGACCTGGCTGACCGTGAAACCGTAGGTGTCGGCATCCAGGTCTTTGATGATCCGTTTGATGAGAGCCCGGGAGTCAGCGGAGTCGTAGATGGTGAAGTTCTTACCGAAGCCGAAGTGTTCCGCTTCACGCCGGAGGATGCGCACACAGGCCGAGTGGAAGGTCGAGATCCACATACCCTGAGCCGCCTGGCCGAGAATCGCCTCGACACGCTCTCGCATCTCCGCCGCGGCCTTGTTGGTAAAGGTGATCGCGAGGATTTGCGACGGCCAGGCCTCACGCGAATCGATCAGGCTCGCGATGCGCCGGGTGAGCACGCTGGTCTTGCCGGAACCCGCGCCCGCAACGATGAGCAGCGCCTGCCCGCGATATTCCACCGCTTCGCGCTGCTGCGGATTGAGACCGGCAAGCAGAGGGGATTCTGTCGGCTCGGCCGGATCCAGGATGAAGGTCATAACTGACCCAATTCTAGAGCCGACCACCGACGGTCGGCGGTCAGAGGCTGTCGCGCACCTCGATGGCGAGGTCGGGCTGGTCGGCGAAGACGCCGTCCACCCCCATCCGCATGATGCTCTCGAACTCGCGGCGCCAGTCGCCGAAATCGCCGGGCGTCGATCCATGCCGCAGCCCCTTGGCGAGGAAACTGTTCTCCGCGCGGAGGGTCCAGCAGAAGACGGAGAGACCGGCCTCGTGCGCCAGGGACACCACATCCGCTCCCCCCGGTTTCTGGAGGATGTGCTTGTTGACGCTGACTCCGTCGACAGTGGCCGCGAGTTCCTCAAGCCCTTCGCGGGTGAGATAGTCGGCGTACTGCAGCGCTTCCTTACCCCGTGCCGCGACCTGGTCCGCCGGAGCCCCCGATGCCTCGACCAAGAAGACCAGGCCACCACGGATGCCCCGCTCACGGATCTTCAGCAGCACCGTCTTCTCGAAGCACTCGATCGTGAGCCGGCCGTCGCTCTCCCAGCCGGCGGCGCTCAGTTCGCCAGCGAACAGCTCGTCGAGCGGCATTCCGATGGATTCGAAGTAGGTGGCGTGTTTGATCTCCGCGACCATCCCGATGCGGCGGTCCGCGCCGTCGAGGAGGTCGAGCAGGTCGGTCAGGCGGAGGATGCCCTGGTCGCCGGTGTGCCTGACGTTGGCCGTGCGGATCTTCGGCAGCCGTTCCGTCGCGCGCAGGGTGCTGAGCTCTGCCCAGGTGAAGTCTTCCGTAAACCAGCCGGTGAGCTTCTGGCCGTCGATGTATTTGGTGGTGCGGCGGTCGGCGAACTCCCGGTGCGCCGCGACATCCGTTGTTTCGGAGATCTCGTTCTCATGCCGAAGCACGAGCACCCGGTCTTTGCTGACGACGATGTCGGGCTCGACAGCATCCGCACCCTGCTCGGACGCCAGCTCGTAGGCGGCACGCGTGTGTTCCGGGCGGTAGCCGCTTGCACCACGGTGAGCGATCACGAGGGGGAGAGATGTCACGCTGCAACGCTACGCGATTGCGCCAGAACAACTCTTGGTAACCTGCTGCGCATGGGCAATTGCGCGAACTGCGGCACCGCGCTCGACCCCGCGTGGAAGTTCTGCATCCATTGCGGTGCGCCGGTTCGACGCACGTTCGTCGAGCCGATTCCGGCCGCAATCCGCCCTGTCGACGAAGCAGGGACGGCGAAACCGACGAAGGATCGTTCCACCCTCATCGGCATCATCGTCGCGATCGCGGGAGTCGCACTCATCATCGTTGTGGCGACGCTGGTCTTCTCTACCCATGGCTGAGGCGGGCGGATGGCGCGAGCCGACGTCGCGCATCCCGCTGCGCTGGGGAGGCTATCGCAGTCGGTACCTCGCCGCACTCATCCTGATCCTCGCCGGGGCGCTCCTGGTGCAGGCGACCAGCGCCTACACCGATTACTTCCTCACCATCGGGCTGGCCGCCCACGTGCTCGGCTGGTTGATCCTGCCGGGCCGTGGAGGGCGTCGTCTCGCCGCAGCACTTCCGAGCGCGCTCCTGGTGGGGCTGCTCCTGCTCGGCTCGATCGCCTGCGTGCTGCTCGTGGTTGCGCTGGCGTTTTGGTTCCTCGTGCGGCAGCGTCCGGCGGTCAGTTACCTCACGATGCTCCTGCCCCTGATCAGCGGCCTGGTCCTCGGCTGGCTCTACCCGCAATACGGCGATGGAGGCATCGTCGTCGGGGTCTCCATGGTCGTGATCGTTGGCTCTGCCTGGCTCGGCCAATCCATCGCTAAAAGCAGGCAAATCCCCAGCAATACGGATGCCCGGCTCCGGTAAACTGGGTGCATGGCATCCTCCAACCCTGCATTCAACAACTCCCCAGCTTTCTCTGAGCGAGCCAGTACTGCGGCGAAGCTGACGAGGAACACCACTCCTTCCACTGAGGGCATGACAGCACAGCAGTTGACGGAGCTCTACAGCCAGCCCTCCGCGACCCCGTCGCAGACGGATCGCATGAGCTACGAAGACACGATGGTGAAGATCGTCACGACCTTCGCGATTCTGCTCGTGGGCGCGGTGATCGGCTGGTTCGTTCCCGTGCTGGCCTTCCCCGCAGCGCTCGTCGGCTTCGGCCTCGCTCTCGTCAACATCTTCAAGAAGAAGCCGTCGCCGGCGCTGATCATCGCCTACTCCGCCGTCGAGGGTATTTTCGTCGGTGGCATCACGGTGTTCTTCGAGTCGAAGTTCCCCGGCATCGCCATTCAGGCCGTGATCGGAACCTTCGTCGTCGTCGGCGTGACGCTCGCCCTCTTCGTCAGCGGCAAGGTTCGCGCGTCGAAGAAGGCCACCAAGGTGTTCCTGATCGCGATGATCGGTTACGCCATCTTCTCGGTGATCAATGTGATCCTGAGCGTGACCGGTGTCAACAGCGACCCCCTCGGCCTCCAGGGCAGTCTGACGATCTTCGGCATTCCGCTTGGCGTGATCATCGGCCCGCTGGTGATCATCATGGCCGCCTATTCGCTCGTGCTCGATTTCGACAGCATCAAGACCGGTGTGCAGCGTGGCGCACCGCGCGTCTACGGCTGGGTCGGCGCCTTCGGCATCATGGTCACCGTCGTCTGGCTGTACCTGGAGATCCTGCGCCTGCTGGCGCTCCTCCGCCGCTAGTCAGGGTCCCGCTGGTTGAGCGGTCCCGCTGGTCAAGCTGCTGCGCAGTATCCGCGCGCTCCGCTCCGCGTCGTCCGCGCGCCGTTTTGTTATCTGCGCGTAGGTTGTGACGTCAGCGCGGATAACAAAAAACCGCGCGGATGCCGATTACCTCGACGCGCGAGATGGCCTTCCAGAGGATCAGTCGCGCCAGCCGAGCGGCCCTGCCACCTGCTCCACGATGGTTTCAAGCAGGTGCGCGTTGTAGTCGACCCCCAGCTGGTTCGGTACGGTGACCAGCACCGTGTCTGCGGCCTGCACAGCAGCATCCGTCCCGAGGCTCACGACGATCTCGTCGGGCGCACCGACGTAGCTCTTGCCGAAGCGTGCCAGCCCGCCGTCGAGATGACCGATCTGGTCTTCGCTGTCGCGCTCGCGCCCGAAATACTCCCAGTCCTTCTGCGTGGTGAGCGGAAGGATGCTGCGACTCACCGACACCCGCGGCTCGCCCCCGTGTCCCGCTGCCGCCCAGGCCTCGCGGTAGATCGCGATCTGCTCTGCCTGCAGTTCGTCGAACGGGACGCCGGTGTCTTCGGCTAGCAGGGTGGAACTCATGAGGTTCATGCCCTGTTCGCCGGTCCACTTCGCGGTTGCGCGCGTGCCGGAACCCCACCAGATGCGGTCGCTGAGGCCGGGCGACTGGGGTTGGATGGCGAGGAGCCCGCTGCGTCCGGTCATCTGCGGGTTCGCGGGGGCGACACCGGCACCGGCGATCGCGGCGCGGAAGATTTCGGTCTTCGTGCGTGCGTCATCCGCATCCGTCTCGCCTTCGGTGGGCACGTAGCCGAACGACTCATAGCCGTTGAGCGCCGTCTCGGGTGAGCCACGACTGAGGCCGAGCTGCAGGCGCCCGCCGCTGATGAGGTCAGCGGCTGCGGCATCCTCCGCCATGTAGAGCGGGTTCTCATAACGCATATCGATGACCGCCGTGCCGATCTCGATCGTTGACGTGCGAGCACCGATGGCGGCAAGCAGCGGGAACGGGCTCGCCAGCTGTGGGGCGAAGTGATGCACGCGCAGGTAGGCACCGTCGATGCCGAGCTCTTCCGCGGCGACCGCCAGTTCGATCGTCTGCACGAGAGCATCCCGCGCCGTGCGAGCGACTGAACCCGGCACGGGCTGGTAGTGGCCGAAGGAGAGAAAACCGATGCGCTTCACTGTGCGTTCAGCGTAAGCCCGCCGTAGAGTATTCCCGCGGCGGGCTCAACGACCAGGCTCAGCCGAGTTGACGAGCACACGCCGGCACGCTAGGGCTTGAGGATGCGCACCCGACTGATGGCCCAGACCGCAGTGCCGACAATGCCGATCGCAACCGCGACGCCCACGCCGTAGAGGGCAACGATCCCGTAGCCGAGGTTCGGGTTAAGGAACGGGTACGGCACCCAACCGTCGGTAGCACCACGGATGAGCACCACGATGAGCCACACAAGCGGATAGATCAGCACTATCCAGAAGCGCTTCCACGGCACCGCGGTGCGGTCGCCGAAGAAGACCCAGTCGATGGCGGCGTAGATCGGCAGCGCGACGTGAAGTACCGTATTCGCCCACTCCAGGGAGATGCCGCCCTCGAGGCCGGCAAGCAGCGTGTTGTAGACGATGCCGACTGTCACGATGTAGGTGGTGGCAGAGGCACGGGCAAGTGCCAGCCCGCGGGACTGACGACGACCGGCGACGGCAGCAATCAGGCATACGACGATGAAGAGGATGTTGCTCTGGATCGTGAAGTACCCGAAGAAGTTGAATGGGTTGATGGTGCTGCGACTGGCTGTGTCGACAGTGGTTGCGATGATCGCCGCGATGCCGACCATCGCGACGATGATCCGGATGATGGCAAAGCCGAGCTTCATGCTCGAATGTTAGCGCCCACGGCTGGTTCCGTAGCGCATATGCGCGCCTCAGCGGCGTGGCAGCATTCCTCTGCGTCCTACTCCCACTCGATAGTGCCCGGCGGCTTGGACGTGACATCCAGCACGACACGGTTAACCCCGGCCACCTCGTTGGTGATCCGGTTGCTGATCTTCGCGAGCACGTCGTAGGGCAGGCGGGTCCAGTCCGCGGTCATCGCATCCTCGGATGAGACCGGCCGCAGCACGATCGGGTGCCCGTAGGTTCGACCGTCGCCCTGCACTCCGACCGAGCGCACGTCGGCGAGCAGCACGACGGGGCACTGCCAGATCTCCTGGTCGAGTCCGGCCGCCGTCAGTTCGGCGCGCACGATGGCATCCGCGGAACGCAGCAGTTCAAGGCGGTCGCGGGTGACCTCGCCGACGATACGGATGCCGAGGCCGGGGCCGGGGAACGGCTGGCGGCCGACGATTATCTCCGGCAGTCCGAGCTCACGGCCGATGGCGCGCACCTCGTCTTTGAACAGGGCGCGCAGTGGTTCGACCAGCGCGAACTGAAGGTCTTCCGGCAGGCCGCCGACGTTGTGGTGGCTCTTGATGTTGGCGGTGCCGGTGCCTCCGCCGGACTCCACGACATCCGGATACAGCGTGCCCTGCACCAGGAACTTGATCGGTTCGCCGTCTGATGCGGCTTCGAGCACCAGGTCGGATGCCGCGGTCTCGAAGCTACGGATGAACTCGCGACCGATGATCTTGCGCTTCTGCTCGGGGTCGGTGACGCCTTCGAGCGCGTCGAGGAACTGGTCGACGGCGTCGACGGTGACCAGGCGCACACCCGTGGACGCGACGTAGTCCTCTTCCACCTGGCGGCGCTCGTCCTGGCGCAGGAGTCCGTGGTCGACGAAGATACAGACCAGCTGGTCACCGATGGCCTTATGCACGATCGCGGCCGCGACGGCGGAGTCGACGCCGCCGGAGAGCCCACAAATGACGCGGCCGCTACCAACCTGCTCGCGAATGCGCAGCACCTGCTCGGCGATGACGTTGCCGCTGTTCCAGTCGCCGGGGATTCCCGCGGCGTCATGCAGGAAGTTCTCGAGCACCCGCTGGCCGAACGGGGAGTGTTTGACCTCCGGGTGCCACTGCACGCCGTACATTTTCTTCTCGTCGCTGGCGAAGGCTGCGACAAGGGTCGACGCGCTCGACGCGAGAACGTCGAAGCCCGCGGGAGCCTTGGAGACCGAGTCGCCGTGGCTCATCCATGCGGTCTGCTCGTCTGGTTGTCCACTGAGCAGGCGACCGCCGTCACCCTGCAGGTGAACCGCGGTCGAGCCGTACTCACGCAAACCGGTGTTGGCGACCTCGCCGCCGAGCTGCTGCGCCATCACCTGGAATCCGTAGCAGATTCCGAGAACCGGAACACCGAGCTTGAGAATGCCGGGGTCGAGCGAGGGCGAACCCTCCTCGTACACGCTGGACGGCCCACCGCTCAACACGATGCCGGATGGGTTCCTCGCGGCGACCTCTTCCGCGGTGATGGTGTGAGGCACGATCTCCGAGTAGACGTTCGCCTCGCGCACACGACGTGCGATCAGCTGGGCGTACTGGGCTCCGAAGTCGACGACTAAGACGGGCTGGTGGGAGGTCTCACGCTGGGTTGTCTCACGCTGAGTTGTCTCACGCTGAGTTGTCTCACGCTGAGTTGTCTCACGCTGAGTTGTCTCACGCTGTGTGCTCTCGCTAATGGGGGGCGGCCTCTGCTCTCTGTGTGGCGACGGGGGCGGTGGCTTCGAGTTCCGCGAGCTCGCGGGTTGCCCGGCGCGAGATGAAATGCTCGACGATGAAGGAGAGGAACGGCACCACTCCGCCGAGGGCGATCTGGATAAAGCGACTGAATGGCCAGCGCATCAGGCTCCACAACCGGAAATCAGTGAACAGGTAGACGACGTAGAGCCAGCCGTGGGCGATCAGGATGCCGGTGCTGAGGTTGACCGCGCGAACGGTGCCATCCGGCACAAGCGCGATGAACCCGTTGGTACCGCCCAGTTCGATCTCACGATGGATCGGCGTGTACTTGAACACCATCTCGAGGACGAGCAGCAACAGGAGCGTGCCGGTGACGTAGGCCGACACCTTGTACAGCTTCAGTGCCCCGCGAATCTTCGGGATGTCGGAAATCTTGGGACGCAGGGCCATGGTGTTAGTTTACTTCCGCTGTTTCGGTCGCCTGTGCTTCTTCCTGCTCGCGCTCCCAGGCATCCTTCACGAGGCGATACCAAAGGAAGAGCGCGAAGCCGGCGAAGACCACCCACTCCGCTGCATAGAAGATGTTGAGCAGGTTGACCTCGACGTCGGAACTCGGCGCGGGCGAGTCGATCGCGGCGAGGCCGGATGCTTTCTCCGAGTCGACGAGGTAGCCGCCGTAGACGCCGCCGGAATCCGTCGCCTTCCAGATGTTGATCATCGATCCGGCCGACAGCGTGCTCAGCTTGCCGTGCTCGAAATCGCTGTCCTGAGGCCCTTCGTCGGGGAAGTAACGGCCAGCGACGCTCACGCTTCCCGAAGCCTGCGAACCCGAGAGCGCCTCCATCGCGGATGCCGCTTTCGCACGGTCCGGCGCCCAACCGAGCGCCACGGCCAACCCCGCAGGGTTCCCGCCCTCGACGTTCGCGGCGAAGTGGCCAACCACCCAATATCCCGTGTTCCCGCCGTTGAGTCGGCCGCTGACGAGCAGGTAGTCGTCCGGAACCCAAGCGCCTGTCACTTTCACGAGCTGGGCGGCCGCGGCATCCACGACCCCCGCCTGCGGCTTGGCAATCGTGTCGAGGTCCACGAGAGTCTCCGTGTCACGGGTGACGACGGTGCCGGTCGAGACGCTTCTGGCGAGCTGCCACTGGCTGAGTGCGGCGAAGACCGCCGCGAGAGCGAGAGCGAAGATGAGCGCGGCGATCCAGCGGGGGCGCCGTGCGACGGACCACATTGCCTAGTACTCCGGATCTCTCTGACGTTCGGTCAGCTCGTCCGACTGCTGCATGGCCTGTTCGATCAGGCGATCCGCGGCGTTCACCGCATGCTCGGGTTCCCCGGGTTCCATGTCTGCTGTCGCGGCCTCGACGAGCGCGATGTTCTCCTTGATCATCGCATCGCCACCCTGCGCCTTTGCCGTGGGTTCGCTCGCCGCTTTCGCCTTGGCGCGTGCCCGCGCCTTCGGTCGGAGGAAGCGGTTGCCGAATCTCTCGGAGTTGACGGCCAGTATCGGGCCGACGATTGCCATGATGAGTACGTAGAGGCCGGCGAAAGGCGTGAGCCTCTGGTCGAGGCCCGCGGCTGTGGCGAGGGTCGCGAGGATCAGCGCGAACTCGCCGCGGTTCTGCAGCATAGCGCTCGCGTTGAAGCCTTCAGCCGGCGTCAGTTTGTTGAACCAGGCGATGAGCTGGCCGCCCAGAGTGTTGACCACGAGGGTGAGCACCACCGCGACGGCGACGGGCACGGCGACCCCGCCGAAAGTGCCTGGGTCGAGTGCGAGACCGAAGTTGAGGAAGAAGAAGGCACCGAAGACATCGCGAAGCGGTAATGCGAACTGCTCGATGCGAGTGCGGAATCGGGTGGCGCCGAGCACCAGGCCGATGAGGAACGCTCCGATCGCATCCGAGACGCCGAGCAGCTCGCCGATGCCACCGAATGCCACGGCCAGGCCGAAGAACAGGATGGTGAACAACTCATCGTCCCTGGTCTGGACAAGTCGCGAGACGACCCTGCCACCCCAGCGCGCGAGCGCGAACATCGCCACCAGGAAGGCGAAGGAGATGGTCATCTGCAGCACGATCGGCCAGAAGCCGCTCTCACCGCGCAGCACCACGGAAATGATCGCGAGGTAGATGGCGACGAAGACATCTTCCAGCACCATAATGCCCAGGATCGCGGGCGTCTCACGGTTGGCGAGGCGTCGAAACTCGATGAGCAGCTTGGTAACGATCGCGCTCGAGGATGTCGCGGTCATTCCGGCGATGATGAGGGCCTCACGCGTGCCCCAACCAACCCACAGGCCGAAGCCGAACCCCACGGCCATGTTGATCAGGATGCGGGTGCCGCCGGAGAGCAGCAGCGCCCTCAGATTGCCGTAGAACTCATCCTGGTCGAATTCCAGACCAAGGCTGAAGAGCAGAAATATCAGGCCGAAGACGGCGACCAACTCGACATCCGCCGATTTGAAGCTCAGCGGGAAGAGGTGGAAGTGCGGGCTGGCGATGAGCCCCACGAGCATGTAGATCGGGATGGCGGGAAGACCGATCCTCTTACCCAGGCGACCGAGAACATAGGCGATGACGAAGAGCAGACCGAGGACGAGGAGTTCTTCACCCAGATGCATGCTTACTCCCCGGGCGGAGAGTCGACCGACACCTTCTGAGGCAGTTCGCCGGTGCGATAGAAGTTGAAGGCCTTCGCGACCTTTTCCGGCGAACCCGCTACGACGAGGGTGTCACCGGGGAAGACCTTGAAATCGTCGGCCGGAGCCGGGTTCGCCGACTCTCCGCGCACGACCGCGACGACGGTGAGACCCACGACCCCGCGCAGGGCGAGGTTGCCGAGCTGCTGGCCCGCGATGTGGTCGTCGTAGTCGACGGTGAACCAGTCGATGCTGAGCCCGGGGATCTGGTCGAGCTTGTCGAGACCCTCGGTAATGCGTGTGCCGCCGAGCAGTTCGGCGAGAGTGTGGGCTTCGTCTTCGCTGAGGCGCAGGGAAACCTTGTTGGCGTCCGCGCCGTCTTCTTCGTCGGCGAAGGTGATGAGGTCGCTGTGGCCGGAACGGTGGGTGATAACGCCCGCTTTGCCGCCATCCGCAGTGACGAAGGTGTGCAGCACACCGACTCCGGGCAGCTTGACCCGACGAACGTCGACCATGCAGTGACTCCTTCAGGATCGTGGGGATTTATCCCAGTCTACCGGGCCGTTTGCCTGCCGCTGCAGGCGTTCGCCGGCGGCGCAGCGGTGGCGGCGGCCCATCACGGATCCCTGCTTTGCCGCCTGCTTCATGCCTCGTGCCTCGTGCCGCTCGTCCGCTGACGGAGGATGTCGTGCGCTGTCGTTTGGGGGGGGGGGGGGGGGGGGGGGGGCCGCGCGCCCCCCCCCCCCCCCCCCCCCCCCACAAAAGCGGGGGGGGGGGCCCCCCCCCCCCCCCCCACCGGGGGGGGTGCCCACCCCCGGCCACCCCCCGGGGCGGC